>NZ_LIRJ01000156.1 GCF_001419745.1 Streptomyces silaceus | reverse complement strand
TCGTCCTCGACGACGAGTACGCGGATCACTGGGTGCCTCCCGTGCCGGTGCGGTCGGCCCGGGGCGGACCGGAGTTCGTGCCTGCGTCGGTGCCTCCGCTGTCGCCGCCCGGCACCGGGGCGCGGCCTGCGCTTCGGCCGGCGCCGTCGTCGCAGGTACCCGGCACCGGGGGCTGCGCCCACCCGTCCCCGGGCTCCCGGCTCCGTTCGGGCGTCGACAGGGTCACCTCGAATTCCGCGCCGCCCTCGTCGGACTCCCTGATGGTCAGTTCGCCACCGTTGCGCGTCACCGTCTGGTGGACCAGGGCCAGGCCAAGGCCCCGGCCCGTGGGGGCCTTGGTGGACCAGCCCCGTTCGAGGACCGTCGTCCGCTGCGCGGGGGCCACCCCGGGGCCCGTGTCCGAAACGCGCAGGAGGAGGCCCGCCTCGTCGGCGCGGGCCGTCACGGTGACGCGGGCCGACGGCGACCCCTGGGCCGCGTCGACCGCGTTGTCGATGAGGTTGCCGAGGACCGTCACCAGGTCGCGGGCGGGCAGGGACGGCGGGAGCATGCCGTCGTCGATGCTGCTGTCGTCGGAGACGACCAGCTCCACACCGTGCTCGTTGGCCTGCGCCGCCTTCCCGAGCAGCAGCGCCGCGAGGACGGGTTCGCTGACCGCGGCCACCACCTGGTCGGTCAGGGCCTGCGCCAGCTCCAGTTCGGCGGTGGCGAAGTCGACGGCCTCGTCCGCGCGGCCGAGCTCGATGAGGGACACCACCGTGTGGAGCCGGTTCGCGGCCTCGTGGGCCTGCGAGCGCAGCGCCCGCGTGAAGCCCCGCTCGGAGTCCAGCTCGCCGGTGAGCGCCTGCAGTTCGGTGTGGTCGCGCAGGGTCACCACCGTGCCCCGGCGCTCGCCGCCCGACACGGGCGAGGTGTTGACGACCACCACGCGGTCGACGGTCAGGTGCAGCTCGTCGACCCGCGGCTCGGCCGCGAGGAGCGCGCCGGTCAGGGGAGCGGGGAGGCCGAGTTCGGCGACGTTGCGGCCGATGACCGGGCCCTCGGGGACGCCGAGCAGCTCGCGGCCCGCGTCGTTGATCAGCGCGATCCGCCGCTGGCCGTCCAGCATCAGCAGCCCCTCGCGCACCGCGTGCAGCGCCGCCTCGTGGTAGTCGTGCATCCGGCTCAGCTCGGCGGCGTTCATGCCGTGCGTACTGCGGCGCAGGCGGGCGTTGATGACGTACGTACCGATGCCGCCGAGCACGAGCGCCGCCGCCGCGACCCCGAGCAGGGCGAGGACCTGGCCGCGCGCCTTCGCGCTGATCTCCTCGACGGTGATGCCGGCGCTGACCAGGCCGACGATGCGGTCGTCCGGACGGGCCCCGTCCACCGCGCCGACGCCCTCGCCGTCACCACCGTCGTGGGGCCCGCCGTCGGCCCAGATCGGCGTGACCACCCGTACCGAAGGACCGAGCGTCCCCGTGTACGTCTCCGCGAACGTCCTGCCGCGCAGCGCGTCCGCCCGGTGGCCGAGGAAGCGTTCGCCGATGCGCCGCTCGTCGGGGTGGGTCCAGCGGATCCCGCGCGGGTCCATGATCGTGACGAAGTCGACGCCGGTGTGCTTCTGCACCCGACTCGCGTACGGCTGGAGCCGCTTCGAGGGGTCGGCACCGCGAATGGCCTCCCGTACGGAAGGGGAGTCCGCGACCGCCCGCGCCGCCGCGGTCGCCTGGCGGCGCGCGCTCTCCTCGGCCTGGTGCTTGTCGCTCAGGTACGTGAAGAGCGCGCACCCGGCCACCACCACCGTGACCAGCACAATCTGCATCGCGAAGAGCTGGCCCGCCAGGCTGCGCGGCAGCCGGCGCGGGCGGGAGGGGCGGGTGCGGGACATGGTCTCAGTCTGCCTCGTCGTATAAGTGCGAACTAAATGAACGCAAGGGTGACCGCCCTCACAGAGCGGGAGATAGTCGCCGGGATCGCCCGGCCATCGAGCCGGGGGATCGCCCAGGCACCGAGCCGGCCCAGCCGTCGGGTCGCGAGCCGATCGCCCAGGACGTGAGCCGCACGCACTGCGGGCACCACAACGCCGACGTCGTCGTTCAAGGAGGTCCCCCGTGACCAGCACGGCCGACCCACAAGCCGCACCCGCAGCCAGGCGGGACCGGACGCACTACCTCTACATCGCCGTCATCGGCGCCGTGCTGCTCGGCATCGCCGTCGGCTTCATCTGGCCCGACTTCGCCAAGGAACTGAAGCCGATCGGCACCGGCTTCGTGAACCTGATCAAGATGATGATCTCGCCCATCATCTTCTGCACGATCGTCCTCGGCGTCGGCTCGGTGCGCAAGGCCGCCAAGGTCGGCAAGGTCGGCGGTCTCGCGCTCGCCTACTTCATCGCGATGTCCTTCGTCGCGCTCGCCATCGGCCTGATCGTCGGCAACATCCTGCACCCGGGCTCGGGCCTGGACATCACCGAGTCCGTGAAGGGCGCGGGCCACACCGCGGCCGACGAGGCGGACAAGGGGCTCGTCGACTTCGTCCTCGGCATCATCCCGACCACGATGGTCTCCGCCTTCACCCAGCAAGAGGTGCTCCAGACCCTGCTCGTGGCGCTGCTCGTCGGCTTCGCGCTGCAGGCCATGGGCCGTTCGGGAGAGCCGGTCCTGAGGGGCATCGAGCACATCCAGAAGCTCGTCTTCCGGGTGCTCGGCATGATCATGTGGGCGGCCCCGGTGGGCGCGTTCGGCGCGATGGCGGCCGTCATCGGCGAGACCGGCCTCGACGCGCTCAAGGCACTCGCGACGATCATGATCGGGTTCTACGTCACCTGTGCGCTGTTCATCGTCATCGTGCTCGGCACGCTGGTGCGCCTGGTGACCGGGGTGAACCTCTTCCAGCTGCTCAGGTACCTGAGCCGGGAGTTCCTGCTGATCCTCTCCACCTCCTCGTCCGAGTCCGCGCTGCCGCGGCTCATCGCGAAGATGGAGCACCTGGGGGTCAGCCGTCCGGTCGTCGGCATCACCGTCCCGACCGGCTACTCCTTCAACCTCGACGGCACGATGATCTACCTGACCATGGCCTCGCTCTTCATCGCGGACGCCATGGACCAGCCGCTCGGCGTCGGCGAGCAGATCGGGCTGCTGCTCTTCATGATGATCGCGTCCAAGGGCGCGGCGGGCGTGTCCGGTTCGGGCATCGCGGTCCTCGCCAGCGGTCTGCAGTCGCACAAGCCCGCGCTGGTCGACGGCGTCGGCCTGATCATCGGCGTCGACCGCTTCATGAGCGAGGCCCGCGCCCTCACCAACTTCGCGGGCAACGCGGTCGCCACGCTGCTCATCGGCACGTGGACCAAGGAGGTCGACAAGGAGCGGGTGAAGGCGGTCCTCGCCGGTGACCTGCCCTTCGACGAGCGGACGCTGGTGGACGACGGGCACGGGCCGTCCTCGCGCGGCGAGGAGACGGGTGAGGACGCCGTGCCCGAGCAGGTCGGCGCGGGCAAGAAGTCGTTGGCCTAGCGGCCCTCGGCACCGTCGCCGGGCGTTCCGCGCCTAGCGACCCTCGTCACCAGCTCGGTGGCTTCTGGGGCGGGCAGGCCCGTCGCGGTCAGGAACGTGATCGCGGTGGACCTGCCCGCCTCCTCCGCTTCCAGGACGCCGTCGTTGACGGCCTCCATCACGGCGAACAGCACCCCTTCGAGGACGTAACTCAGCGCGCGCGGCGGCAGCGGTGACACGAACGTGCCGTCGTCCAGGCCGCGCCGGAAGATCTCCACGCCCGAGGCGTGGACGGCGCCGAGGCGTTCGCGGATGCCGCCCATCGTGACGCTGCGCTGGGCCAGCGAGAGCAGGAGGCGGTAGCGGTCGGCGACCTCCCAGACCGCGAGCAGCGAGCCGGCGACCGCCTCGGCGGGGTTCCCGGCGCCCTCGCGTCCCTTGGCGTGGGCGGTCTCCACGGCCTCGATGGCCCGGTCCACGATGGCGCCCACCAGCGCGTCCCGGCTGGGGAAGTGGCCGTACACCGTGCGGCGCACGACACCCGCGGCGCGCGCGATCTGGTCCATGGACGCGTCGGGGTCCCGCAGCAGCTCGGTGACGGCGACGTCGAGGATGCGGCGGCGGTTGGCGTCGGCTCTGCCGCTCACGGGCGCGGGGCGCGGAGTGCTCATGCCTCTCATTCTGCTGATCAATCTGCTCACGGCGTCAATTTGCACAACGTTGTGCAAGGAAGTAATTTGCACATCATTGTGTAGTTGCACGGCGATGTGCAAGTGAATGGTGTACGTGGACGGGCGCGCCCCGTGCGCGGACCCGCTGTGAGGAGTGAGGGCCTCGATGTCTGTGGTGATCAAGGAGCCGGTCGAGCGGATGGACCGGCCGTACGCGCGCCGCTGGTGGGCACTGGGCGTGCTCTGCCTGAGTCTGCTGATCATCGTGATGGCGAACACGGCGCTGACCGTGGCCGCCCCTGACATGACCAAGGACCTCGGCCTCTCCAGCTCCGACCTGCAGTGGGTCATCGACGGCTACACCGTCCCCTATGCCGCGCTGATGCTGCTGCTCGGCGCCATCGGCGACAAGTACAGCCGGCGCGGCGCGCTCGTCCTCGGCCTCGTCGTCTTCGGCGGCGGAGCGGTCGCGGGCTCGCTGGTCGACAGCTCCGGCGGGGTCATCGCGGCCCGCGCCGTGATGGGCTTCGGCGCGGCGATGATCATGCCGGCGACGCTGTCGCTGCTCGCCGCGACGTTCCCGAAGGCCGAGCGGGCCAAGGCCATCGTGCTGTGGACCGCCACCGCGGGGCTCGCGATCGCCGCGGGTCCGCTGGTCGCGGGCGCGCTCCTGGAGAACCACGGATGGGCGTCGACCTTCCTGATCAACGTGCCGATCGCCGCGCTCGCCATCGTCGGCGCCCTCGTGCTCGTACCGCCGTCCAAGGCCGGCCACGGCAACCGGATCGACTACGTCGGCGGCGCGCTCTCCGTCGTCTGGACCGGCGCGCTGGTCTACATGATCATTCAGGGTCCGCACTTCGGCTGGGACGCGAAGGCGGTCTCCGCGGCGGTCGTCGCGGGCGCCGGCCTGCTGGCCTTCATCGCCTGGGAGCTGCGCCACCCGCACCCGATCCTGGACGTCCGCCGCTTCCTCGACCGCCGCTTCGCGGGCTCGAACCTCGCGGTGGCGCTGTTCTTCCTCGCGGTCTTCGGCGCGTTCTACTACCTCACGCAGCACCTGCAGTTCGTCCTCGGCTACAACCCGCTGGAGACCGGCGTACGGATGCTCCCGCTGGCCGGCGCGGTCTTCGTCGGCTCGGCGCTGACCGGCTACCTCACGCCGCGCATCGGCATGAAGATCACGGTGACGGCGGGCATGGTCGCGGGCACGGTGGCGCTCGCGCTGCTCACGCAGGTCGACGCGGGCTCCACGTACGGGGACTTCGTCGCCCCGCTGATCGTCCTCGGCCTCGCCATCGGCCTCGCGCTCTCGCCCTGCACGGACGCGATCATGGGCGCCTTCCCCGAGTCCGAGCTGGGCGTCGGCGGCGCGGTCAACGACACGTCCCTCGAACTCGGCGGCTCGCTCGGCATCGCCATCCTCGGCTCGGTGCTGGCCAGTTCGTACTCCTCGGAGCTCGCGGACGCGGCGTCCTCCTCGGGCACGAAGCTGCCGGCCGGCACGCTGGACACCGCGCAGGACTCCGTCGGCGCCGGCTACGCGGTGGCCCAGGGCATCGGCGACCAGGCCCGTGAGGTCGCCGCGAAGGCGGCGCGGGCGAGCTCGCCCGAGCAGGCGGCCCAGCTCAAGTCCCAGGCCGAACAACTCGCCCAGGGCGCCGGCAAGATGGCGGACGCGGTCGGCTCCGCCTTCGCCGACGCGGTGTCCCACACGAGCCTGATCGGCGCGTCGATCCTGGGCGTGGGGACGCTGCTGGTGGCGGTGCTGCTGCCGCGGAAGAAGGGCGGGGGCGCTGTCTCGGACCCGGCTGAACCCGTCCCGTCGGCGGAGGAGCGGGACCAGGAGCGGGAGCCGCAGCCGCAGAACTGATGGCATGCGGCCCGTGACCCGTCACGGATGAAACGGATGAAGCCGACGGCCGGACTGCCCCGTGCGTGGGGGTGGTTCGGCCGTCTGCCGTCGAACCGGCGTCGATTAGTCTCCCTTGTGGGCGTCTGACCGGCGCCTTTCGCTGTGGGGGAAGGGGAACGTCATGGCGCCCAGGCCGGTACGTGCCGCCGTTGGGGGAGCGTGGATCAACTGCCAGGTCTGCAAAGGGGATCTGTTCCGCGAGCGGGACGTGAAGCTGAACAGCTTCGGCATGGAGTTCATGAAGATGGCCTGGGCCGACGAGTCCGCCACGGGGCTGATCTGCTGGCGGTGCGGGTACGTGCACCTCTTCGTGAATCCGGAGATATCCCTCTACTGGGCCGAGTGAGGCGGCGGCTCGGCTGCCGGTAGGGGGCGTGGGAGTTTCCTGCAGCGGGTGTGGGC
>NZ_LIRJ01000155.1 GCF_001419745.1 Streptomyces silaceus | reverse complement strand
TCCCCGTGCACCCCCGTGCGCTCGCGTACGACACCACGCCCCCGGGCATCGACCCGACGACACCGTCGACAGGGGGAGGTACGCGGTGCATGGACCGGCGCAGGCCGCCTGGCTGCTCGTCGCGCTCTGCACGGCGACCGGGGCCTACTGCCTGCTGAGGATGCGCAGCCGTATCGAGGAGCAGCGCCGCACGGCGGGCGGCGAGGCGCTCATGGGGTTCGGGATGGCGGTGATGGCCGTGCCCGCCGCCGTGGTCGCGCCCCCGCGCTGGGCCTGGTTCGTCTACGCCGTGGTGTTCGGCGCGGCCGCGCTGCACGCCGTGTGGGCGGCCCGCACGGACCGCCACCATCTGCACCATCTGATCGGCGCGGGAGCGATGGTCTACATGGCGGTGGCCATGCTCACGACGCCCGGCGCGCACGCGGGCCACGGCGCCGGGGCGGGCAGCCCACCGCTGACGGGCGCGCTCCTGCTCTACTTCGCCGGATACGTCCTGTGGTCGGGCGCCCGCCTGGCCCCGCTCGCGGTCGCCTCACCGGCGGGCGGAGGCGGCGGCCCGGTCACGGGCGGACCCGTGCCGGGTGGACCCGCCACGCCGGGCTGGGGAGACCGCCCCGAGGTGGCCCTGGCGTGCCGGCTGTCGATGGGCATCGGGATGGTGGCGATGCTGCTGACGCTGTAGGCGGCACGCAGCGCCGGGCGCGGCCCGATGTCCGCGCGGGCGCGGCTCAGTGCCCCAGCGGGGCGCGGCTCAGTGTCCGAGCAGCGCCGAGAGGCCGATGAGGCCGTCGATCTGCCAGTCCGCCGCTTCGGCGACCGCCTCGTCCTCGGCCCACAGATGCCCCCACGGCCCGCGCCGGATGTGCGCCGTGCGCAGACCGGCCTGACGCGCGGGAAAGATGTCGTGGGCGGGGTGGTCCCCGACGTGCAGCGTCTCCCGGGGGCCGGCCTGGGCCGCTTCGAGCACCCGCGTGAAGTAGGCGGGGTCCGGCTTGGCCACGCCCCAGTCGCCGGACGTGACGATCAGGTCGGCCGGCAGATCGAGGTCGCGCAGCAGCTCGGCGGCGCGCGCGGTCGCGTTTCCGGCGACGACGACGCGGACGCCGAGGCGCTGCAGTCCGCCGAGCGCGGGCCGCACGTCCGGGTAGAGGTCGGTCTCGTCCAGGTGCTCGCCGCGGCCCGCCGCCTCACGCGCGCGGGAGGCGGCGGCGACGTCCATGTCCGGGCTGATGAGCCGCAGGGCGTCGGCGGAGTCCCCGCCCCGCGCGACGACCGCGCCGACGAGCGCGGACACGGTGTGCCGCGGCACCTGCAGCCAGTCCGCCCAGGAGGCCCAGTGGCGGTCGTCTTTGGTGAGGGTCTCCCCCACGTCGAACACGATGGTCTCGATCATCACCAGCACATTACGGCGTATCCCGGGCGTGATCGGCGGTCATCACCCGTACGTGCAGCACCGACGTGTCGCACCGGCAGGACGGCCGTGCCCCGCGGACCGAACCCACGATCGCCGCGCGATACACCCGTTCCGTCCGTGGCGTCCGTCACTTGCGGAGACAGGCCATACCCTCCGCCCGTCCGGCCCTCATAGGCTGGGCGGCATGATGGTCCCCGTCGCGCTGTTGCTGCTGGGCGCCCTGACCGCCGTCGTCGCCCCCCGCATGCTGGCACGGGCCGACTGGCCGGAGCGCGAACCCGTGGTCGCGCTGTGGGCTTGGCAGTGCGTGGTGGCGGGTGTGCTGCTCTGCTGCGCGCTCTCCATGACCCTGAGCGCCGCCGCCGCGTGGCAGGCCGTGCGCGGCCACGTCTTCGCGCCCGCGCCGCACGCCGTCGTCGAGGCGTACGCCCTGCAGGCTCCCGGCCCCTGGGCGGCGGCCACCGCGGTGACGCTGGCCTGCGGCGGCATGTGGACCGCGGCGATGCTCACCCGCGAGATCGCGCGGGCCAGGACGCGCCGGGCCGTGCGGCGTGCCGAACTGCAGGTGCGCGCCCCGCTGTTGCCCGGCGAGGAGCCCGGCGCCGACCGTCTCGTGGTCCTCGAAGGGGAGCGGCCCGACGCCTGGTGGCTGCCCGGCCAGGCACCCCAACTGGTCATCACCACCGCCGCGTTGCGCCGCCTGAAGGGCCGCCAGCTGGACGCGGTCCTCGCGCACGAGCAGGGCCACGCGAAGGCGCGGCACGACTGGCTGCTGCACTGCTCGGGCGCGCTGGCCGCCGGCTTCCCGCAGGTGCGGATGTTCGCGGCGTTCCGCGACGAGATGCACCGTCTGGTGGAGCTCGCCGCCGACGACGTCGCCTCGCGCCGCTTCGGCCGCCTGACGATCGCCCTCGCGCTGGTCGAACTGAACGAGGACCGTGGCGTGTTCGGCCCCTGCCCGACGCCGCAGGCACACGTCCCGCAGCGCGTGCACCGGCTGCTCTCGGCCCGCCCGCGGCTCACCGCGGGACGCCGCCTGCGGCTGACGGCGACCGCCGCGCTCGTCCCGGTGATCCCCGTCCTGGTCACCTTCGTGCCGGGCCTGCGCGCGCTGGGCTGACGTCCGCGCGCCGCGCCCGGGACCCCCGGGATGGCCGCGGCCCCGCCCCGTCGGCGAGGATCACCGCATGGACACCGCACCCCCCGACTCCCCGCCCCGTCCGCCCGGCACCCGCGCCGCGCTCACCGCCGCGGCCCTGTGTGTGCCGTCCTTCCTGCTGCTCCTCCTGGTCGCGCTGGAGTGGAGCCCCCTCTTCTCGCTCGACCGCGACATCGCGCGCACGACCCACCGCTGGGCGGTGGACGACCCGGACGCCACGCACGCCGCCAAGATCCTCACCGACTGGTTCTGGGATCCCTGGACGATGCGGGCGCTGTGCGCGGTGGCGGCGATCTGGCTGGCGGTGCGCGGCGCGCGGTGGCTCGCGCTGTGGGTGGCCGGCGCCTGCGTACTGGGTTCGGTGGTGCAGCAGTCCCTCAAGGCGGCGTACGACCGGCCCCGGCCCCAGTGGCCCGACCCCGTGGACTCCGCGCACTACGCGGCCTTCCCCTCCGGCCACGCGATGACGGCCGCCGTCGCCTGCGGCCTGCTCCTGTGGCTGCTGCGCGGGTACGGCGTGGGCCCGGTCCTGTGGCGCACGGCGGTGACGCTCGCGGTGGTCTCCGTCGTCGGGGTCGGCCTGACGCGGATCTGGCTCGGCGTCCACTGGCCGTCCGACGTCCTGGGCGGCTGGCTGCTGGGCGCGCTGGTGGTGGCGCTGGCCGTGGCGACATACGCGTACGGCCCCGGAAGGCGCGCCACGAGCGGCACTTGACCGCGCCTCGGCCGGTCCCGGAGGATCCTGGCCATGACGATCAAGGGCGTGCTCTTCGACTTCTCCGGGACCCTGTTCCGCATCGAGCCGACCGAGTCCTGGCTGCGGGCCGTGCTCGACGCTCTCGAAGTCGGCCTCCCGGAGGACGAGTTGAGTCGGACCGCCGAGGCCCTGGAGCGGGCGGGCGCGCTGCCCGGCGGGGCCTCGCCCCTCGCCGTGCCGGGGCATCTCGCCGAGCTGTGGGCGTCCCGCGACGCGAGCGCCGAGCAGCACCGCGCCGCGTTCACGGGTCTCGCCCGTGAGGTGCCGCTGCCCGATCCGCGGCTGTACGACGCGCTGTACGAGCGGCACATGAGCCCGCACGCCTGGAGCCCCTACGGCGACGCGGCACGCGTCCTGTCCGGGCTGCGCGAGCGGGGTGTCGGCGTCGGGGTGGTGAGCAACATCGGCTGGGATCTGCGGCCCGTGTTCCGCGCCCACGGCCTCGACCCGTACGTCGACGCGTACGTCCTGTCGTACGAGCACGGCATCCAGAAGCCCGACACACGGCTGTTCGCGGTGGCCTGCGAGGCGCTCGGGACCGATCCGCGGGACGTCCTGATGGTGGGCGACGACCGGCGCGCCGACGGCGGCGCGGCCGGCCTCGGGTGCGCGGTGCGCTTCGTCGACCACCTGCCGGTCGCCGCGCGCCCGGACGCCCTGGGGCCGGTCCTCGACCTCGTCAGGTGACGGTCCGGTCTCCGTCGGAGGTCTCCGGGGACCGCGGCGGACCGGCCGGGCGCGACGGGTCGCAGGGCCCGGCGTGATCGCAGAACGGCTGGTTGCCGCTGCGCCCGCAGCCGCACAGCGTCACCCGTGTCTCGTGCGACGCGGGACCGCCCTCGGCGGACACCCGCAGGTCGCCCCGCACGACGATCCGGCCGTCCGCGCACCGCCGCACGCGCGTCACCGGGTCCGCCGGCTCGGCGGTGCCGTCGGCCGGCTCGTACTGCAGCGCGCCGGACGGACAGCGCCTGACGACCTCGGCGACCTCGTCCGCGGGCGCCGCGTCGGGCCGGATCCAGGGGCGCCGGCCCGTGTCGAAGACCCGCGGAAGGCCGCGCACGCACTCGGCGGCGTGGATGCAGCGGCCCGCGTCGAAGGTGACGGTGAGGGAGTCGCCCCGGTACGGCCTGCCTCGCTCGGCTGCCATGCCGGGCTCCTCAGGAGGCCCGGGTCATGACTGGTACCCCTCGACCTCGGCGGCCGGGCGGACCCGCGCGTCGTCGGGGTTCTCGCCGAACTCGGCCTTGGCGCGCCGCTGGCGCAGCAGGTCCCAGCACTGGTCGAGCTCGCGCTCCAGGACACCGAGGCGGGCGTGCTCCGTGGGCCCGTCGATCTCGCCCGCGGCCAGCGCGTCGCGCAGTTTCTTCTCGTCCTCGACCATGGCCGTGATCCGGGACAGGATCTGCTGTTGGTCCATGTCAGTCAGCCTCCTCGGCCCCCCGGCCCACTGTAAGGAGGGCGGGCGGGATCGGCGAGGAGAGAGCGGTCTGCCGACCGCTCCGAACCGCCTGCGAGCAGGCAACACTCCCCCGCGGTGTTGCCTGCCCGAGGCCGTCGTGTCCCGTGCGGGGGCCCGTACGGGCCCCGTGAACGGAACGCGCTGAGTATATTGGCTCGGAGCCAGTCAACGCAGGAGTTATTCAGGATGTCCCCGCGTAGCCCGTCGGTCAATGAAGAGCTGCGCAGACGTTCCCGGGAGCGGCTGCTGCAGGCCACGGTGGAGCTGGTCGGCGAGCGCGGCTACGAGGCCACGACGCTCGGCGACATCGCCGACCGCGCGGGCGCGGCCCGCGGCCTGGTGTCGTACTACTTCCCCGGCAAGCGCCAACTGCTGCAGTCGGCGGTGCACCGGCTGATGCACCGCACGCTGGAGGCGGGCCTGGAACGGGAGCCGCGCACCGAGGACGGCCGCGAGCGCCTCGCCCGCGCCATCGACGCGATCCTCGGCCTGGCCCACGACGAGCCGCTGCTCATGCGCACGCACATGGCGGGCATCCTCCAGGCGGAGGGGTTCGTGCAGTGCCCCGAGCAGCAGCGGCTGGCCGAGCTGCTGCGGGACACGGTGGTCCGCTACGGTTCGACGGACGTCGACCGGGACTATCCGCTGCTGCGGGCGCTGCTGATGGGCACGGTCGTCGCGCTGCTCATCCCGGGGGCACCGATGCCGCTCGGGACGCTGCGGGCCGAGCTGTTCCAGCGCTACGGCCTGGACTGGAAGCTGGGTGTCCCGCCGGACGACACGCCGCCCGACGGGACCTGCAGGGGCCGCTTGATCGACTAGCCGGCCGGGCGACTAGTCGAAGTAGTCCGGCTGGGTCTGGACGTTGAGCTCGTGCAGGCGGACCTTCCGCCCGGGGTCCGTGCGCTTGTCGTTGATCTTCAGCACGTCGAGCCCCTGGTTGATCTCGTTCGAGTAGACCAGGCCGTTGTAGTAGTACGCCGACCAGGAACCCGAGACGACGATCTTGTCGGTGGTGTGCGGACCGCGGTCGAAGTAGCCGATCTCCTTGGGCCGGGTGGAGTCGGTGAAGTCCCAGACGGAGACGCCGCCCTGGTACCAGGCCTGGACCATGAGGTCCTTGCCCTTGACCGGGATCAGCGAGCCGTTGTGGGCGACGCAGTTCTCGGTCGCGCCCTGGTGGCGCGGGATCTTGAAGTAGCTGCGGAAGACGAGCTTGCGCTTGTCGCCCTTGCCCTTGATGTCGTAGATGCCGTTGGCGCCGCGCTCGGGGCCGGTGGCCGCGTCGCAGGTGGCCGCGCTGCCGCCGCCCAGCTCGTCGGTGAAGACGACCTTGTTCGCCTTCTGGTTGAAGGTCGCCGAGTGCCAGAACGCGAAGTTCTTGTTGTCCTGGACCTGGTCGATGACCTTCGGGTGCTCCGGGTCCTTGATGGAGAACAGGATGCCGTCGCCCATGCAGGCGCCGGCCGCCAGGTCCTCGGAGGGCAGCACGGTGAGGTCGTGGCAGCCGGTGGTCTTCTGGACGCCCGGGTTGGTGGGCCCGCCCGGGTTGCCGCCGCCGTCGGGGCCCTCACCGGGGAAGAGCACGGGGAAGCCCACGACCGCGGCCTTCTCGGGCGCCTTGCGCGGCACCTTGATGACCGAGATGCCGTCGTGCGGCGGCTGGCAGTCGGGGAACGTCGCGCTCGGGGAGTACGAGGAGACGTACACGTAGACGTTCTTGCGCTCCGGCACCAGCGTGTGGGTGTGGGAGCCGCAGGCCGTCTCGACGGCCGACACGTACTTCGGGTTCGCCTTGTCGCTGATGTCGAAGATCTTCATGCCCTCCCAGGACGACTTCTCCGTCGCGGGCTGGGAGGTGCTGTTGCAGGAGTTGTCGCTGCGCGAGGAGTCCGTCGACAGGAAGAGCAGGTCGCCGGAGACGGAGACGTCGTTCTGCGATCCCGGGCACAGGACCTGGGAGACCGTCCTCGGGGCCTTCGGGTTGCTGATGTCGTAGATGCGGAAGCCGTCGTAGTTGCCGGCGAAGGCGTACTTCCCCTGGAAGGCGATGTCCGTGTTGAGGCCGGGCAGCGCGTCCTTGGGGACGTTGGCCAGGTGCTCGATGTTGGCCGACTTCTCGATCTCGCCGGGCGCGGGTATCTCGCCGCGCGCCACGGCGTCCTTCGTCCTGCTCTCGTCGCTCTTGGAGACGCTCTTGGGACCGGCGGGCGAGTCACCGGGGTCGGGGATCGCTCCCGCCGGCGCCGCGGTGAGCAGCGCGGCGAGGAGTCCCGCCGCCGCCACGCCGACTCCCAGGCGTCTGCGCCGAGTTCGGGGGTTGTTCAACAGGGTCACTGCGTCCTCCCTTGTCGCCGTTCGCAGTGGAACGGATCGCGGACACCCGAAGTATCGTGCCCGGCATGCACAGATCAATAGGGTGCAACAGACTCGTCATCTGACCGTCCTGTCACCGGCGCCCCGCCGTGTGCCGGGACAGCACCCGCATCACCCGCGTGCCACAGGAGGTCGCAGTGCCCAACCGTCGTACGTACGCCGCCACCGCGCTCATGACGACAGCCGTTCTCCTGCTCGGGGGCTGCGACTCCGACGGCGGCGGTGAGGACGGGGCCGACGCCGGGCGGAAGGCGCAGCCGGGACCCTCGGTGATCGCGCCGGGCAAGCCGGGCGAGGCCGCGGAGACGCTGTCCGCGCAGGACGCCGCCGAGCAGAGAGCCGACGACGACACCCCCAACTCGGCCGACTTCACCTACGCGCAGATGATGATCGTGCACCACGGACAGGCCCTGGAGATGACCGAACTGGCCCCGAAACGGGCCGAGTCGGGCCGCGTCAAGCGGCTCGCGTCGCGCATCAGCGCCGCGCAGGGTCCGGAGATCGGCGCGATGAAGGGCTGGCTGAAGAACCACGGCGGCCCGCGGAAGCACGCCGGGCACGACCACGGGACGATGCCCGGCATGGCGACGGACGCCCAGCTGAAGCAGTTGCGCGCCGCGAAGGGCAAGGCGTTCGACGAGCTCTTCCTCAAACTGATGATCACGCACCACAACGGCGCGATCACCATGGCCACCGAGGTCCTCTCGGACGGCAACAACGTGCAGGTCGAGGAGATGGCGAACGACGTGGTGGCGCAGCAGTCGAGCGAGATCGGCAGGATGCGGGAGATGGACTGAGGGCTCCGTACGGTGCCCTGCCGGGGCGTACGCGCACCGCGCTCCGGTGGCTCAGGCCTACCCGCGGTGGTCCACTTCTACCTGCGGTGGTGACGCGGGGTCAGATAGCCCTCGTCGCGCGCGCCCGCGATCAGCTTGAGCGACTTGCGGCGGCTGCGTCCGGTCGCGCACATCACGGCGAGCACCGGGTCGCGCCCCTCGTCCTGAGCGGCGCGGTAGGTGTCGGCGACGGCGCGGCGGCCCGCGCTGCCC
>NZ_LIRJ01000154.1 GCF_001419745.1 Streptomyces silaceus | reverse complement strand
ACGGCGACCAGGCGGACCTGCGCGCCGTCGTGCAGGTCGCGCTCGACCCGGCGCAGGAGCGCCACCGAGTCGTCGACGGCCAGCGCGCGTGTCTCCTCCAGGTCCCGTACGCGGTCGGCGAGACGGCCCGGTCCCAGGAGCGCCCGCACGAGCCAGCGGTCGCCCACGACGACGAGGCGCGTCACCCACGGCGCGCACAGCAGGGTGGCGATGCCGACCAGGACCGCGAGCCAGGTGCCCTCGAACGTGTCCGCGTCCAGGCCGCCGAACGGAATCGGCGTGAGCACCGGCATGCCCTCCGGGTCGCCCGCCTCGGGCCGCTGCCCGAAGACACCCCACCGCAGCGGCGCGGTCAGATTGACCAGGCCCGTGATCCACCACAGGACGGCGTACGCGCCCAGCGCGCCGACCGGCAGCTTCGCGAGGACGTAGCCCGCCGCGCGCCAGCCGGTCCCGTCCCGCAGCCGCGCGTCGAGCCGCCCCACGAACCCGTCGCCGGGGCGGAACGACGGCGGTTCGGGCGTGCGCTCGCCGAGCAGTGCCGAGGCGAGAGCGCGGTGGACGCCGCCGAGCCCTCGCGCGAGCCACAGCCCTCCGATGAGGAACAGCACCCCCACCACCGCGAGCACCAACGACACGGTCAGGGCACCGCCGACCGCGAGGACCACCGCGAGGACGGTCCCGCCCGTCAGCCCCAGCGGGAAACCGATCAGACAGTACGCCGCCTCGGACCAGGCCCGCCGGGTGAAGGGGGCACGCAGGAGCGCTCGGGGCAGCGGCGGCTCGTGGCGCGGGGCCGCCTCGTGGTGTGTGTGGTGCGCGTGCATGCCGTCAGTGTCCTGCCCCGCGTCCCCGCGGACCGGTAGCCACATCCCCGTGGGGACGGCCGTGGACCCGGGCATGCCCGGTGACCCCTGGACCTCGATCATCACAACTCCCTGCCGCGTACTGGGCGTGCTCGGTGGGACTCACGCTAGGTACGCGGCAGCCGCGGGCGGAACGTGGCTTTCCTCCGTGCGGTCTGGGGGTTTTCCCCCATCGGGGGCCATCAGAGGTCATCGGGGCTGCGGGCCGGCTGGGGGTGGCGACCTAGTCCGCTACCCCGCACACACCCCGCACCGCCGCCAAGAGCTGGTCCCTGTGCGGCTGGGCCGCGCGGTCGAGTTCCAGGGCGAACGGCAGCACGGTGCCGTCGGGGCGGGTGACGCGCCGGGGCGGTGCGGTGAGGGTGAGTTCCTCGGCGGCGGTGCTGACGATCTCGGCCGCGAAGCCGCAGAAGCGGTTGGTGTCGTCGATGACGACGAGTCGTCCGGTGCGTCCCACGGAGGCGGCGAGACCGTCCCAGTCGAACGGATACACCGTGCGCGGGTCGAAGACCTCGACGGATACGTCGGGCGCGAGCTCGTCGGCCACCGCGACGGCCTCCTGCACGAGATGGCCGACCGCCACCACCGTGACGTCCGACCCCGGGCGCACCACATGGCCCACGCCGAGCGGGAGCGGAGCGAGGGCGGCCAGATCCACGTCCTCGCGGTCCATCGACGAGGCGGCCGGGGTCAGGACGACCACCGGGTCGTCGTCGCGGATCGCCGACACGAGCAGGCCGTAGGCGTCGGACGGGCTGCTGGGGACGACGGTCTTGAGCCCGACGTGGGCGAAGAGCCCGTACGGCTGGTCGGAGTGCTGGCCCGCCCAGCCCACGCGGGAGCCGGACCCGGGCACCAGATAGGTGACCGGCACCTTCGCCTGACCGCCCGTCATGAGCGAGAACTTGTGGGCCTGGTTGGCGATCTGCTCGAAGACGAGGAAGAGCAGTGACGGGATCTGGAACTCCAGCACCGGGCGTTGTCCGACGAGGGCCGCGCCGGTCGCGAAACTGGTGAAGGCCTGCTCGGACAGGGGCATGTCGACGATCCGCTCCGGACCGTACGTGTCCACCAGCCCCTTGGTGATGTTGGCGACGCCCACCCGCACGTCCTCGCCGAAGACGCAGACACCGGGGTCGCGCGCGAGTTCGTCGGACAGGGCCCGGGAGAGCGCGCCGAGGTAGGAGAGCTTAGGCATGGGCGCTCACCCCCGCCCGCGGGCGCAGACCCGTGGCGTACAGATGGTCGAGGGCGTCGGCGGGGTCGGGCTTGGGGCTGGCGAGGGCGAACTCGCGTGCGGACTCCAGCACGTCTTCCACCTCTTGGTCGATGCGGTCCCGGGCTTCGGTGGAGATGAGCTCCGCCTGGACGAGCAGCGGATCGCGGGAGCGTCCCTCGGCCACCTCCTCCCGCGACCGGTACCGGACGAACGACTTGTGCTCCCAGGTGTGATGGGCGTCGAACCGGTACGCGGTGCATTCGAGGAGCGCGGGGCCGCCCCCGGAGCGGGCCCGGTCGGCGTACTCACGCGTGGCGGTCATGACGGCCTCGGCGTCGGTGCCGTCGATCCGCGCGGCGGGGATGCCGAAGGCGGCCGCCCGGCCGACGATCGTGCCGGCGACCGCGTTGTCCACGGTGAGCGTGGAGGCGTATCCGTTGTTCTCGCAGACGAAGAGGACCGGAAGCCGCCACAGCGCCGCCAGGTTGAACGATTCGAGGACCACGCCCTGGCTGACCGCGCCGTCCCCGAAGAAGCTGACCGCGATCCGGTCCTCGCCGGCCCGCGTCGCCGCCCAGGCGGCACCGGCCGCGATCGGCGCGCCGGCCCCCACGATGCCGTTGGCGCCGAGGATACCGAGACCGACGTCGGCCGCGTGCATGGAACCGCCGCGGCCCTTGTTGAGACCGGTGATCCGGCCGGTCAACTCGGCCATCATCCCGGCGGGGTCGGCGCCCTTGGCCAGGACGTGCCCGTGGCCGCGGTGCGTGCTGGTGATGTAGTCGTCGGGGCGCAGTGCCGCGCACACCCCGGCCGCGATGGCCTCCTGGCCGATGTAGGGGTGGATTCCGCCCGCGATCTCCCCGGAGCGCACCAGCTTGATGCAGTACTCCTCGAAGCGGCGGATCAACCGCATGGTCCGGTACAGCCGTTCCCTGGTCGAGTACTGCTCACTCATGGCGTCACTCATGGCGTGCCCCTCGTGGTCGAAACCGACGCCCGAAGACATCGAGGCGGAAAGGACGAGCGCTACCGCGGGTCGCTGCGGCCGCCACGGCGGCCGAAGTGGAGAAGAACGAAGGGGAAACAAGGCGGTCCTGAGATTCCACATCCGCCAATTCCGTGGATACGGGCCGCCTCGCGGTAAGGAAACCGCCTCATCCGGTCGACGATATTCCGGTCCGAAGATGCATGGTGCAAACAAACCTGTCACAGCCGTGGAACGCCGGGATCCTAACCCGCTCTCCTGAACAGCAGCAAGCATCCGTTCGCCGTGACGCGGGCACCCGTCACGGCGGTCAAACACCGCAGACTGTCGCTATTGGTCGATATGCCAGGCAGGTTGGCTTTTGCAGCAATCTCACCCCCTTCCCAGGCGGTGACCGCACTTGCTAGAGTCACATTTCGTTCTCCACAAGCTCGCCAAGACATCGAAATCAGCGCCGGCCGCCGGGTTTATCTCCTTACCATGGCCGCATCGACCGAGCAGAGCTTCTGGTTCCCAGGAAACGCGCCACAGGTTTCTCATGACCGCATTACGACGAATGCGAGGGACTTCATGCCGGGGCCGCAGGACAAAGTAACTCCGGATCGCTCGAGCGAGCTCCTGCCCTTGTTGGCCGCCCAACGGGGAATTTGGTTCGCACAGGCTCTGGCACCCACCGTCACGCACCACAGCATCGCCGACTGCCTCGACATCGACGGACCCGTGGACCCCGCGCTCCTCGAGGAGGCCCACCGGCGGGTGACCACGGAGATGGAGGCGCTGCGCCTGCGTTTCGTGGAGACCGCCGACGGACCGGCGCAGTACGTCGACGAGTCCGCGCAGCCGCCGGTCCATTACATCGACGTCAGCTCCGAGGCGGACCCGCGGGCCGCGGCGGAGGCCTGGATGCGTGCCGACATGGGCAAGGAGGTGAAACTGTCCGAGCCCCCGCCGTTCACCACGGCGCTGTTCAAATTGGCGGACGACCGTTTCTCCCTCTACCGCCGCGTCCACCATCTGCTCCTCGACGGCGGCAGTCTGGGCACGCTCCACCACCGCACCGCGCAGGTCTACACGCAGCTGGCCGCCGGCCGGGCCGTCGACGACAGCCCCTTCCGCCCCTTCCACATGCTGGTGGAGAGCGAAACGGCCTACCTCGCCTCGACGCGCCGGGAGCGGGACCGCAAGTACTGGCTGGAGCGGCTCTCCGACCGCCCCGAACCGGTGCGCCTGACCACACGGCGGGGAGCGGGCGGCGACGACGTGCTGCTGCGCAAGGTCGCCCTGGACCCGGCGCGGCTGGCGAAGCTGCGCGCGGCCGCCGAGCGATTCGCCGTCAGCTGGGTCGAGTTGACGACCGGCATCACCGCCGCCTACACCGCGCGGATGACCAACTCGCCCGAGGTCACGGTCGGCATGCCGGTCGCGGCGCGGCTGACCCGGGTCGAGCGGGACACCCCCGGCATGCTGACCAACCCCGTGCCGCTGCGCCTGGCCACCGACGCGCGGACCACGCTGACGACCTTCTTCCGGGAGACCAGGGCCGAGGCGCGCGCCGCGTTCCAGCGCAGCCGGTACCCCTCGGAGGAACTCTCCCGCGAGCTGGGACTGCTCGGCACCGACCGCCGGCTGTGGGGCCCCGCGCTGAACGTGATGGGCTTCTCCCACGACCTGGACTTCGCCGGGGTCCCCGCGCGCCTGCGGACGCTCTCGCACTCCCACGTCGCCGACCTGATGTTCACCTTCTTCCAGACGTCCTCCGACGGGGCGGTGGAGCTCATCGCCGCCGCCAACGCCGACCTCTGTCAGGAGGCCGAACTGGAGGCCCACCTCGACCGCTTCCTGTACTTCGCGGACGGCATCG
The DNA here is from genome assembly GCF_001419745.1 of Streptomyces silaceus. Taxonomy (GTDB): domain Bacteria; phylum Actinomycetota; class Actinomycetes; order Streptomycetales; family Streptomycetaceae; genus Streptomyces; species Streptomyces silaceus. Next base: position 23,398 of record NZ_LIRJ01000154.1, on the reverse strand, counting down.
CCGCCGCGGACCCCGAGACCGCGCTGGGCGGCCTGCCGCTCCTGCGGGCCGAGGAGCGCGAGCAGTTGCTCGCCTGGGGCGCCGGTCCCGTCCGGGACATCCCCGACGTGGGGATGCACACCCTGGTCGAACAGTGGGCACAGCGGACTCCGGACGGTCCGGCGGTCGAGCTGCACGGCGGTGTCACGCACAGCTACAGCGAACTCAACGCGCAGGCCAACCGGCTCGCACGGCACCTGGTCTCGCGGGGTGTCGGCCCCGGCAGCGTGGTGGGTCTGTCCCTGCCCAGGTCGGCGGAGGTGGTGGCGGCCGTACTCGGCGTCCTGAAGACCGGTGCCGCCTTCCTGCCGCTCGACTCGGCCTACCCGGAGGACCGGCTCGCCTTCATGGTGTCCGACGCCTCGCCCGCGCTGCTGCTGCTCCAGTCCTCGACCGCGCACCTCGCGGAGACCCTCGGCGTCGAAGGCCTCCTGCTGGACGACCCCGGCCTGCGGCGGACGCTCGGCGAACTGCCGGGGCACGACCTCGCCGACGACGAGCGCACCGGGGAGTTCGACGCCCGGCACCCGGCGTATCTGATCTACACCTCGGGTTCCACCGGGCGCCCCAAGGGCGTCGTGGTGCCGCACCGCGGTGTCGTCAACATCTGCGGGGCCATGCTCGACCGGCTCGGTTCCGGGCCGGGGAGCCGCACCCTGCAGTTCGCCTCCGCGAGCTTCGACGCGTCCGTGGGCGAGATGACCCAGTCGGTGCTGGTCGGCGGCACGTTGGTGGTGGCCGCGAGCGACCGTCTGGCGCCCGGCCCGGACCTCGCCCGCCTCATCGACGAGGCCGACATCAACGACCTGGTGCTCGCCCCCTCGGTCCTGGAGGTCATGTCACCGGACGACCTGCCCTCCGGCGTCACCATCACCATCGTGGGCGAGGCGTCGTCACCGGACGTCGTCAGGCGCTGGTCGCCGGTCTGCCGGCTGATCAACGGCTACGGCCCCACCGAGGCCACCATCTCCACCGCGATGAGCCTGCCGCTGTCGCCGGCCGACGCCGAGGCGCCGCCGATCGGCACACCCCTGCGCAACGTCCGCGTCCGTGCCCTCGACGAGCGGCTCGAGCTGGTGCCCGTCGGGGCCGTGGGCGAGCTGTACGTGGCGGGGGCCGGGGTGACGCAGGGCTACCGCGGGCGGGACGAACTGACCGCGGAACGCTTCGTACGCGACCCCTACGGTCCCGAGGGCAGCCGGATGTACCGCACCGGTGACCTGGTCCGCTGGACCGCCGGGGGAGAGCTCGTCTTCGTCGGCCGCAACGACGACCAGGTCTCGCTGCGGGGCCACCGCATCGAGCTGGGCGAGGTCGAGGCGGCGATCCGGGGCGTCGAGGGGGTCGCGCGGGCCGCGGCCACGGTCCTGGAGGACGCGACCGGCGACCGGAGCCTGATCGGGTACGCCGTCCCCGAGACCGGCAGGCGTCTCGACCCGGCCGCCGTGCGCTCCGCGATCGGCGAGCGGCTGCCCGGATACCTCACCCCGAGCCGGCTCGTGCTCCTGGACGAACTGCCGCTGACCGCAAGCGGCAAACTGGACCGCAACGCCCTGCCCGAGCCCGCGGCGGTCGCCGCCGACCAGGACCAGGTGCCGCGCACCGCGGTCGAGGAGATCCTGGCCGGGCTCTTCGCGCGGATCCTGAAGGTGCCGCAGGTCGACGTCGACGACAACTTCTTCGACCTGGGCGGGCATTCGCTCTCCGCCACCCGCCTGCTCGGCAGGATCCGGAGCACGCTGGGCCGCGAACTGTCGGTCGGCGAGCTGTTCGCCAGCCCCACGGTGGCCGGGCTCGCGCGGCAACTGGGCGAGGGAGCCGTACGGAACCGCGACGACGTGCTGGTCCCGCTGCGGTCGACGGGCAAGAAGACGCCCCTGTTCTGCGTCCACCCGGACGACGGGCAGAGCTGGGTGTACCTGCGGCTCGCGGGCCACCTTCCGGCCGACGTGCCCCTGTACGGACTCCAGCCGCGCAGCCTGACCGAGGCGGACGGGCTGCCGGGCACCCTGGACGAGCTGGCGGCCGCGTACCTGGAGGCCGTCCGCACCGTCCAGCCGGCGGGCCCCTACCGCTTGTTGGGGTGGTCCTTCGGCGCGCAGGCGGCGCACGCGATGGCCGTGCGGCTGCGGAAGCAGGGGGAGGAGGTGGAGGTGCTGGCCCTGCTGGACGGGCAGCCGGCGCAGGCCGCCGCCGACGTGCCGGAGGACGGCATTACGGAGCAGGAGGCCCTCCGGGCGGTCCTCGCCCGCTACGGCTGCCCCGTGCCGGACACCTCCGGTGAACCCCTGACGGCCGCGCGCACCGCCGAGGCCCTGCGGGCCTTCTCCGCCGACCCGGCCGACCTGGCGGAGCTGGACGAGAGCAGGGTCGAGGCGCTCGCCCGTACGTTCCGCCACACCAGCGCGCTGCTGGGCGCCCACCGCCCCGAACCCTTCGACGGGGACGCCATGGTGTTCACGGCCACGCGGGGCGCGACCCCGGGGGCCTCGCCCGCCGATGCGTGGCGCCCGCTCGTGCGGGGCCGGCTGGACACCCACGACATCGCCTGCGCACACGACGAGTTGCTGCACACGTCGTCGCTGGCCGAGGTGGTACGGGTGCTGGGCGCGGGACCGGGCGCCTGACAGCCCACGGGAAGCGGCCCGGCCCCCTGCCTCTCGGCAGGGGGCCGGGCCGCTTCGTCGGTGCCGCGGGCGGTCAGTACCGGATGTCCGCGAGCGCCTTGTCCAGCGAGGTCACGATCTCCTCCACGTCGGAGGAGGTGACGACCAACGGCGGGATGATCATGATGGCGGGGACCATGGCGAGCGAGGAGACGAGCACACCCCGCTCCTCCAGGGCCAGGCGCAGATGGTCCGCCACCGCGCCGCCGGCCAGCGCCCCGTCCTCGGCCACCGCCATCTCGACGGCCTGCATCAGACCGGTGCCCCGGACCGCCGACACGTGCGGATGACGCGCGGCCACCTCCTCCAGGCCCGTGCGCAGCAGCGCGCCCATGGCCTCGACGTTGTCGAGCACCTCGCCGTCGGCGAGCGTGTCGATGACGGCCATCGACGCGGCGAGGCCCAGGGGGTGCCCGTCGTTGGTCGAGCCGACCAGGAACTTCTGCTCGAAGTCCAGGTCGAAGAGGCGGGCCGAGATCTCGTCGGAGAGGACCACCGCGGACAACGGCGCGTATCCGGAGCTCAGTCCCTTGCCGAGGGTGAGGACGTCGGGGCGGATGCCGACCTGTTCGGTGCGGGTGAACGCGCCGGTGCGGCCCATGCCGGTGCTGACCTCGTCCACGATCAGATGGATGCCGTGACCGCGGCAGAACCGTTCCAGCGAGTGCAGATAGGCGTCGGACAGGACGTGCCCGCCCTCACCGACGACGAGTTCGAGGACCACCGCGGCCACGCGCTCGGGACCGTACGCGGTGATCGTCTGCTCAAGTCCCTCGCCGGGGGCGCCCGTTCCCTCGAACGGCCCGGCGACGTGATGGACCTCCGGCAGCAGTGGCCCGGACTGGTCGTGGACGTAGGACATGCCGGTCACGGCGCCGGCGCCCGAGCCGAGACCGTGGTAGCCGCGCCACATGCCGAAGACCGCGAGCCGTTCCCGGTCGCCGCTGCTCTGGTGCAGGAAGCGCGAGAGCAGGACCGCCGTCTCCACCGCCTGGGAGCCGTTGCTGCAGTAGCGGATCTTGTTCATGTGGACCGGGAGGTGGGGGAGCAGCGCCTCGGCGGCCTCCACGGCGATCGCCCCGGGCCGGCCGTAGCCGACCAGGTTGGCGAACGGCAGCGTGCGCAGCTGCCGTTCGACGGCCTCCGTCACCCGGGGGTGGTCGTATCCGAGAGTGACGTTCCACAGCCCGGAGCGGGCGTCGAGGAACCAGCGTCCCGCGCTGTCGCGTACCCGCACGCCCCGCCCCTCGACCAGCATGTTCTCCTGGGACAAGGTGGTGAGATAGGCGCCCATGCTCGGGCTGTTCCACAGCGGATACGTGTCTCGATCGATCACGGCCTGGCTCCTTGTCTGCGGTCCGTGGGCGGTGGTTCCCCGGTCGCCACGGTCATGAGGTGGCGAGCGGGCGTGCTTCGATGACACACATGCCGGGCGGCCCCTGCACGACCCGTTCGAGTCGCCAGCCACCCCGTTCCAGGAGCTGCCGGTACTCCGGCAACGTCCGTTCCTTCGCGCGGTGGTAGAGGGCGAGCATGGCGACGTCGGCCCAGCCCTGGATCGCCGACGGAACGGCGTCGTCCGGCAGGACGTCCTCGAAGATCCGCAGTACGGCCGTGTCGTCCCCGCCGCGTCGTACGGCGTCGAGGATGGCGGCCACGCTGTCGTCGTCCCAGTCGTGCAGGACCCGGGAGAGGACATAGACGTCGGCCCGGGGCGGCGGGACGAACAGGTCGCCGGTCCGCACCGTGCAGCGGTCGTCGACGCCCTGCTCCGCCAAGTGGGCGCGGGCGCGGTCGAGTACGTCGGGCTGGTCGACGAGAATGCCCTGGGCGTCCGGTACTTCGTCCAGGATGTCGGCGAGCAGCACCCCGATGCCGCCGCCGATGTCGGCCACCGTGCCGTCCGCGGGCCAGTCCAGGAGCGGCACGCACGGCAGTGTCAGGAGCCGCGCCTGCTCGGCCATGGCCTGGCCGAAGATCTGTTGCTGGTCGGGGTGTTTGGTCAGGTGCTCCCAGAAGTCGACGCCCAGGGCGTGCCGGGTGGCGGGCGCGCCGTCCTTGAGGGTTCCGCTGAGGGCGTGTCCGACGTCGGGGATGCCGAAAGTGGCGAATGTCGCCCAGAGTGACATCGGGTGACGGCGGCGCAGCACCTTTCCCCGTTCGGTGAGCGCAGCGCTGACGAGCTTCGCGTCGAGGTCGACGAAGCCGCTGCCGGCGAGGAGGACGAGCATCCGCCGCAGGGCGTCCTCGTCCGTCCCGGTCTCTTCGGCGAGTCGGGCGATGTCGTGTCTGTCGTCCCCCATCCGGTCGGGGATGGACAGCCGGCTCACGGCACAGAGGCTGTGAAAGACGAGTCCTTGCCGATAGACGTCCAACAACGCCGCGACGTCGCGCAATGGTTCAGCAGCCAAGAATCCTCCAGCAAGCCGGTGACGTCCGCTTTCGCCGCGATGCGGAGCGGGGGCGTCCTTGAGTGCGGGACCGATGTCCGCGGATGCGCTTTGCGTGGGGAGAGACGGAACCGTACGAGGGCCCCTCGGGGGGTGTTGCGATTCCGCTCGGTATACCGAGAGTGACGAATCTGGCTCGGGCAATCGTAGACTATACACACCGGGAGGATTACTTTCGGCGGGTGCCGGAACTTGCCCCGGACAGGTGCCGGGACGTGCCCGAGACACCTGATCGGCCCCATTTTGCACCAAAATTGGAGCCTGTTCGCGGAGCGAACCACCGGAATGTCGGAGTTCGGAAAGTGGGCCTTGACTGGGGGTGCCACCCCCAATGAAGATGGCATGCGGGTGCGCCACTGGCGCCCCGGAGATACAGCTGTCCTGGCCAATGAGATTCCCGACGCACCACGATTTGAGCGTATTCGGAACGCCGGAGAGATGAAGCAGATCTCCGTCACAGGACCCTGCCTCGTGGCAGTGGAGATTTCCATCCTGGCGGCTGCAGTCGTCCATCGCAGCCCCTCACTTCATTGCTCCCGACAGCGGTCGGTCGATAAGGGGGATTAATGGGACGCCCAGCGGACGGAGCGGCGAGAAGTGACGCCCGTCCAACGATGGATGCAGTGGCCATCCGTGAAGTGCGAAACGCAATTCGGGGTGAGATACGCGGCCGATTATTCACGTTTAAAGTGCTGGTCTGTGCCCTGATCACGGCCGGAGGGTGCTGGCTGGCCCTCCAGTCGCAGGTGTCCCTGCGGTTGCCCGGAGTCCTGCTGATCGGGCTCATGTTCGCGCATGCCGCGGAACTCCAGCACGAGACGCTGCACGGTCTCGCCTACCGCAGCAGGCGCGCCAATCGCGTGGTGGGCGTGCTGCTCGGTCTGCCGATGCTGATCTCGTTCACCGCTTATCGAGTGGCTCATATGCGCCACCACCGCGACCTCGGCACCCCGGGGAACCGCGAATTCTTCGACTACGGCGACCAGTACGGCGAGGGCGACCAGAGCCGGCTGGGCTCCGCGCTGACCTGGCTCGCCCGCTTCACCATGGCGTACCACTACTGGCAGTTCGCGATCGGCGTCGGCAAGGCGGTGCGCGGCAGGAACTTCGACGGCGAGAGCGCCGTCAACACCCGCCGCATACGCGCCGAGCACCTGCTGGCCGTGGCCGCCCTCGCCGTCGCGGTCGCGCTCTCGGTGGTGTTCGCGAGCCTCGCGGCCGTCTGGGTCTGGCTGATCCCGCTGGTCGTGGTGGCGGCACCGGCGCACGCCCTGATCGAGCTGCCCGAGCACTTCCGCTGCGACACGCTGGACCGCTCGCCGTTCGCCAACACCCGGACCATCAAGTCCAACAAGCTGCTCACCTGGTACACGAACGGAAACAACTTCCATGTCGAGCACCACCTGATGCCCAACCTTCCCATCGAGCGGCTGCCCGACCTCCATGTCGAGGTGCGCGACAGCCTGCGTCACTACCACACCGGCTACTTCGCCTACTTCAAGAGCTTCGTCGGCAGCAAGTAGCCACCCTCACCGCAACGTTGACGGACACGAGATCGTGGACGGACGGAAGGAAGGGACCATGCTCGACGACATCACTTTCCGCCGGGCGCGCACACCCGAGGAGAACGCGGATGTGCTTCGACTGCGGGACGCGGTGTACGTGCAGGACCAGGAGCGGCTCACCGACACGGCGCAGACCGCCGACACCTTCGACAAGTTCGACGCCCAGGCCTACTACCTGCTCGCGTACGCCGGAGCCGAGGCGGTCGGCACGGTGAAGATCGTCCCGGACTCGCCCGCCGGACTGCCCTGCGAGGACGTCGCCAAGATCGACGAACTGCGCACCGGGAACCGGCTCGTGGAGTTCGGTCACCTGATGACGCTGCCGGGCATGCGCAACCGCAAGGTCGGCATGCGGCTCATGCGCGAGGCGCTGGTGCACAGCGTCCAGGTGCACCAAGTGACCTGCATCCTGGGCGACTTCTTCGTCGACGACCGTGACGGCCGGCTGCGCTCCTTCTACACCGACATCGGATTCGTCCCGGTCCACGGGCCCTATCTGGACCCCCGCTTCACCGGCGCACCGCTGAGCATGGTCGCCGCCCTCGACGTGCCGGCGGCGGCCCGCCGCTGCAAGGAAGAGGGCGACGACGCCAACCAGGTGCTCAGGTATTTCTTCCAGGACTTCGACGCCTACGCGAGGGGATCGTCCGAGTATGCGGACATACCGGCAGGTTCTGGCCGAGGCTAAGGCGGCCCACAACCACCCCACCTACGCGAAGATGGCGTTCGTCATGGGATGCGGTGTCCAGGGTGGGGGCACCGGATCCACCGTCCTCGACGACGCGGGGCAGTCCTTCCTCGCCCTGTTCGACCAGTACGGCAACCAGTCCCTCGGCTACTCCCACCCGCGGATCATCGCCGCGATCCGCGACCAGCTCGACTCCGGGGTCCTCAACAGCACCAAGATCATGTTCGAGGAGGTGCAGATCCGCCTCACCGAGCGGCTGGCGGAACTCACGGACCAGGAGCTGCCGTTCGCCTATCTCGCCAACGGCGGCGGCGAGACGATCGACAACGCCCTGAAGCTGGCGCGGGCGGCCACCGGCCGCCCGCGGTTCATCAGCGCGCTCGGCTGCTTCCACGGCAAGACCTTCGCCACGCTCGGCGCGGCCGCCCGGCCCGAGCACCAGGAACGGCTCGGCCCGCTCATGTCCGAGTTCCAGCAGGTGCCTTTCGGTGACCTGGACGCGCTGGCCGAGGCCCTGGACGACACCGTGGCCGCCGTCCTGCTCGAACCCGTGCAGGCGGAGGCCGGCGTCGTCACCCCGCCGCCGGACTACCTGCGCGAGGTCAGGCGCCTGTGCACCGAGGCCGGCGCGCTGCTCATCCTGGACGAGATGCAGACCGCGTTCGGCCGGTGCGGCACCTTCTTCGCGTACCAGCAGTACGGCATCACCCCGGACCTGATCTGCGTCGGCAAGGCGTTCGGCGGCGGCATGCTCGCGCTGTCCGCCGTGGTGGGCACCGAGGAGGTCTGGAAGGTCCTGCGCGACCTGCCCTCCACCTTCGGCTCCAGCCTCGGCGGCAACCCGCTGGCGTGCCGGGTCGGCCTGGAGACGATCGACATCGCCTCGGACGAGGCGTTCCTCGCCGACATCCGGGCCAAGGGGGAGCGGATCACCGCCCGGCTGGCCGCGGCGGCCGCCCGGTACCCCGAGGTGATCGCGGAACACCGCGGCATCGGCATGATGCACGGCCTCGAACTGCGGGACGACAGCCTGACCGGACTGGTCCTGGGACGGCTCATCGAGGAGGGCGTGACCTCCACGTACTCCCTCTACAACCCCCGTGTGCTGCGCGTCCAGCCGCCCCTGGTCATCTCCGACGCCGACCTCGAACGGGGCCTGGACGTCCTCGACGAGGTCCTCGCCGAGGCCGACGCGGCCCGGGGCAGCGTACGCCCGACGGCGGCGCTGTCCCCGCTCACCCGCACCGTCCCCCTCGCGCGGCCCGCCGAGGACGTCGTCCGGCTGCTGCACGAACGCCCGCGGCTCCTCGACCCGTTCGCCCGCGACACCCGGGCCGACCCGCGGGACTCGGAGGAGGACTTCGGCGGCCGGATCGGCCAGGACGAGGTGGTCTGGCCCGACCGGGTCGAACGGGGTGAGGACGGGGTCGCGCTGCGCGCGGACCCGTGCTGGCTGTGGCAGGAGCTGGCCCGCACCGTCGTGGTGCGTCCGGCGGCCGGCGGAGGCTGCACCGTCGACGTCGAGATCGCCTGGGACACCGGCAGCGGCGGCTACGAGGAGATGCTCGGCGGCCGGATCGCCCTGTTCGCCGAGGAGCGACTCACCCACCTGCTGGCCCGTCTGGAGAAGGAGTTGGAGAACGCGTGAGCATGACCATCGCGGAGCTCGGCGAGCGCTACCGCGAGCACACCGACGCACGGCTGACCGAGATCGACATCTCGGGCCAGCGGCGCGTCATCACCTACAGCCGGCTCCATGAGCTCGCCACGGAGCGCGCGGAGCGGCTGGCGGCGGCCGGTGTGGAGCCGGGGCACCTCGTCGGCATCCGCGCGCCCAGCACCATCGACTGGGCGCTGTGGGACCTCGCGACGCTGATGCGCGGAGCGGTGGTCAAGGCGTTCCCCGAGGACACCGAGATTCCGGACCCGGCCGGATTCATCGCCCGGCACGAGCTCGCCCTGCTGATCGCCGACGGCCTCACGGCCGACTGCCCCGCGGCGATCGCACCGGACGCGCTGCCCGGCCCGGACGTCGTGCCGGACACGGCGGGACGCGTGGACCGCGACCAGGTCCACAGCCTCGTCTACTCCTCGGGCACCTCGGGAAAGCTCAAGGGTCTCAACATCACGGCCAAGGGCTCCGAGTACGTGATCAACCAGTTCGTCGAGGCGTACCGCCTCACCGCGGACGACAGCCATCTGATCTTCCTGCCGCTCTCCAACTACCAGCAGCGGCTCTCCCTCTACTGCTGCCTGTGGCTCGGCGCCGACCTGACGCTCGCCCCCTACCAGCGCGTCTTCCAGGTGATCCGCAGCGAACGGCCCACCTTCCTGATAGGCCCCCCGGTCTTCTACGACACGGCGCTCCAGCTGTACCGCAAGACCGGCGGCACGAGCACGCTCGGGGAATTCCTGGGCGGCGCCATCCGGTTCCTGATCACGGGCATGGCCCCCATCAGACGGGAGACGCTGGACGCGTTCTGGGAGAGGGACGTGAAGCTCCTGGAGGTCTACGGCCTGAACGAGACCGGAATGGTGGCCTGGAACACCGAGGACGCGCACCGGCTCGGCACCGTCGGCAAGCTCCTCGACACCGGCCATGTCCGGTTCCTCGACGACGGCGAGGTGATCCTGAAGCGCCCCGCCCCCCAGAGCAGCGGCTACTTCGAGCTCCCCGACGACGGCGCGGACGAGACGTACCGCCCCGACGGGAGCATCGCCACGGGCGACTTCGGCGTGCTCGACGACGACGGCTTCCTCACCCTCATCGGCCGCAAGAAGGACGTGATCGTCCTGGGCAACGGGCGCAAGGTGCATCCCGCCCTGATCGAGGACGCCTTCGCCGGGCTCGACGGCATCGCGGACATCATCGTGGTGCCCACCCCGGAGACCGGCCGGCTCGGAGCCGTGGTCACCACCACCGACCCCGAGGACGCCGCCCTGCCCGCCAAGGTGCGCGCACGCATCGAGGAGGTCAACCGCGGGCTCGACACCCATCAGCGCGTCGTCTCCGTGATCTTCTCCGCGCGGCAACTGCGCTCCGACCCGCGCTTCATGACGGGCAATCTGAAGCTGAGCCGGGCCAGTGTGGCGCGGCACTTCGCCGACACGGTGCGCGGCGCGGCCGCCGAAGGGACGGGACCGCGGTGACCCCGGAGCCGGAGGCGGCACCCGCCGCTCCCTCGATCGTCGACGCGCAGGTCAACCTGGCCAGCCTGCTCGCCATTCCCCGGTCCTTCGTCGAGCACCAGGCCGCCAACGTCCACCACCGGCTCGACGCCTACGGCGTGGCCGGCCGGCCCGACCGCGTACGCAACCAGGTCTTCTCCCTGTACGCGGACGACGACGGCGACCAGCTGGTCGCCGAGATGGACGAGGCGGGGATCGACCAGGCGTTCCTCGTGGCGCCCGACTACTCGCACGCGGCCGACTGCGCGCTGACCCAGCCGGAACTGGCCGCCCTGCACGACCGGGTGAACCGCCGTCACCCCGGCCGCTTCCACGTCTTCTGGGGTGTGGACCCGCGCGGCGGACAGGACGGGCTCGACCTGTTCGAGCGGTGCGTCACGGAGTACGGATTCGCCGGGATGAAGCTCTACCCGCCCTGCGGGTACGAGCCCGGCGACCCGCGCCTGTACCCGTACTTCGAGCGCTGCGCCCACTACGGCATCCCGGTGCTCACCCACACGGGACCCGGCTGGGGGCCGCTGGACTTCACCTACGGCAGCCCGCTGCTCGTGGACCGGGCGGCCCGGGACTTCCCCGGGGTGGACTTCATCCTCGGCCACGGCGGGGTCACCCACGTCGACGAGGCCACCTACCTCTGCGCGCACCGGCCCAACGTCCACCTGGACATCAGCCAGTTCCACTCGGTACTCAGCGCCGACGGCTGGCAGACGCATCTCAACCGGCTCTTCCGGGCCGGCATCTCGCACAAGATCCTCTTCGGGACCTGCTGGCCGTCCTTCCGGTTGTCGGAGTCGCTCGGGGGACTCGTGAAGGAGTTCTCGCGCGGAGCACCGGCCGTGGCCGGCCTGCGGGAGGCCGAACGGAAAATGATCATGAGCGGCAACAGCCTCCGCCTCTTGGGGCGGAAACCTGCGGAGCAAAGGGGTGGTCGGCCGTGAACGAGGACGTCGCCGCGGTGGAGAAGGATCTCGTCGCGTGGGTGGAGAACTGGAACGAGGGGGAGGTGGAGGCCGACATCCGCGCCGAGACGGAGCTGACCCATTCCGGGCTGCTCGACTCGATGGCGCTGGTGGGTCTCATCTCCTACCTGGAGGAGCGGAGCGACCGGGAGTTCGACTACGCGACCTTCGATCCGGGTGACGGGGTCAGCATCCGCAGCCTGGTGGAGCACTGCCTTCAGTGATCGTCTACGACGGCCACTGCCATGTGGCATCCACCGACTTCGTCCCGGCGGCATTCGTCGAAGGGGTGGCGGAGAACGTCCACAGCCGGCTGTCCGCACGCGGGTCCGCGCCGTCGCCCGCCCGCATCGCGGACGGCTACCAGGCGCAGCACCAGGACCATCTCGCCGACGGCCTGGTCGCCGAGATGGACCGGGCCGGGATCGACCGCTCGGTCCTCCTGGTGCCCGACTTCAGCCACCGGATGGCCTGCCCGCTGACCCCGCAGGAGATGGCCGAGCGGCACCACCGGATCCGGCTCAGGCACCCGGGACGGTTCTGGGTCTACATCGGGATCGACCCGCGCCACGGCCCGGAGAACCTCACGTTCTTCGAGTCGACCCTGGACGACTACGGCTTCGACGGCATCAAGCTCTACCCGCCGTGCGGCTACTCGCCCTCGGACCGGACTCTGTACCCCTACTACGAGGTGTGCGCCGCGCGGTCGCTGCCGGTCTTCGTGCACACCGGCCCCAGTGTGCCGAGCCTCGACACGGAACTGGCCCATCCGCTCCACATCGACCAGGCGGCCCGCGACTTCCGCGGCGTCGACTTCGTCCTGGGGCACGCCGGGGTGACCAACGTGGAGACGGGCGCCTATCTCGCGGCGCACCGGCCCAACGTGTACCTGGACATCGGCGGGTTCGCCAGCGCCGCCACCCTGCGGAGCTGGCCGCACCACCTCAACCGGCTCTTCCGGATGGGGATCAACCACAAGGTGATCTTCGGGACGGACTGGCCGCTGGGCCGGATGTCGGGAGGGCTCGGCCGCACGATGCGGGAGGTGCTCGAAGGGCCGACCGTCTTCGACGGCGTGTCCCGGCGGGACCGTGCGCTGCTGCTGCACGAGAACCTGCTCCGGGTGCTGGCCCCGGCCAGCCGCCCGGCGGACACCGCCCCGAAGGCCCCTGGCCGGAGCCGGTCGTGAACCGGCCGGCCGGGGCCCCGGTCCCGCTAGGCGGCGATGAGCTCGCTGTCGTCGTCGATGCTGGTCAGGAATTCGCTGAGGAAGTCCTCGAAATGGTTGAAGGACTCGGCCCGGAACAGCACCGGCTGGTATTTCTCCACCAGGTAGCCCTGGCGTCCCATGGCGGCCGCGTCGAACGGATGGATATCCGCTCCGAGGAAGTAGTCCATTTCCCCGCACGAGGACAGCAGGCTGGCCCCGCAGGCCTTGGTCCGGCCGTCCTCGATTACCAGACCGTATTCGATGGTGAACCAGAAGACCCGGGACACCAGACTGACCGCTTCATCGGACTCGAGGCGGCGCACGGTCTTTCCCAGGAGTTCGTAGAGCGTCGCCCATCGATTACTGGAAAGGTGCGTTCCGTGCCCCACCACCTCATGGATCATGTCCGGTTCCGGCGAAAAGCGCGGAAACGAAGGGTGGCGTATGTACTGGGTCGCCTGGAACCTTCGGTCGGCCAGCGATCCATAGAAGTCGCGCTGCGCCACCAATCCCGCGGCCGGACCGAAGGTGAACCCGGTGAGCGTCTGCACGCGCGCTGACACCTCGCTGAGCTGCGGAAGCCTGTCGTGACGCAGGTCGAGCTGCTCCGACGCGTCGATGAATTCACGGCACGCGTGCACACGGTGCTTGGCGGACAATTCCGCGCTCACCGTGCGCCACGTCTCGTGCTCGGCCTCCGTATAAGGAATGTCGGGTGCCGGTTCATCGGGCTTGTGTCGTAATGCGAGATCGGCTATACGGGCCCGGTGTTCCTGATACGGCCGGTCCTGGTAACCGGGGTGGTCCTTTGCGAAGATCACGGACACGCGTCCGTGCTCATTCTTGATTACCGGAGAGTAAAGGGTGGCTTCCTTGAACATCAGAACCGCCTGGTGGATGACGATGATTGAAGCGCTCAACGTATGCTAACGGGTCGTCGAGTGAGTGTCACCCCTGGAGGGTTATAGGTAGCCGGTACTCATTGCGAATAGCCGGAGGCTACGATATGGATTCCAGAAAGGAAACCATGAAAATTCGGACTCCTCGATGGACGGCCGGCCGAGCCGGCGCGGACCTCGCCGACCCCTACTTGTACACCGACGAGACCCATCTGGAAATGTGGCGGCAGGCGCGATCCGGACATCCGGTGGCGTGGACGGAGTCGGAGCTGGCCGGCGGCTTCTGGTCGGTCGTGAGCCATGCCGAGGGCTCGGAGGTGATCCGACGGCCGACGAGCTTCGTCTCCGTCGAGGGGATGCGCCTCCAGGCCAACCCCGCGGGAGTGCGGGCCGCCGCCGGACGCATGCTCGTCGTCTCCGACGGCGCCGAGCACCGGCGCCTGCGGGGCGTGCACCAGGCGTGGTTCAACGCACGCTCCGTCGCCGCCCTCGTCCCCACGCTCGGCGCCCGCATCGAGGAGCGCCTCGACGCCCTCCTGGCGCGCGGCACCTCCTTCGACGCGATCGCCGAACTCACGGCCGAGGTGCCGCGGTGGGCCCTCTTCGACCTGCTGGGCGTTCCCGAGGAGGAGCAGGAGGTCCTCGCCCGCACGATGGAGGCCGCCTTCGACGACTCCGACCCCGGACCCGCCGGCGAGGCGGCCCGCACCGCCGCGCACACGCAGATATTCGGCCACTTCGGGGACCTGCTCGACCTGCGCAGGGAGGAGCCGGGCGACGACATCGTCTCCGCGCTCGCCGAAGCCGCCCCGGACGGCGTCCCGTTGACCGACGACGAGATCCTGCTCAACTGCGACGGCCTGATGAACGGCGGCCTGGAGACCACCTCGCACGCGCTCGCCGGCGCCCTGCTGGTCTTCGCCCGCCGGCCCGAGGTGTGGCGGCGGCTGAGGGAGGACCCGGGGCTGATCGACACGGCGGTCGAGGAGATCCTTCGGTGGACCTCACCGGCCCTGCACGCCCTGCGCACCGCCGCCGAGGACACCGTCCTCGGCGACGCCAGGATCGCCGCGGGCGACCGGATCGCGGTCTGGTACCCCTCCTGCAACCGTGACGAGAAGGTCTTCGCCGACCCCGACACCTTCCGGCTCGACCGCCGACCCAACCCGCACATCGCCTTCGGCGGCGGGCCCCACTACTGCATCGGCGCCACCCTGACCCGCCTGGAGCTGCGGTGCGTCCTGGCGGCCGCGGTCGAACGGATCGCGGAGATCGAGGTCGTCGGCGACGCGGTGCGGCGCCCGTCCAACTTCCTCCAGGGCCTGTCCCGCCTCCACATCGGTCTCACACCGGCCCGGCGGCCAGGCCCGCCGCGCGGCCCGGCGCCCGAAGCCCCCGAGAAGGAGGACGAAGCCTCGCCCGACCTGCGCATCGCCCTGCCGGGCGCGGACACCGGAGCGGACACCGCGACCGTCGAGGTGCGCAGCAACGAGGAGGTCACCTTCGGCCGGGGCCTGACCGACGCCCCCGCCGACGTCTTCGTCGACGACCCCACCGGCGAACCCGTCGCCGGACGGATCCGGGCCGCCGAGGACGGACTGTGGTTCATCACCAACCTCAGCCGGGCCCGCACCTACGTGGTCGAGAACGAGGAGGGCGGCGGCGAGTACGTCTGCGTCGCCCCGGGCCGCGTCGACATGCCCGTCCCGTTCACGCACGCCAGGATCAGCCTGCCGTCCGCCTCCGGCCCGACCTACCTGTCCGTCAGCGCGCCGACCCCGGCCAACGCGTACGCCGCCGACGCGGAACCCGCCGAGCAGCCCGCCCCGGCGTTCGCCCTCGACCCCCGGGCCAAGTACTTCCTGGTCCTGGTCGCGCTGTGCGAGCCCCAGCTGCGCACGCCCGCGACGGTGGCCATTCCCAGCACCGCCGAGATCGTCCGCAGACTGAGTCCCCTCGCGTCCTGCCACCGGATCAGCCCGGCCGCGGTCAACTTCCACATCGAGTACATCGCCCGGCACAAGCTGGGCGTACGCAACCAGCAGCCGCCGTCGGGCCGTTCCGGCGGGAACTGGCTGCGCCAGGCGGTCGTCTCCACCGCACTGCGGTTCCGGTTGGTGTGGACCGAACACCTGGCTCTGCTGCCGGCCGCCGACGCGCGCTGACGGTCAGGGCGCGCCGCGCAGTCGCCGGGAGACCAGCTCGGCGACCGCCGCCGCGGGCCCGGTCGCCAGCAACTGGTGATGGGTGCAGTCGAGCCGCACGTCCTCGATCTCGCCGTCCACGTACGGTCCCCAGGCCTCGGCGGCGGACGACAGTCCGTCGCCCCGGTCGAGGCCCGCGGTCACGAACAGCACGGCACCGCGGAACGGCTTGGGGTCGAAGGTCCGGGCCAGCTCGTGGTTGTTCTCGAAGACCCGGACCACGGCGTCCAGTTGGTCCCCGGTCAGACCGAGGGCCGCGGCGCGGTCCGCGCCGTCCGGTGCCGCGCCGTCCACCCCCAGGGCCTCGGAGACCGCGGCGAGCGCGTCCTGTCTGGTGACCGCCGACCCCGGGCCGCCGTCCTGCGGCGATGCCTCCACGTCGCCGGGGTAGCCGTCCATCACGCACAGCAGCGGCACCTCTTCCCCCTGTTCCTGGAGGAGGACCGCCATCGCGTGGGCGACGAGACCGCCGAACGACCAGCCCAGGAGGTGATAGGGGCCGGCCGGCTGGACCTCGCGCAGCTTCTCGACGTACTCCGCCGCCATCTCCTCGACGCTCGCCGGGAGTTCACCGGCCGGGGAGATGCCCCGCGCCTGCACGCCGTGGATCGGGTGGTCGGCCGGGACGTGGGCGAGCAGCGCGGAATAGCACCAGGCGAGACCGCCGCCGGGATGCACGCAGAACAGGGCGTGGCCCGGCCCGGACGAGCGCAGCGGCAGCACGGTCCGGAAGTCGTCGTGCTCCAGGGGGTCCCGGTGCGCGGGCCGGTCCGTCAGACGCAGCGCGAGCTCCGCCACGGTGGGCGCCTCGAACAGCGTCCTGATCCCCAGGTGGTGCCCGGTGGCCGAGCGGATCCGGCCGACCAGGCGCGCCGCGAGCAGGGAGTGGCCGCCGAGCCGGAAGAAGTCGTCCTCGGCTCCCACGGCGGCCACCCCCAGCTCCTGGGCGAAGAGGCGGGAGAGCAGCTCCTCCGTGGCTCCGCGCGGCGCGCGGGTGATGGCCGCCGCGCCGAACTCCGGTCGCGGCAGCGCCTCGCGGTCGATCTTGCCGTTCGTGGTCAGCGGCACCTCGTCGATCACGATCAGCACCGAGGGCACCATGTGGTCGGGCAGGACGCTCTCCACGTGGCGGCGCAGCTCCGCCGGTTCGGGGCGGGCGCCCGCGTCGGGCACGACGTACCCGACGAGGTGGACGTCCCCGGCGGGCGCGGTGTGCGTGGTGACCACGGCACGGGTCACCGCGGGATGACCGGCGAGCGCCGTCTCGACGTCGCCGAGTTCGATGCGGAACCCGCGGACCTTGACCTGGTCGTCCGCACGGCCGATGAAGGAGACGGTCCCGTCAGGGCGCCACCGGACGAGATCTCCGGTGCGGTACATCCGGGAGCCCGGCGGACCCCACGGATCGGCGACGAACCGCTGTGCGGTCAGGCCCGGTCGGCCCAGATAGCCCCGTGCCACGCCGGTCCCGCCCACGTACAGCTCGCCCTTCACGCCGACGGGGACGGGACGCAGCCGTTCGTCGAGGACGTAGAGGCGGTTGCCGGGCTGGCGGGTGCCGATCGTGATCTGGCCGGGTGCCAGCCGCTGTCCCGGCTCGACGGCGTACTCGGTGCACGTCACCGTGATCTCGGTGGGGCCGTAGACGTTGTGGGCCCGGAGGCCGGGACGTCTACGCCGCGACAGCTCCAGCGCCTCGGCGGTGAGGGGCTCGCCGCCGAGCATCAGGTCGACGGTCGGCACGAAGGCCGGGGGCAGGGCGTCGAGCAGCGCGAGGTGGCTCGGGGTCGCGCTGAGGAGGGTGCAGGGATGGTCCGCCAGCCACGCCTCCAGCTCCGGGTCGTACTCCAGGGGGGAGAGGAGCACGCAGCCGCCCACGATCAGCGGCGCGAACAGGGTCGTGACGGAGATGTCGAAGGTCACCGACGAGCCCAGCAGGGCGACCCCGCGCGCACCGGGGTACTTCTGGCCCATCCAGGCGATGTAGTCGATCAGGGCACGGTGCGGGACGACGACCCCTTTGGGCGTGCCGGTGGACCCCGAGGTGTAGATGACGTAGGCCGGGTGGAGGTCCCTGAGCGGGGCGCGGCGGTCGTCGTCCGTGAGGTCGGCGTCGGCGCCCGGCTCGACGGGTGCGGGCCGGTCGACGTGCCAGACGGGCACGCCGACGTCCGGCAGGCCGTCGCGCACGGAGTCGGTGGTGAGGAGCAGCGAGGCCCGGGAGTCCGTCAGCATGAAGGAGAAGCGGTCGGCCGGATAGCCCGGGTCCAGGGGCAGATAGGCGGCGCCCGCCTTCATCACGGCGAGCAGGCAGACCAGCAGGTCGACGGACCTCTCCACGGCGACGGCCACCACGTCCTCGGGTCCCGTGCCGAAGGCCACCAGACGGCGGGCGAGCCGGTTCGCCCGCGCGTTGAGTCCGGCGTGGGTCAGTACGTCCTTGCCGTACCGGGCCGCGGGCAGGTCAGGGGTACGGGCGGCCTGCCGTTCCACGAGTTCGACCAGGGAGGACGCCGGAGTGCCGTCGCTGGGACGGGTGTCGTCCCCGGCGCCGCCCCAGTCGTGCAGCAGCCTGCGGCGTTCGGCGGTGTCCAGCAGGTCGATGTCGTGGACGGGGACGTCCGGGTCGGCCACCACCGTGTTCACCAGCCGTACGAGGCGGGAGGCCAGGGACTCGACCGTGGCGTGGTCGAACAGCTCGGTGTCGTAGTCGACGACGCAGCGGATGCCCTGGGGCGCGCCGGCGGGTCCGTACTCCTCCTCCACCTGGAACAGCAGGTCGAACTTGGTGGAGCTGGTCACCGTCTCCACCGGCGTCACTTCCAGGGCGCCCAGGCGCCAGGGCGCGGTGGAGCGGACCTCGAAGGTCAGCATGGTCTGGAAGAGCGGGTGCCGGTTGAGCGAGCGGTCGGGGTTGACCGCCTCCACCAGCCTCTCGAACGGCAGGTCCTGGTGCGAGTAGGCCGCCAGATCGCCGTCGCGCACGCGGGCGAGCAGCTCCCGGAAGGTCGGGTCCCCGGAGAGGTCGGCGCGGAGCACGACGGTGTTCACGAAGAAGCCGACGAGCTCCTCGAACTCCTCCTCGGTGCGGCCCGCGACGGCCGAGCCCAGCGGAATGTCCGTGCCGGCCCCGAGCCGCGAGAGCAGCGTCGCCACGGCGGTCTGCAGCACCATGAAGACCGTCGCCCGGCTCTCCTTGGCCAGCGCGGCGAGGCGGGTCTGCACGGCGGTGCCGAGCCGGAACTGAAGGCTGCCCGCGCGGTGCGCCGACACGGCAGGGCGTGGCCGGTCGTAGGGCAGCTCCAGCTCGGGCGGCAGCCCCTCCAGGGCGGACGTCCAGTACCGCAACTGCCGTGCCTGAAGGCTGCCCTGGTCGTCCGGATCGCCCAGGAAGTCGCGCTGCCAGGCCACGTAGTCGGCGTACTGCGCGGGCAGCGGCTCCTCCCATTCCGGCGCGTCGCCCGCGCACCGTGCCTCGTACGCCGTGGTGAGATCCGCGGTCAACGGCCCGATCGACCAGCCGTCGGCGGCGATGTGGTGGGAAAGGACCAGCAGGACGTGCTCACTCTCGCCGAGCACGAACAGCAGGCATCGGACGGGGAGCTCGGTGCCGAGGTCGAAGACGTGGCGTGCCGCCTCGTGGATGTCCTCGGCCAGCCGCTCCGGATCGCTCTGCCGTATGAGGAAGTCGGGCCGGGCGCGCTCGCCCTCCCGGACCTCCTGGTAGGGCTCGCCGTCGACTTCCAGGTAGCCGGTGCGCAGCACCTCGTGCCGCTCGACGACGTCGTCGAAGGCCTGGATCAGCGCGTCGCGGTCGAGGTGTCCGGTCAGCCGGAGTGCCAGGGGCACGTTGTAGGCGGAGCCCTGTTCTTCGATTCGGGACAGAAACCACAGTCTGCGTTGGGCGTAGGAAAGCGGGATCATTGGTTCCCCCATCCGATGACGGTATGACGCGGTGGTCCTACGGCTTTTCGGCCACGGTTTCTGACGCGGCCGCAGCCTCCGGCTCGGGCTGATGGAGAGGAATGTCCCGCATGCCCCGCAAAGGCGAGAAGAACAGCCAAAGGCCCGCGCAGCAGCCGCCGATGACGGCGATCCACAGGGTGGTCTGGACGCCGAAGACGGTGGCGAGCCCACCGCCGACGATGCCGCCGACCGGCAGCGTGCCCCAGGTGATCCAGCGTGCCGCGGCACTGACCCGGCCGAGCAGCTCCGGCGGGCAGGCAGCCTGGCGGTAACTGGTCAGCGAGATGCCCGCGACGGTGGAGGAGAAGGTCCACGAGATCCAGCCGAAGCCGAACAGGAGCACCCACCAGCCGGATCCGGCCATCGGGATGAGCAGGCCCGGCAGCGAGAGGACGGTCATCGAGATCCAGCTGATCCGCGCGGAGCCGAACCTGCGGGCGAGGTACTTGGCCGCCACGCCGCCCGCCACACCGCCGACGGCCCCCAGCGCGAGGAGCAGTCCGACCAGGCCGGGGCGCAGGTCGAGCGTGCGGATCAGGAAGACCGGGCCCAGGGTCTCCACGATGATGACGAAGAAGTTGGCGGTGCCGTTGAACGCCACCGAGTTGCGCAGGATGCGGTCGCGCAGGACGTAGTCGAGGCCTTCACGGATCTGCGAGCGCATCGTCGGCTTCGGGCCCGGGTCGGGCTTGCGCCGGGGTTCCGGGGTACGGATGCCCGACAGCGCGGTCGCGGAGAGAGCGAAGGAGACCGCGTCGGCCGCCATGGCCCCCGCGGCCCCGATCAGCGTCACGAGCCCCGCGCCCGAGCTGGGCCCGGCGACCTGCGCGACCGACCGGGAGGCGGCCAGCTTGCCGTTGCCGTCGAGGAGTTGGTGGTGTTCGAGGACCGCGGGGAGATAGGCCTGGTAGGCGACCGCGAAGAAGACGGAGAGGACGCTGGAGACCAGCGCGACGGCGTAGAGGTGGACAAGGGTGAGGGCATCGAGGGCATGGGCGAGCGGCACCGAACCGATCACCAGGAAGAGCGCGATGTCGCACCAGATCATCAGCCGCCGTTTGGCGACCCGGTCCACGATGGCGCCGGCCGGCAGCGCGACCAGGAGGTACGCGCTCGTCTCCGCCGCCGCCAACAGGCCGACCTGGAAGGGGGTGGCATCCAGCAGCACGACGGCGACCAGAGGCAGGGCGAGAACGGTGATCTGCGTCCCCATCTCGCTGACCGTCTGACCGCTCCATAACAACAGGAATTCGCGATTCTGCCAGATCGAGGATTTTTTTCTGCTGTCGTCGACCATTCGTCAGATAGTGTCATCAGCCCCAACACATGTCCATGCCACCCTCCGACGCACACGTCACTGAATTCCCCTTTGTCGAGGCGCCAACTCACAGGTTCGGAACAAAAGAGACGGACGTGACTATGTGTTCATCCGGGCGTGTCTTTGTGCCGGTACGAGCGTGACTACGGGCCCCACGGAATGGGGCGAGTGCGCCACGCCCGTACGCGGCAGGGCGGGCGCCCTGGCCCTCCTGCTCGGCGCCGACGTGGCCGTCCAGTTCGGGTCCGCCGCGGCCGCCCTGCTGATACCCGGCGTGGGCGTCTGGGGCGTCCTCGTCCTGCGTCTGACGGTCTCCGCGGTACTGCTGCTCGCGATCTGCCGTCCCGCCCTGCGGGGCCACGCGACCGGGGACTGGGGGGTGGCGGGCCTCCTGGGGCTGACGCTCTGCGCCTGGAACAGCTGCTTCTACCTCGCGATGGAACGCATGCCCCTGGGGCCGACCGTCACCCTGGAACTGCTCGGTCCGCTGACCCTCACGCTCCTCGGCTCCCGGCGCGCCACCGACCCGCTGTGGGCGGTGCTTGCCCTCACGGGCGTGTTCCTGCTGAGCAAGGACGGCTTCAGCGGCCTCGACCCCGCCGGAGTGGGCTTCGCGCTCTGCGCCGCGGCCCTGTGGGCCTGCTACATCCTGCTCAGCGCGCGGACCGGGGCACGCTTCCGGCGGCTCGACGGGCTGGCGGTCGCGATGGCGGTCGCCGCCGCGGTGAGCGTCCCGGTGGGGTCGGTGTTCGGGCGCGTGACCCTGCCGGAAGCGGGGGACATCTGGCTCGTCGTCGCCGTGGCCGTGCTGTCCTCGGTCGTGCCCACGGCATCGGAACTCATCGCCCTGCGCACGATTCCGCCCGTCGTCTTCTCCGTCCTGATGAGCCTCGCTCCGCCCGCGGCGGCGCTGGCCGGACTGCTCGTCCTCGGCCAGTCGCTGAGCTCGCTCCAGTGGCTGGCCATGGCGCTGGTGGTCGTCGCGTGCGGCGGGGCGCTCCTCACTCCGGGGCCTGCGCGCCGCGAGTGATAGCCGGAGCGGCCAACTCCCCTACCAGGCGCGGGGCATACGTGTCTTGACAGCGGCGGCCTCCCGGAGATCGCCTGGACCCTGCCGCGGAGCCGCGGAGCCGCGGAGCCGCGGAGCCACGGAGCCACGGAGCCACGGGGCCACGGGGCCACGGAGCCACGGGGCCGTGGAGCCGCGGTGTCCATCGAGTCGAGTACGAGGCACGGGGGAGCAACAAGCCATGCTGCGCGTGTACTTCACGTCCGAGGACCTGGCGCGGGTGCGGGTCGCCCCGGGCCCCGACCATCTGTGGGAGATCAGCAACAGCGTGCAGACCCTCCAACGGAGCGACGGGGCACGGGTGTTCGGCGAGTGGCGGCGCTGGGCGAGACCGCGGCTGCCGGACAGCTCACGGCTCCTGGCGCCCCTCCTGCCGCCGTACGGGAACTCGCCGGACTTCCTCACGCCCAGCCACGGCGGCGGGGAGACGCTGGAGGCCGCGGTCGACACGCTCGTGCGCACGCCGCGGCCGCGCCTCCACGCCGATCTGCGGCGGGTGGCCGCGTCCCGCCGTCTCCCCGGCTGGACGCACGCGCTGGCGGGCGGCGACGGCGACACCCTGCGGCAACTGGGGCAGGCGCTCCACACGTACCACCTGGAAGTGCTCGCACCGTTCTGGCGGCGCGTGCGCGTGCACATCGACGCCGACCGCATGCTGCGCATGCGCAGCCTCCTCGAGGGCGGCACCGAGGGGCTGCTGTCCGGCCTCGGCCCGCAGTTCCGCTGGCGGCCGCCGGTCCTCGAAGTCGACTACCCCGTCGATCACGAGCTGCGTCTCGACGGGCGCGGGATCATCCTGCAGCCGTCCTTCTTCTGCTGGCCCACGCCCATCACGCTCGCCGACGGCGGGCTGCCGCCCGTGCTGGTGTACCCCATCGAGCACGCGGGGGACTGGACGCGCCCCGAGGCCGAGGGCCGCCCGGACGACAGCGCGCTGGGAGCGCTCGTCGGACACACGCGCGCCGCCGTCCTGGAAGCGGTGCGCACCGGCTCCTCCACGGTCGAACTCGCCCGTCTCCTGGGGGTGACCCACCCCGCGATCAGCCAGCACATGAAGGTGCTGCGGGCGGCGGGCCTGGTGACGACGGTCCGCGGGCACGGGAGGGCGCTGCATGTGGCCACGGCGGAAGGGCAGGCGCTGCTGCGGAGTTGTGAGCGGGGAGGAGGGGCGTAGTG
>NZ_LIRJ01000153.1 GCF_001419745.1 Streptomyces silaceus | reverse complement strand
GTGTGGGAGGGGTGCGGTGGGGCTGTGTGGAGAGAGGCGGGATGTGCCCATGGGGAGAGGAGGCGTGCGGCGAGGGGGGCGTGCTCGTCAGGCCGACGCCGCGTGGCCCCTGCCCGCGGAGTCGCCGAGCAGCAACGTCCAGAGCCGGTGGACGTGTTCCTGCGCGCTGCCGTCCAGGCGGCCCGCGCGTATCGCGGCCTCCGCGCCCGCCACCAGATAGATGACCAGCAGCTCGATGCCGTTGAGGTCCCAGCCGTCGTCCGCGAGGCCGTGGCCGTCCGCCGGCTCGTCGAGCAGGTCCCGCACCCGCGGCAGCCACACCGCGTGCCAGCCGTTCGGCCCCGCGCCCGCGCGCTCCTGCCCGAGCCGCGCGGCCGCCCGGACCACCGTGTCCTCCTCCAGGAGCCGCGCCAGCGTCACCGTCAGGTCGACCAGCGGGCGCAACTGCCGGGCGGGCCGCGCGGCGGTGCCGCGCAGGGCCTCCCGGGTGAGGGCGGCGCCCTCGACGCTCACCGCGGCGGCCAGATGCCCCTTGGTGGGGAAGTGGAAGGTCAGCGCCCCCATGGTGACGCCCGCCGCGCCGCAGACGCGGGCCAGGGACGTGCCCGCGTAGCCGTTGCGGTCGAACTCGTCGGCGGCCGCCGCGACCAGTGCGCGGCGGGTCCGTACGGCGCGTGCCTGGCTCACCGGCGCGCCGGACACGGGCGCGCGCGGCGCGGGGCGGGGTGTGCGCGAAGCGTGCGCGGGCGGCTTCGGGCGGACGGTTCCACGTCTCCTCCGGGCAGTGGTGCGGCGGTACCCGGAAGCTATCCCACCGCTCTGCCGAGGGCGTCGATGATCAGCCATATCGCCTACGGCTTTGGCAACTTGGCCCCCCTGCCTGCCCTGTTACCGTTCGCTCCGCCGGTCCCGGTACCAGGCCGCCGCGTCGTCCAGGCGGGCCAGCGGTCCGGGCCCCTCGGGGCATCCCGTCATGCGCCAGATCTCCTCGCTGCGGTACCAGTGGTCGCGGGCGACCAGCGCGAACTGACGCTCCGTCATGCGGCCCGGCGTGCCGTGGAAGCGGTCGAGGCACTCCTGCCACGTCCAGTCCTCCGTCACCGGGTCGAGCACCCCGAGCCCGGTCAGCCGGGCCATCAGGTCGCCGTTGCGCACCGGCACCGGATGGCTGGCGTGGTGCACTCCGCCCGGCGAACTCCCCGGCGTACAGGCCGAGGTGACGATCAGTCGGGCCAGGTCATCGACGTCCACCATGGACGACAGCGCCCGGCCGCCGTCCCACTGCGCCGGGACGCGCTCGCGCAGCTCCGCCAGCGCCGGGACGACCCAGCGGTCGCCGCGCCCCAGCACGAGCCCGGGCCGCAGGACCGTCGCGCCCGCCGCGAGCGCCGCCGCCTCGCCCTCCAGCCGGGTGCGGCTCGCGGGCGAGGTGGGCGCGGGGGCGATCTCGTCGACGCCGAGCCCGCTGTGCGGGCCCGGTCCGTAGACGGCCGCGGTGGAGAGGTGGACGATCCGCCGGACGCCGGCGCGCCGCGCCTCCTCCATCAGGGCCCCGGTGCCGCGCACGTTGACCGCGGCGCAGGTCTCCTCGTCCCCGCTGACGAGCGAGGCGAGGTGGATCAGGACGTCGGCGTCGCGCCCGACGCCGCGCAGGGACTCCGGCGCGGTGAGGTCGGCGCTCTCCCAGTCGAGGCCCGGTAGTTCGGGGCGGCCGGACGCGGTGCGCGCCAGCGCCCGCACCTGTACGCCGCCCTCCTCGGGCCGCGCCGCGAGCAGCCGGCGCAGCACGGCCGAGCCGACGAATCCGGTCGCGCCGGTGAGGAGCACGCGGGTCGGGTTCACGAGGCGGCCTCCGGGTCCCTGGGGGAGAGGTCGAGGCGGGCGATCACGTCGGCGGGCGCGATGGCCGGGAGCAGGAAGCCCCACATGGTGGTGATGCGCTGCGGCAGGTCGGCGCGCTCGCAGGAGATGTGCGACATGATCTGGATGCCCGTGTACGAGCCGACCAGCGTCCGCGCGAACTCCGCCTCGCTCACGTCCGGCAGCAGCTCGCCCAACTCGCCCGCGCGGACCAGCTGTTCGCGGAACTGCTCGGTCCACCAGTCGTAGATCGTGTAGTCCTGCAGCCCGGACTCGCTCTGCTCGACCGCGAGCCGCACGCCCGCGCGCAGCAGGCTGTTGCGCTGCATCTCCAGGGCCAGATACTGCGTCATGTCGACCAGCTGCTGCAGGCCGTCCCGCTCCTGCGGGAACTTCAGGTCCGCGGCCTGTTCGAGGATCACCGCGCGGGCCAGGCCCTCCTTCGACTTGAAGTGGAAGTACACGGCGCCGGCGGTGACGCCTGCCTGGTCCAGGATCTTGTTGATGCTGGCACCCGCGTACCCCACCTCGTCGAACACCTCGGCGGCCGCGCGGAGCAGTACCTCGCGCGTCCGTTGAGCCCGTTCTTGCATCTGGCGCGCCATGCTCCCGACTCCTGGTCTTTCGACGTTGCTCGACAAACAAAAAGAATGACCTCTATGTTATGCGAGCGGACCTCGCAGCACCACCGGGTACCGCGGTCGCATCGCATCACACGTGGGGAGAGTAAGTATGTCGTTGCACCTCGCTCAGGACCGGACCACCGTTGTTCCGCAGGCCTTGACACACAAGACGAACCAGGACGAAGTCCTGCTCGACCGCTGGGGGCGCACGGGGGACGACGCCTTCACGGTCGTCGCGCGCTGGCCGCGTGCGCACGCGTTCTACCTCACCAGAAACGGACTGCATGATCCGCTCCTGCTGAGCGAAACGATTCGGCAGACCCTGCCGCTCATATCCCACGGTGCCTACGAGGTGCCGCTCGGCCACCAGCTCCTGTGGCACGACTTCCACTGGAGCCTCGCGCCCGAGGCGCTGGCCGCCGACGACGGCGACGCCGAGATCGAACTGCGCATCACCTGCCCGGACGTGACCTACCGCAGGACCCGCGCGGCGGCGATCACCCTGCGCGTCGAGGCCCTGCGCGACGGCGCGCCGCTCGGCACCGCCCGCACCCGCTTCGCGATCCAGGACCGCGCCGTCTACGAGCGCCTGCGCGGCCGGTACGCCGACATCGCCGCGGCCAACGCCCGCGCGATTCCGCTGGCTCCGCCCGCCCCCGCGGCCCCGGTCGGCCGCGAGAGCTTCGCCGACGTCGTGCTCTCCAGCACCGACAGCGCGAACCGCTGGCAGCTGCGCGCCGACACGGCCCATCCGGTGCTCTTCGACCACCCCGTCGACCACGCCCCGGGCATGCTGCTGCTGGAGGCGGCGCGCCAGTCCGCCCTGGCCATGGCCCACCCCCGCGCGATGACGGTCGTCGGCATGGACTCGGTCTTCACCCGGTACGTCGAACTGGACAGCCCCTGCTGGGTGCTCGCCGAATCCCTCCCCGACGACCTCGCGGGACGCGCCCGCGTGCGCGTCGTCGCCGAGCAGAACGACGCGGTGCTCTACTCCAGCGTCGTGACCCTCGCGCCGGTGCCCGTGAACTAGGGCCGTGGCACGTGGGGGTGGCCCGGCGGAACGTCCGCCGGGCCACCCTCCTCAGGGAAACCGGGCCCTCAGGGAAACCGGGCCCCCTGGGGAGCCGGGGCAGCCCCCAGGGGGGAGGGCTGCCTCACTCCCCGTGCAGTGCCCACTTGCTGCCGTCGACCCGCGCCGCTCCGGGCAGCGCGATCAGCTCGGGCTTGAACAGCGGCTGCGAGTCCATCGCGGGCTCCCAGGTCGCCAGCTTCTCGTCCTGGGGGACCTCGATGCGCCGGTCGGCGGCGAGGTCGGCGACCACCTTCAGGAGCAACCGCACGCCGAGCGGCGCCAGATGGTCGCGCCACAGGCTCTGCGCGGTCGAGCCCGGGGGCACGAACAGGTGCTCCTGGGCGGCGAGCGGACCGCCGTCGGTGCGCTCGGTGAGGTGGTAGACGCTGCCGCCCGTCACCTTGTCGCCGTCGCGGATCGTCCACCGGATCGCGTCCCTGCCGCGGTGCAGCGGCAGCAGGCTGGGGTGGTAGCCGATGGTGGCGACGGAGGCCCTGGCCCGCGTATGACGGCCGAGGAAGGCGTGCGAGTGCGCGGCGACGATGATGTCCACCCCGTCAGGGATGTGCATCGCGCGCAGCTCGGCCGAGTCCGTCCACGGGATGTCCCGGGGGAACGCCCAGCCGCGCAGCCGGTCCCAGGACATCGCGTTGCTCTCGTCGGTCTGCCCCTTGCGCAGCCGGGGCGCCGCCGCACCGACGATCTTGTGCCCTTCGTCCAGCAGGGCTTCCGCGACCTGCACCGCGAAGGCCCCTTGTCCTGAAATGTAGATGTTCATCCGCACTCCTGCGGTCGCTGGTCGGGTGTCTGTCAGCGTCAGGCCGCCGGTGTTCCCACCGCCGCGGTGAAGTGCCGCTCCACGTAGTCGAGCGCGCCGTCGCGGTCCGGGCCGGAGTGCACGGTCCGCCAGCCCTTCGGCACGTCCAGGTGCGGGCGCCACAGCGCGTGCTGCCCGGCGGCGTTCACCACCACCAGCCAGCCGGCCTCGCCGCCGTCGTCGTCGAAGGGGTTGCCGCTCATCGGTCGACCTCTTTCAGTCCGGAGTGGTCGGGCAGGAAGCGCACCGGGAGCGTGGAGAACCCGGTCAGGAAGTTGGACCGGATGGGCAGCGCCTCGTCGGTCTGCTCGAAGCCGGTGGTGAAGTCCCGCAGCGCCATGAGGAGTTCGGAGATCTCCACCTTGGCCAGGTACGAGCCCACGCAGAAGTGCGGGCCGTAGCCGAAGGCCATGTGCTTGTTGGGGGTGCGGCCGAGGTCGAACTCCCCGGGCCGCTCGAACACCCGCTCGTCCCGGTTGCCCGAGGCGTGCCACAGCGTGACGATCTCGCCGGGCCGCAGCGTCACGCCGTGCAGCTCGGTCTCGCGCACGACGCTGCGCCCGAAGTGCATCGTGGGCGATGCCCAGCGCAGCACCTCGTCCACCGCGGTGTCGACCGCGACCTCGCCCCGCTTGAGCCGCCGCCACTGCCCGGTCTCGGCCGCGAGCGTGCGGACGCAGTCGATCATCGTGAGCCGGCTGGTCTCGTCGCCGCCGATGATCAGGCTGTAGCAGTTGAGCACGACGTCCTCGTCGGACAGCGGCACACCGTCGATGGAGCTGCCGATGAGCATGCTGATCACGTCGTCGCCCGGTGCCTCGCGCCGCTCCTCGACGACGTCCATGAAGTACATCAGGATCTCGTTGCGGGCCATCTCGGAGTCGACCTCGTCGACGCCCTCGTCGTCCGCCGACAGCGCGGTCTTGGTCAGGGAGAGCAGGAACTCCCGGTCCTGCTCGGGGACTCCGAGCAGGTTCGAGATCGTGGTCATCGGGATCCGGCTCGCGATCTGCTCGGCGAAGTCGCAGCCGCCGGACTCGACCGCCTCGCGGATCCACTGCCGGGTGTTGGCCCGCACCGTCACCGCGACCTCGTCGAGGACCCTCGGCGAGAGCACCCGCTGCAGGATCTTGCGCAGCGCGTGGTGGCGCGGCCCGTCGGTGACGGCCAGCATCCGTCCGGCCGCGGCGTCACCGCCCTCCAGCAGCGTCACGAGCACGTTGCCGCGCTCGGAGGTGAAGTTCACGTTGTCCCGGTAGGTGGCCATGATGTCGTCGTGGCGGGAGAGCACCCAGAACCCGCGGCGGCCGTCGGCCGGGGGGTTCCAGTGCACCGGGGCGGTGTCCCGCAGATGGCGCCAGAACCCGTCGAGGTCGTGGTCCGCGAAGGTGTTCGGGTCGCCGAGGTCCAGGATGTCCAGTGCCGGTGAGCTCATGGTCACCAGTCCGTACGCCAGAAGCGGCGGGGCTGGAACGGGTACGTGGGCAGCGGCACGCGGTGGCTGCTCTCCCCCTGGTGCAGGGAGCCGAAGTCCACCTGCTGGCCGGTCACCCAGGCGGCGGCAAGCTCGGACAGCGCCCCCGCGTCCGTGCCGCCCGCCACGATCCCGTCGTCGTTGCGCCGCAAGGAGTCGGCGTCCACCCGCGGCGCGGCGGCGGTCTCGGTCACCGGGGCACCGGCGGAGTCGCCGGACAGCACGGCGATCAGCTCCTCGCGGCTGCGGACCACGGCCGCCCAGCGGCGGGCCATCACCTTGCGGCCCAGGTTGAGGCTGAAGCAGATGTCGTCGAGACGCAGGTCGGGGCGGGCGGTCAGCCAGTCCTTCAGGCGCGTGCGCTGCCGGGCGAGCGCCTCGTCGTCCAGGGCGGACAGCGTGGCCAGGCGCGGCTTGCCCGCGGCCTCGGGCTCGCGCTCGGCGACGGCCGGCGCCTCCTCCAGGACCAGGTGCGCGTTGTAGCCGCCGCCGCCGATCGAGGTGATGCCCGCGCGGCGGATGCCGGCCTCGGTCTCCCAGTCCGCCGTCTCCAGCTGCGGCACGAACGGGGTGCTGGGCAGGTCGAGGTCCTCGTTGACCTCGGTCAGGTTGATCGTCGCCGGAAGTGTCTTGTGGTAGAGGGACATCGCGGCCTTGATCGCGCCGAAGCCGCCCGACACCACGCCGCCGTGGCCCACGTTTCCCTTGACGCCGCCGATCGAGGTGGTGGCGGTCTGCTTGCCGAACGCCATGCTCGCCGCGTGCACTTCGAGCTCGTCGGTCATCGGCATGCCGAGTCCGTTGGCCTCGTACATGGAGACGGTGTCCGGGGTGACGCCGCCGACCTCCATGGCGTTGGCGATGCACGCGCTCATCCGCTCGGGCTGGGCCAGGCCGTAGGCCATCACGCTGACGCCGTTGTTGTTGACGGCCGAGCCCTTGACCACGGCGTAGACGTGGTCGCGGTCGGCGACGGCCTGCCCCAGCGGCTTGAGCAGCACCGTGACGACGCCGCTGGACAGCGCGGTGCCGGTGCCGTTGGCGTCGAACGGGCGGCAGTGGCCGTCCTTCGACAGGATGCGGTTCTCCTCCCACAGGTGACCGCGGGGGTGGGGGAGCCGGACCATCGAACCGCCGGCGATCGCCATGTCGGTCTGGCCGAGCAGCAGCGACTGACAGGCCAGGTGCACCGAGTAGTGGAAGCCCGCGCAGACCGCGGCGACGGTGACGGCCTCGCCGGTCAGACCCATGTAGAACAGGGCGTTGGACGTCATGGTGTCCGGCGACCACGCCAGGCTCGCCTCGATCGCCTCGGGGCCGACCGAGACGCGGTCCGGCGGGGAGCTGTAGAGGGCGGCGGTCTGCGGGTTGTTGGCGCCGTACATGCCGATCTCGGCGTCGATCCGGTCCGGGTCGTAGCCGCCGTCCTCCAGCGTCTCCCAGGCGCTCTCCAGGAAGAGCCGGTTCTCCGGGGTCATCGCGGCGGCCATCCGGTCGCTGATCCCGAACACCGACGGGTCGAACTTGTCGTACGTGTCGAGCACTCCGCAGGCCCGCACGTAGAACGGGCTGTGGATCAGCGTCTCGTCGACGTGGATGTCGTCCTTGTCGAGGAACGACACCGTCTCCCTGCCGTGGACGAGGTTGTCCCAGAACTGCTCCTTGGTGCGGGCGCCGGGCGCCCGCAGGGACATGCCGATGACGGCCACATCGCCCGGGTCGTAGTCCTGCTCGGGGCTTTCGGTCATGGAAAGACTCCTGCTTCGGGTCGAGTTGACGGTGGCTCAGCTGTCGCTGGAGGCGGCTCGGCCGCGCAGCGCGGCACGGCGGGCGCCCGCGCGGCGGCGGGCCGTGCGGACCACCTCGGGCGTGGCGCCGGTCTCCTCGTCGAGCCAGCGGGCGAGGGAGGAGATGTCACGGAAGCTGAACAGGTCCGGCACGCGGACGCGGCGGTCGAAGCGCCGGGTCATCAGCCGGGCGAGCCGGACGAGGAGCAGCGAGTCGCCGCCGAGGTCGTAGAAGGCCGCCCGCACGTCGATGCTCGCCGGTTCGAGGTCGAGCAGCTGGCCCCAGATCTCCGAGACCGCCACCTCGGTCGGCGTACCGGCGGGCGTCAGGGGCGCGTCGGAGTCGGCGGCGGGCGGCTCGGGCAGCGCGGCCCGGTCGAGCTTCCCGCCCGGCGCCAGCGGCAGCGCGCCCAGGAACACGAGCGTCCCCGGCACCATGTAGTCGGGCAGCTCGGTGGCGAGCCTGCCGTTGATGGTCGCCTGGAGCGCGGCGTCCACCCGCACGCCGTCGCCCGCGTCGCCCTCGGGCACGACGTAGCCGATGAGCCGGTTGCCGCGGACGACGGCGGCGGCCTCCCGCACCTCGGGGCAGCCGGTCAGCCGGGCCTCGACCTCCTCCAGCTCGATGCGGTAGCCGCGCAGCTTGACCTGGTGGTCCGTGCGACCGCCGAACTGGAGTTCGCCGCTCTCGGTGAACGTGACGACGTCACCGGTGCGGTACATGCGTTCGCCGTCCAGGAACGGGTCCGGCAGGAAGCGCTCGGCCGTGGTGCGGGGCCGGTTGACGTAGCCGTGGGCGAGGCCCGCGCCGCCGATGTAGAGCTCGCCGGGCACGCCGGCCGGCTGCGGCCGCAGGTTCTCGTCGAGCACGTAGGCACGGGCGTGGGCCGACGGCGGGCCGATCGTCGGCTCGTCGGTCCCCTCCTGCGGCACCAGGCCGTACGAGCAGAAGACGGTTCCCTCGGTGGGGCCGTAGGCGTTGAAGACCCGGTCGGCGTTGGTCTCGCGGTAGGCCCGGTCCACCAGCTTGCGCCGCAGCGGCTCGCCGCCGAACACGACCGTGCGGACGTTCGGCGGCAGATACCCGGCGTCGAGCAGGCCGTTCATCACCGACGGGATGACGTTCAGGTGCGTGACCTTGTCGACGTACTGGCTCTCCGGCAGGTGGACGGCGCTCTCCACCAGCACGACCGCGCCGCCGCGGCACAGCGCCGCGAAGATCTCCATCACCGACATGTCGAAGCAGACCGAACTCGCCGCCGAGACACCGCTCAGGTCGCAGCCCTCGAAGAGCCGGTCCATCTCGGCCAGCATGGCGACGCAGCCGCTGTGGTGGATGGCCACGCCCTTGGGCCGGCCGGTGGAGCCCGACGTGTAGATGATGTACGCGGTGTCGCCGGGCACGACCGGCACGGGCTTCTCGCCGGGCTCGGTCGTCAGGGTCTCGTCGAGCACCACCACGGTCGGCCCCGCCGGGCAGTTGGCCCGGGACGCGGGCGTGGTCAGCAGCAGCCGCGTCCCGCTGTCGCGGACCATGAACGTCAGCCGCTCGGAGGGGTAGTTCGGGTCCAGGGGCACGTAACAGGACCCCGCCCGCAGCGCCGCCAGGATGCCGACCAGCAGGTCGGGCGTGCGCTCGACGCAGATGCCGACCGGCACGCCGGGGCCCGCGCCGTCGGCGACGAGCCGCTCGGCCAGCACGCGGGAGCGCTCGTCCAGTTCGGCGTAGGTCAGGACGCCGGCGTCGGAGTAGACCGCGGTCGCGTCGGGGTTCTTGACCGCTTGCTCGATGAACTCGGAGTGCAGGGTCTCGGTCACTGGTCCGTCTCCTCGGGCAGCCCGCTCGACGTGATGTCTTCGAGGGCCAGGTCGGGTTGGGCGATCGAGTCGAAGAGCACAGTGCGGTAGAGCGCGAGCAGTGCCGTCACGGTCTGCCTTTCCAGGTAGCTCGGTTTGAACTGGACGTGGCCCGCGACCCGGCCGTCGATGTCCGCCATCGAGATCTCCAGGTCGAACTTGGCGAGGTGCCTGCGGACCTGAAGCGGTTCGAGCGGCAGCGCGCCCTCGGGCGCCACGGTGTCGCCGACGCCGTGGAAGAGCTTCACGGACCGGGGGAAGGCGTCCGAGGAGAGCCAGTTGACCACCACGTCGAACCACGGGGAGCGGCCCTCGGCCCTCGGCGGCTTCAGCTGGGACGCCAGCAGGTCGAGGGGGTAGTTCATGTGCTCCAGGAGGCCGAGCGAGAAGGCGTGGACCTCGCGCAGCAGCTCACGGAAGCTGCGGTCACCCGCGGGGTTCGCCCGCACGAGCACCGTGTTGAGGTAGTAGCCGATGGCCGACTCCCAGCCGGGCTCGGCGCGTTGGGCGATGGCGGTGGCGAGGACCGCGTCCTCGGTCCGCGCCGCGCGGTTGAGCGTGGCGAAGAACCCGGCGAGGACGACCGTGCTGACCGACACGCCCTCGCGTACCGCGAACTCCCGCAGCAGGCGCGACTCCTCGGCGCTCCAGCGGAACGCGATGTCGCGGCCTTCGTACGTGACGCCCGGCGGCCGCTCCTTGGTGGACAGGTCGAGGTGGGCGGGCGGGTCGGCCAGCTTCTTCGACCACCAGTCCAGCGCCGCCTCGGCCGCGGGGCCCGCCAGCCACTCGCGCTCCCACGCGACGAACTCCGTGTACGGGGCGACCGGCGCGGCGGCGGCCGGGTCGGTGCCCTCGTAGAACTCCTGGAGTTCGCGGATCATCACGTCGGCCGACGCCGCGTCCGACGCGATGTGGTGGACGAGCACCAGCAGGTAGTGGTCGGCCGGGCCGCGCGTCATGAGGACGACCCGCACGAGCGGTCCGTTGTCCATGTCGAGCGGCCGGTGCCCGTACCGGGCCAGTTCCTCGCGGGCCTGCTCGTCGTCCAGACCGGTGCTGTCGACCACGTGGAACTCGTACTCCGGCTCGTCCAGGATGACCTGGTACGGACGGCCGCCGGCCTCCACGAAGACCGTGCGCAGCGCCGGGTGCCGCTCCAGGACCGCGCCCACGGCGCGGTCGAGCGCCTTCTCGTCGACCTCCGCCCTGATCCGGGCGGCGACCATGAAGTTGTAGGGCACGGCGTCCGGCGAGACCATCTGCATGAACCACAGCGAGGCCTGGCCGTGCGACGCGGGCGCCACTTCGAGCCCGAGCCCCTCGGCGCGCAGCTGCTCCGAGGCCGGCGCGTCGGTGGGGTCGATCAGTCCGCGCGCGTCCAGCTCCTCCAGGAGCTCCTCGGCGTCCAGGTCGGACAGGTCGTCGAGGAAGGAGCGGGCGGGCTCCGCCGTGGGCGCGGGCGCGGGTCCTGGCTCCGGCTTCGCCACCGGGGCGGGCTCCGGACGCACGGCCGGAGCGGGCCCCGGCGCCGGGGGAGTCGCCGCCCCGCCGGTGATCTCGACGAAGTGCGCGACGACCTCGGCGATCGTCCGGCCGTCCAGGAACACCACCGGCGACACCCGCTGCCCGAACAGCGCCTGCATGCGGTTGACGAGGCGGATCGCCAGCATCGAGTCCAGACCGAACTCGCGCAGACCGGCGCCCGCGTCGAACCGGTCCACCGGTACGCCCAGCGCGTCGGCCAGCTCGGCGAGGACGACGTCCTCCACCGACCCGTTCCCCTCGGGCCCGCTCTCGACCGGCGCGGCCACGGCCTCGGGCACGGCCACGGTCGCGGCCGGGGCAGGAGCGGGGGCGGCGGCCTGCGCGGTGTCACGGGGCGGCGTCGGCGTGGTGTCCAGCCAGTAGCGGTCCTTCTGCCACTGCACGAGCGGGGTCTCCACGACCTCGACGTCGTCGGCGTACAACGAGTCGAAGGTCAGCGGCAGCCCCCGCACGTACAGGGACGCGGCGGCCCCCAGCAGGCAGCGGACGTCGCTCTCGCCGCGCCGCAGGGAGTTGATCGCGTGCACCTGGGCGCCACGGGTCAGCGCGATCTCCTCGACCGCGCCGCGCAGTGTCTCGTGCGGCCCGATCTCGATGAAGGTGGTGACCCCCTCGTCGACCAGCGTGCCGATCGTCTCGGCGAACCGGACCTGGTTGCGCAGGTTGTGCACCCAGTAGTCGACGTCGGCCACCGGGTCGACCGTGTCCGCCAGCGCCGTGGAGCGGAACTCGATGGTGTTCGACAGCGGGGTGATGCCCTCGATGCTCTCGCGCAGCGGCTGGATCAGCGGATCCATGCCGGGGCTGTGGACCGGCCGCTCGACGCGGATCCGCCGGGTCGAGATCCCGTCCCGCCGGAGGTCGGCCTCCAGGGCGTCGACGGCCTCGGGCGACCCGGAGACCGCCGCGCTGGTGGGGCTGTTGACCACGGCGACCGCCGCGTGCTCGGCGTACGGCGCGAGCCTCGGCAGCAGCTCGTCCTCGGGCAGGTCGACCGAGATCATGGCGCCGGGCGCGGCCTTGCGTTCGAGCAGGTGCGAGCGGGCGACGACGACGCGGGCGGCGTCCTCCAGCGACAGCGAACCGGCGACACAGGCCGCCGCGACCTCGCCGAGGCTGTGCCCGACGACGGCGGTCGGCCGGATGCCGAGCCCGAGCCAGACCTTCGCCAGCGAGACCTGGAGGGCGAACAGCACGGGCTGCTGGAAGTCCATCTCCTCGAACCGGGCCTCGTCGGCCGGGGCGGCGAGCCGGTCGAGCACCGAGCAGCCGCCCGCCGCGCGCACGGCCGTGTCGCAGGCCGTCATCCACGTACGGAAACCGGTGTGCGAGCGCAGGAGTTCGCGGCCCATGCCGACCCACTGCGTACCGCCGCCGGAGAACACCAGCGCCACCCGGCGGTCGACGCCGCCGGAGACCGTGCCCGTGACGACGTCGGGGTGCGCCTGGCCGGCGGCGACCCGGGCGAGCCCGTCCAGGACGTCCTGGCGGTCGCGGGCGAACAGCGCGATCCGGTGGTTGTGGTGGGTGCGCCGGGCCGCCAGCGTGTAGGAGAGGTCGGAGACCCGCAGGCCCGTGTCGCGTTCGACGTGGTTGGACAGCTCGCGGCAGGTGTCGGCGAGCGCGCCCGCCGTACGTGCCGTGACGGGGACGAGGTGCACCTGTCCGTCGGCCGCGGCCTCGCCCGGTCCCGGGGTGACGTGCCGCCCCCGGTCGCCCGCGAGGAACGGGTGGGCCGCGACGGGGAGTCCGGCGGTGTACAGGGCGCCGAGCGAGCCGAGCAGGGTCGCGGCCTCGTCGGCGCCGCGGCGCATCGAGGGCAGGGTGGCCGCCGGCAGGATCTCCGAGACCGACTTGAGCAGGACGGGGTGCGGGCTGAGCTCGATCACCGCGTCGACGTCGTGCTCGCGCAGGTTCCTCAGGGCGTCGACCACCCGGATCTCCCGGCGCAGGTTGTCCGCCCAGTAGTCGGGGTCGAGCTCCGCGCCGTCGACGCGTTCGCCGGTGACCGTCGAGATCATCGGGATGCGCGTGGTGCGCGGCCGGATGCCGTCGAGTTCGACCTTCAGCGGCGCGAGGACGTGGTCGACCAGCGACGAGTGCGGGGCGTGGCCCATCCGCACCCGGTGGTGGGTGACGCCCGCCTCGGTCAGCCGCCCGACCAGGTCGTCGATCTCCTCCGGAGTGCCGGTGACCAGGGTGGAGTTGAGCCCGTTGTGGCCGGAGACGGTGAGCCGGCCGCTCAGGTGGGGCTCGACCTCGTCCGCCGGGGTCATGACGACGATGCCCTCGCCGCGGCCCACGGCCAGTTGCTGGAGGAGCCTGCCGTGGTGGGCGGCCAGGCGCGAGGCGTCGTCGAAGTCGAGTGCGCCGGCGATGTGGGAGGCGGCGAACTCGCCGACGCTCTGGCCCAGGACGACGTCCGGCTCGACGCCCAGCGAGCGCCAGGTGTCGGCCAGCGCGACCTGGAGGGAGAAGAGCAGCGGCTGGAAGACGTCCATGTCGTCGATGCGGCCCTCGGGGTCGAGGAGCTGGTCGACGAGCGAGAAGCCGAGGAGCTCCCGCATCCGCTGGTCGGACTTCATCAGGGAGCGGCGGAACACGGGCATCCCGGCGAGCAGTTGCCGGCCCATGCCGACCCACTGCGAGCCGTTGCCGGAGAAGAGGAACGCCACCCGCGGCCTGCGTCCGGCGCTCTCCCCGACGCTGAGTCCGGCGGCCCTGCCGCCGCTGGAGAAGGCGTCCAGATGAGTCCTCAGCTCGGCCATGTCGCGGGCCGTGGCCGCGAGCCGGAACGCGCCGTCGCCGGGCGTCCGCGCACAGACCGCGCGCAGGTCCGTCTCGTCGCGCAGCGCGCGGGCCCGCTCGGCGAGGGCCTCCCGGGAATCCGCGGACAGCAGGAGCAACGACGCTTCGGGGCGCGGCAGTTCCTCGACGGCGACGTGGCAGATCGCGCCGCCGAAGCCGAACGAGCTGACGCCGCCCCGGCGCGCGTCGGACCGGCGCGGCCACGGCGTCAGACGGTCCTGGACGGTGAGGTTGTACTCGTCGAACATGATCTGCGGGTTCGGCGCGCTGTAGTGCAGGCTCGGCGGCAGGACGCCGTTGCGCATCGACATCGCGAGCTTGACCAGGCCGACGATGCCGGCGGCGGCCTCCAGGTGCCCGACGTTGGACTTGACGGAGCCGAGCCGCAGCGGCTCCGCGCGGTCGCCGCCGAGGACGGCGCCGATGGCGTTGGCCTCGATGGGGTCGCCCAGCGGTGTCGCGGAGCCGTGGCACTCGATGTAGTCCACGAGGTGCGGGGCGATGCCCGCCCGCTGGTAGGCGGTGCGGAGCATCTTCTCCTGCGCCTGGGGGTTCGGCGCGGTCATGCCGTTGCTCAGGCCGTCGTTGT
Source organism: Streptomyces silaceus (assembly GCF_001419745.1). GTDB lineage: Bacteria > Actinomycetota > Actinomycetes > Streptomycetales > Streptomycetaceae > Streptomyces > Streptomyces silaceus. Next base: position 12,278 of record NZ_LIRJ01000153.1, on the reverse strand, counting down.
TGGAGGAGCTGCCCTTGATCAGGCAGTACACCGGCAGATCGCGCTCCAGCGCCACGCTCAGCGGGGCGAGCGCGACGACGCCCGCGCCCTCGCCGCGTACGTAGCCGTTGGCGCGCGCGTCGAACGACTTGCAGCGGCCGTCCGGGGCGAGCGCGCCCATCGCGTCCATGGCGGTGTAGTAGTCGGAGACGAAGCTCAGGTTCACGCCGCCGGCCAGCACCAGGTCGCTCTCGCCCAGCCAGATCGACTGGCATCCCACGTGCACGGAGACCAGCGATCCGGCGCAGGCGGCGTCGATGGCCATGCTCGGGCCCTGGAGGCCGAGGATGTAGGAGACGCGGTTGGCGATGATGCCGTCGTGCATGCCGGTCGCGGTGTGCGGGGTGATCTGGCTGTCGGGGCCGCGGTAGTGGGCCAGCGCGGCGTAGTCGCCCCAGCAGGAGGCCATGAAGACGCCGGTGTCGCTGCCGACGAGGCTGTCGGGCGCCACGCCCGCGTCCTCCAGCGCCTCCCAGCACAGCTCCAGGATCAGCCGCTGCTGGGGGTCCATCTGGACGGCCTCGCGGGGCGAGATGCCGAAGAAGAGCGGGTCGAACCGGTCGATGTCGTCGATGAATCCGCCCCAGCGCACCCGGTCGCGCAGCAGCTCGCGCCGCGCGGCGGGCACCGGGCCCACGGCGTCGCGGCCCTCCGACAGCAGCTGCCAGAACGAGGCCGGGTCGGGGCCGCCGGGGAACCGGCAGCCGATGCCCACGATGGCGACGGGTTCCTGCGTTCCCGTGCGGCGGCGCTCGGCGCTCGGCGCCGGGGCCTCCGCGGCGCGGGGACCCTCGGCGAGGGCCCGGGACAGCTCGTCGACGGTGGGGTACTGCCACATCCAGGTGACGGGGACTTTCCAGCCGAGGAATTCCGAGAGGGAGGCGGCCAGTGTCGCCGCCTTCAGCGAGTCCATGCCGTACCGGTGCATCGGCGCCCAGCGATCCACCGCGTCCTTGGACACATCAAGGAGATCGACAACACGAGACAGCAGGAAATCTGTTATGGCGTGCGAATCTCGTGCTGTGCGCTCTTGGGGCATTGCAGCTCCTCAACAGGGCGGGCGGAATGAAGTGGCAGAGTTTGCGGCACGGCTGATTAAGGGCCCGGAAACCGGAGACCCAGAATTTTGGGGCAGCTTTGTATGAACGGCGCTATCCAGATGGCCGCGGTGTGCGTGCGGTCGTGCCGATAAACACGGCCGGGCTCGGCCGTGTGTGAAATGTTGAATCAGTGCTCAGGCGGCAGGAGATGGTGAGGGCTCGCACGGAAGCTTCGCTTCTACGTGTCGAGTGCCGCACTGGAGGCACACATGAGGAAGCCCTGTCAGGGGCAGAGGGAACCGAATCCCGCGAGGCGGGGCGTCCCTTCCCGGACAGGAAGGCATGGGTGGAGAGAGAGTAGTTCGTGCACTGCGACCCGACCCCCGTTAAGTCGTCCTGGCTGAACCAGAACATGACCTGGTTCAGGATTACTACCCGGCAGTTCAGCCGCCAGCGTACGTCGTCACAACCACTGTCGGCGAGTGTCAAGATCCACTGTGTTCAGGGCGAGAATTACCCGAACCGAAGAGGACCGTATCACGAGGTACTCACTCGGCCGACAAACCGCAGCCTGCCACTCAGTGAATGATGAAACAAGTGCGCTCCGTTGGCCAGTAGTTGCAGTGGCGCGTTTTGGACCCCCGAGTGACTGGTTTTACTCTCCTTCTGTGCAATGGCTTTGAGTCGGTTCGGGCGTCATGGTCAAGTACGGGCAGCCGTGTTCAACACGGGTCAATTCAGGCGCACTTCGCGGGGCAGTCCATTGGCAAATCTTTGGCGGTCTGGACAGCGGGCGAGTGCACACTGCAAGCTGCTCGGCATGAAAATCTTGGACCGTGGGCCTGCGCATGCCGACGCCTGCCCCGGCGCATCTTTGGCAATTGTTGGTGAAGTGTTCGCCCGATTATGGCTCGGCATGGTTGACACAGTCGGCGGCGAGTTCTCCGGGGGATCCGCATGACCAGTACAGAGGTGAGGTCGACACAGCGGCCGGGCCTGGCGCTCGGGGTGCTCGCCGGGGCGCTCGCGCTGGACGTGAGCGGCCTCGGGGTGCTCAACGCCGCCCTGCCGTCGGTCGGTGACCGTTTCGACCTGGACGACACCACGCTCCAGTGGGTGATGACCGCCTACGCCGTCACGTTCGCCGGCTTCCTGCTGGTCGGCGGCCGCCTGGCCGATGTGCTCGGCAGGCGGCGGGTGTTCGAGGCCGGTGTCGCCCTGTTCACGGTGGCCGCGCTCGTCGGGGCCCTGGCGCCGGACACCTGGGTGCTGCTCGGCGCGCGGGCGGTCCAGGGCGTCGGCGCGGCCCTGTCGGGCCCGGCCGCGCTGGCCCTGCTCACGGAGGTCTTCCCGGCCGGCCCGGCACGCAACCGGGCCCTCAGCGTGTACGCGGCGGTCGGCGCCGCGAGCTTCAGCGGCGGGGTGCTGCTGGGCGGCGTACTGACCCAACTCCTCGGCTGGCGCTCGGTGTTGTGGTTCTCGGTGCTCCTCGGCCTCGCCGTGCTCGCCGCGACGCGCGCCGGGCTGCCGGACGGGGTCGGGCGCGGCGGCCGGATCGACCTGCCCGGCGCGGTCTCCGGCACGCTCGGCCTCACCCTGCTGGTCGTCGGCGCGAGCAGCGGCGGCGCGGTGGCGTGGACCGCGCTCTGCCTCGCGGTGGTCTTCCTGGTGGTCTTCGTCGTGCACGAGAACCGCACCGCCGAACCGGTCCTGCCGCTCGGCCTCTTCCGGGTCTCGTCGGTGCGGTCCGCGAGCCTCGCGGCGTTCCTCCAGTACATGGGCTCGGTCGGGATGCTGTTCTTCGCGCCCCTGTACCTCCAGGAGATGCTGGACTACTCGCCGCTGGAGTCCGGCCTCGCGCTGGTCCCGATGTCGGCGGCCGTGTTCCTCACCGCCAACTTCGGCACGGGGCGCCTGCTGGCCAAGTACTCCCCGCGCACCCTGATGTCCGTCGGCCTCGTCCTGATCGGCGTGGGCACGGCGCTGTGGATGAGCACCCCGCACGACGGCGACTTCGTGCTGCACGTCCTGCCCGGCCTGGTGATCAGCGGCATCGGCCAGGGGCTGAACTTCCCCTCGATGACGTCCGCCGGCCTCACCGGCATCGAGCCGGACCGGCACGCGGTCGCCGGAGCGGTCAACGTCGTCGCCCAGCAGATCGGCGCCAGCGTCGGTGTGGCGGTCATGGTCCTGGTCGCGGCGACCAGCGACGACAAGCTGACCGGCTACCACCTCGCCTACCTCGTGGCCGGTGTCGCCTGCGTGCTCGGAGCGGCGGCCATCGCCCTGTCGGGCCGCGACGAACGGTCCGACGCCGTGAGCCCCCGGACGGAATAGCTCCGCAGGGGGCAGGGGCCCCAGGTCGCGGATCTGGGGCCCGCGGGGCCCACTCGGCGAGCGGCGCCCGAGCGGAAATTTCGGGGTGTGTCCGTGATGTTCGCTGTACGTTGGAGGAGCGCGCCGCAGGTGACGGTGCTGCGGGGCGGGTGATCGCCGCGTGGCGTGCGCACCGCTGCGAGGCCGAGGAAGGCCGGGGAGCGGTGGTCGCCGAAGCGCGCATCCCGTCGCCGGGGGCCATCGGCGGACGGCGCCCGCGCACATGAGGTGCGCGCGCGTGCCACCGCTCGACGACGGCCCGCGGCTCTCACCCCTTTTCGAGGCCTACCGACAGTGTTCCTGACGATCAGCACCACAGGTACCCCAGAGCGCCCCGCGACCGACCTCGGCTTCCTGCTGCACAAGCATCCCGAGAAGACGCAGGCCTTCTCCACCTCCTACGGCACCGCCCATGTCCTCTACCCCGAGGCGACCGAGGAGCAGTGCACCGCCGCGCTGCTCCTGGAGGTCGATCCCGTCGCGCTCGTACGGCGCGGCAAGGGCAAGGACAAGGGGCGCGGCGGCGCGCCCGACGCGGCGCTCGCGCAGTACGTGAACGACCGGCCCTACGCCGCTTCGTCGCTGCTCGCCGTGGCGCTGAGCGCGGTGTTCTCCAGCGCCATGCGCGGCGTGTGCAACGCCCGCCCGGAGCGGGCGGCGCAGCCGCTGCCGCTGCGGATCGAGGCGCCCGCGCTGCCCGCGCGGGGCGGTGCCGAGCTGGTCCGCGGGCTCTTCGAGCCGCTGGGCTGGACGGTGTCGGTCGAGCCGGTCCCGCTGGACGAGCGGTTCCCGGAGTGGGGCGACTCGCGGTACGTACGCCTCGTGCTCGACGTGCCCGACGGGCGGCTGACCCTGGGCGAGGCGCTGCGGCACCTCTACGTCCTGCTGCCCGTCCTCGACGACGCCAAGCACTACTGGGTCTCGCAGGACGAGGTCGACAAGCTGCTGCGGGCCGGTGAGGGCTGGCTCGCCGGCCACCCGGAGGAGCGGCTCATCACCAGCCGCTATCTCGCGCGCCGCTGGTCCCTGACCCGGGAGGCCGCGGAGCGCCTCGCGCTGGTGCGGCTCGCCGACGCGGACGACACGGACGTCGAGGAGATCGACAACGCCGTCGACGAGGAGCAGGACACGGAGGACAAGCCGGTACCGCTCGCCGTGCGGCGCCGCGAGGCGATCCTCGCCGCGCTGACCGCCGCGGGCTCCGCCCGCGTGCTCGACCTCGGCTGCGGCCAGGGCCAGTTGGTGCAGGCACTGCTCAAGGACACCCGCTTCACGGAGATCGTCGGGGTCGACGTGTCCATGCGCGCGCTGACCGTCGCCGCCCGGCGCCTTCGCCTGGACCGCATGGGCGAGCGCCAGGCCGAGCGCGTCACGCTGCTCCAGGGCTCGCTCGCCTACACCGACAAGCGGCTCAAGGGGTACGACGCGGCGGTGCTCAGCGAGGTCATCGAGCACCTCGACGTGGAGCGTCTGCCCGCCCTCGAATACGCGGTGTTCGGCTCCGCGCGGCCCCGCACGGTCCTCGTGACGACGCCGAACGTGGAGTACAACGTCCGCTGGGAGACGCTCCCGGCCGGTCACGTCCGCCACGGCGACCACCGGTTCGAGTGGACGCGCGAGGAGTTCGGCGCCTGGGCCCGCCAGGTGGCCGAACGGCACGGATACGACGTCGGGTTCGCCCCCGTCGGCGACGACGACCCCGAGGTGGGCCCGCCCACCCAGATGGCGATATTCACCCAGGCCGCCACGGAGGAGGAGCAGGCCGCATGACGCACGACACCGGCACCGGCAGTGCCGCACGAACCCTCGCCGTCACCGACCTCTCCCTGGTCGTCCTGATCGGCGCCACCGGATCCGGCAAGTCCACCTTCGCCCGGCGGCACTTCAAGGCCACCGAGGTCATCTCCAGCGACTTCTGCCGCGGCCTCGTCGCCGACGACGAGAACGACCAGAGCGCCAGCCGCGACGCCTTCGACGTGCTGCACTACATCGCGGGCAAGCGGCTGGCCGCCGGACGGCGCACCGTCGTCGACGCGACCAGCGTGCAGAGCGACAGCCGCAAGCAGCTGATCGAGCTGGCCAGGCAGTACGACGTGCTGCCCATCGCCATCGTGCTCGACGTGCCCGAGGACGTCTGCGCCGCGCGCAACGCCGCGCGCGAGGACCGGGCGGGCCTGCCGCGCCGCGTCATCCAGCGCCACCAGCGCGAACTGCGCCGCTCCCTGCGCAACCTGGAGCGCGAGGGATTCCGCAAGGTGCACGTCCTGCGGGGCGTCGAGGAGATCGACGGCGCCCGCATCCAGACGGAGAAGCGCTACAACGACCTCTCCCACCTCACCGGGCCCTTCGACATCGTCGGCGACATCCACGGCTGCGCCGCCGAGCTGGAGACCCTGCTCGGCAAGCTCGGCTACGTGGACGGCGTCCACCCGGAGGGCCGCACGGCCGTCTTCGTCGGCGACCTCGTCGACCGCGGCCCCGACACCCCGGGCGTGCTGCGCCGCGTGATGTCGATGGTCGGCTCCGGCAACGCCCTGTGCGTGCCCGGCAACCACGAGAACAAGCTCGGCCGGCACCTCAAGGGCCGCAAGGTCCAGCACACCCACGGCCTGGCCGAGACCATCGAGCAGCTCTCCGGCGAGAGCGACGCGTTCCGCGCGCAGGTGCGGGAGTTCGTCGACGGCCTCGTGTCCCACTACGTCCTCGACGAGGGCAAGCTGGTCGTCTGCCACGCGGGCCTGCCCGAGAAGTACCACGGCCGCACCTCCGGCCGGGTCCGCTCACACGCCCTGTACGGCGACACCACCGGCGAGACCGACGAGTTCGGCCTGCCGGTGCGCTACCCGTGGGCGGAGGAGTACCGGGGCAAGGCCGCCGTCGTCTACGGCCACACCCCCGTGCCCACCGCGACCTGGCTGAACAACACCATCTGCCTGGACACCGGCGCCGTCTTCGGCGGCCGGCTCACCGCGCTGCGCTGGCCGGAGCGCGAGCTCGTCGACGTACCGGCCGAGCGGGTCTGGTACGAACCGGCCAGGCCACTGCGCACCGAGGCGCCGGGCGGCCACGACGGGCGGCCGCTCGACCTGGCCGACGTGCACGGGCGCCGCGTGGTGGAGACCCGGCACGCGGGCCGCGTCGCGGTGCGCGAGGAGAACGCGGCGGCCGCCCTCGAGGTCATGAGCCGCTTCGCCGTCGACCCGCGCCTGCTGCCGTACCTGCCGCCGACGATGGCCCCGACCGCCACCTCGCAGCGGGAGGGCTATCTGGAGCACCCGGAGGAGGCCTTCGCCGCGTACGCGCGCGACGGCGTCGCCCGCGTCGTGTGCGAGGAGAAGCACATGGGCTCGCGCGCGGTGGCGCTGGTCTGCCGCGACGCGGACGCGGCCCGCGAGCGCTTCGGTGTGGAAGGGGGCCCGACCGGCTCGCTCTACACCCGCACCGGCCGCCCCTTCTTCACGGACCAGTCCGTCACCGAGGAGATCCTCGGCCGGCTGCGCGCCGCCGCCACCGAGGCGGGCCTGTGGGAGGAGCTGGCGACCGACTGGCTGCTGCTCGACGCGGAGCTGATGCCCTGGTCGCTCAAGGCCTCCGGCCTGCTGCGCACGCAGTACGCGGCCGTGGGCGCGGCCTCCGGTGCGGTCTTCCCCGGTGTGCTCGCCGCGCTGGAGGCGGCGACGGCGCGCGGCGTCGACACGGGCGGCCTGCTGCCCAAGCAGCGCGAACGGGCCGCGGACGCCGCCGCGTTCACCGAGGCCTACCGCCGCTACTGCTGGCCGACCGAGGGCCTGGAGGGCGTGCGTCTGGCGCCGTTCCAGATCCTGGCGGCGCAGGGCCGCAGCCTCGCCGGGCTGCCGCACGACGAACAACTGGCGCTGATCGACCGCATGGTGGAGCACGACGGCACGGGTCTGCTGCAGACCACCCGCCGGCTCTACGTCGACACGGGCGACGAGGCGTCCGTGCGGGCGGGCGTCGACTGGTGGCTGGAGATGACCAGCCGCGGCGGCGAGGGCATGGTCGTCAAGCCGGTCGGCGCGCTGGTCCGCGACGACAAGGGACGGCTCGTCCAGCCGGGCATCAAGTGCCGGGGCCGGGAGTACCTGCGGATCATCTACGGCCCGGAGTACACGCGGCCCGAGAACCTCGACCGGCTGCGGGGCCGTTTCCTGGGCCACAAGCGCTCGCTCGCGACCCGTGAGTACGCGCTCGGCCTGGAGGCGCTGGACCGTCTCGCGGACGGCGAGCCGCTGTGGCGCGTGCACGAGTCGGTGTTCGCGGTGCTCGCCCTGGAGTCGGAGCCGGTGGACCCGCGGCTCTGAGCCGCCACCGGGTAGGGCATAGACCGCGCGTGAGCCGTCCGGCCGGGGAAAGATGGACCCCATGGGATTCCATGTCGACTCCGAGGCCGGGCGGCTGCGCCGCGTCATCCTGCACCGCCCCGATCTGGAGCTCAAGCGGCTGACTCCGAGCAACAAGGACGCCCTGCTCTTCGACGACGTCCTGTGGGTGCGCAGGGCACGTCAGGAGCACGACGGCTTCGCGGACGTGCTCCGCGACCGGGGCGTGGCGGTCCATCTCTTCGGCGATCTGCTGACCGAGACCCTGGACGTGCCGACGGCGCGCACCCTCGTCCTGGACCGCGTCTTCGACGAGAAGGAGTACGGACCGCTCGCCACCGACCACCTGAGGGCGGCGTTCGAGACCCTCCCGTCGACCGCGCTCGCCGAGGCGCTGGTCGGCGGCATGACCAAGCGGGAGTTCCTGGAGAGCCACCCCGAGCCGTCCTCCGTGCGCTTCCACTGCATGGACCTGGACGACTTCCTGCTCGGCCCGCTGCCCAACCACCTCTTCACGCGCGACACCTCGGCCTGGATCTACGACGGCGTCTCCATCAACGCGATGCGCTGGCCCGCCCGGCAGCGCGAGACCGTGCACTTCGAGGCGATCTACCGGCACCACCCGCTCTTCCGCGACGAGGACTTCCACGTGTGGTCCGAGGGGCAGTCGGACTACCCCTCCACCATCGAGGGCGGCGACGTCCTGGTGATCGGCCGGGGCGCGGTGCTCATCGGCATGAGCGAGCGGACCACGCCCCAGGCCGTCGAGATGCTCGCGCACAAGCTGTTCGCGGCGGGCTCGGCGCAGACCATCGTGGCGCTCGACATGCCCAAGCGGCGCGCGTTCATGCACCTGGACACGGTGATGACGATGGTCGACGGCGACACCTTCACGCAGTACGCGGGCCTCGGCATGCTCCGCTCGTACACCATCGAACCGGGCGTCGGGGACCGGGAGTTGAAGGTCACCGACCATCCGCCGGAGCACATGCACCGGGCCATCGCCGCCGCGCTCGGGATCAGCGGCATCCGGGTGCTCACGGCGACGCAGGACGTGCACGCGGCCGAGCGCGAGCAGTGGGACGACGGCTGCAACGTCCTCGCGGTGGAGCCGGGCGTCGTCGTCGCGTACGAGAGGAACGCCACCACCAACACCCATCTGCGCAAGCAGGGCATCGAGGTGATCGAGATCCCGGGAAGCGAGCTGGGCCGGGGCCGGGGCGGCCCGCGGTGCATGAGCTGCCCGGTGGCGCGGGACGCCGTGCCCGGCGCATAGCCCCTGACGTGCCGGGACAGCCCTGTATAGAAATGTGGAGCGTCGTATATAGTTTCAAGGTCCCCACTCTTCAGCGTCCCCTATCCGCATCCAGGAGCACCCCATGGCCCCAGTCCTCACCGGCCGCCACTTCCTCAAGGAGCTGGACTTCACCGCCGACGAGTTCCGCGGTCTGCTCTCCCTGGCCGCGGAGCTGAAGGCGGCCAAGAAGGCGGGGACCGAGCTCCAGCGGCTGCGCGGCAGGAACATCGCGCTGATCTTCGAGAAGAACTCCACGAGGACGCGCTGCTCCTTCGAGGTGGCCGCCGCCGACCAGGGCGCCGCGACGACGTACATCGACCCGTCCGGCTCCCACATCGGCAAGAAGGAGTCGGCGAAGGACACCGCCCGGGTGCTCGGGCGGATGTTCGACGCCATCCAGTTCCGCGGCGACGCCCAGGACACGGTCGAGACGCTCGCCGCCCACGCGGGCGTACCGGTCTACAACGGCCTGACCGACGAGTGGCACCCCACCCAGATGCTCGCCGACGTGCTCACGATGACCGAGCACAGCGCCAAGCCGCTGACAGGGATCGCCTACGCCTACCTCGGCGACGCCCGCTTCAACATGGGCAACTCCTACCTGATCACCGGCGCGCTCCTCGGCATGGACGTCCGCATCGTCGCGCCGAAGGCCTACTGGCCCGCCGAGGAGACCGTCGCCAGGGCCCGGGAGATCGCCCGGTCCAGCGGCGCCCGCATCGCCCTCACCGAGTCCGTCGAGGAGGGCGTGCGGGGGGCCGACTTCGTCGCCACCGACGTCTGGGTCTCCATGGGCGAGCCCCAGGAGGTCTGGGACGAGCGCATCGCCGCCCTCGCCCCCTACGCCGTGACGATGGACGTCCTGCGCGCCACCGGCAACGCCGGCGTCAAGTTCCTGCACTGCCTCCCGGCCTTCCACGACCTCGGCACCTCGGTCGCCCGTGAGCTGCACGAGCGGCACGGTATGACCTCCCTGGAGGTCACCGACGAGGTCTTCGAGTCCGCGCACTCCGTCGTCTTCGACGAGGCCGAGAACCGCATGCACACCATCAAGGCGGTCCTCGTCGCGACGCTCGCCTGACCGGCCGTACGCGGACCGTACGACCTGCCCCATCCGCAGGACCAGCACAGACTGGTGGGACCGGAACACCACATCCGGTCCCACTGGTACGCGGCCCACCCCTCGCCGCATCGCACCACCAGAAACGAGAACCACCCCATGAGCCCCACACGCACCAACGGGCTGCGCATCAAGTCCCCCGAACAGCTCGTCGCCGAATCGGGGGCCGACCTGGAGGGCCACGGCCTCAAGCGCACCATGGGGCTCTTCCAGCTCGTGTGCTTCGGCGTCGGCGCCATCGTCGGCACGGGCATCTTCGTCGGCCTGTCCGACTCGGTCGCCGAGGCCGGCCCCGCCGTCGCCGTCTCCTATGTGCTCGCGGCTGTGACCTGCATCTTCACCGCGTTCTCGTTCGCCGAGCTGGGCGGCGCGATCCCGGTCTCCGGCAGCTCGTACTCCTTCGCGTACGCCTCGCTGGGGGAGCGCACCGCGTTCCTCGTGGGCTGGTGCCTGCTCCTGGAGTACGGCGTCTCGGTCTCCGCGGTCGCCGTCGGCTGGAGCCAGTACCTCAACGAACTGCTGCACAGCCTCACCGGCTGGGAGCTGCCCGCCGCCCTGTCCGCCGGGCCCGGCGAGGGCGGCGCGGTGAACCTGCCCGCCGTCGTCGTCATCCTGCTCGCCGCCGTCCTGCTGGTGCGCGGCATCCGCGAGAGCGCCCGCGCGACGGCCGCCATGGCCGTCCTGAAGATCGGCATCCTGCTGCTCTTCCTGGCCATCGCGTTCACCGCGTTCAAGGACGGCAACCTCACGCCCTTCGCGGGCGCCGGCGTCTCCGGCATCACCGCGGGCGCCTCCCTCGCCTTCTTCTCCTTCATCGGCTTCGACGCGGTCACCACGGCCGGCGAGGAGGTGAGGAACCCGCGGCGGAACATCCCCCTCGCGATCCTGATCTGCATCGGCGTCGTCACGCTGCTCTACGTCGCCGTGGCGCTCGCCGCCATCGGCGCGCTCGGCTCGGACGCCGTCGCCGACAAGCCCGCCGCGCTCTCGCTGATCGTCAACCAGGTCACCGACTCGACCGTCGGCGGCGGCATCATCGCCTTCGGCGCGGTCGTCGCCATCGCCTCCGTCGTCCTGGCCGTGATGTACGGCCAGACCCGCATCCTGATGTCGATGTCCCGCGACGGCCTGATGCCGCGCGTCTTCGAGCGGGTCTCGCCGAAGACCTCGACGCCGGTGGCCAACACCTGGATCGTCGCGGCGGTCGTCGCCGTCCCCGCCGCCTTCTCCTCGCTCGACGTGGTCGTCAACCTGACCACCATCGGCACGCTCGCGATCATGGTCGTGGTGAACATCGCGGTGATCGCGCTGCGCCGCTCGGAACCGGGCCTGCGCCGCACCTTCCGGGTCCCCTTCCATCCCCTCAGCCCGCTGCTCGGCGTGGGCTTCTGCCTCTATCTGATCTGGGGCACGGGCTGGACGACCTGGGTCCAGTTCGCCGTGTTCCTCGTGGTGGGCGCGGCGGTGTACGCGCTGTACGGCCGCGGCAGATCACGTCTGGCGAACGCGCCGGAGACGGCCCTGTCCCACGGGGTGTCCCAGTAAGCTGACGGGGCCGGACGGCACGCGAGCGGGGCGGCGGCCGTGAGGAACTCTCCGAAGTCATCGGCGCGTCGGGACGCGCGCCGACCGGAGCGGGGGATCGGTGGGGGCAATGGGCCTGGACGTCGGGCGGGTCGCCGAGATCGTCGTGACGACGGCGTACGGCGACCGGCGCCGCGGCTCCGGTTGCCTCGTCCGCGACGGCCTGGTCCTCACGGCCGAGCACGTCGTACACGGCGCGCTGACCGTGGAGGTCCGCTTCGACGCCGACCGACCGGGCGAACGCACCCACCGGGCGAGCGTCGCCTGGTCGCACGCGGGCGCCGACACGGCCCTCCTCTCGGTGCCGCAGGAGAAGGCGGACGGCCCCCTCGCCCTCGGCCGCATCGGCGAGCGCGACGCCGTCCTGCGCTGCACGACGCTGGGCTTTCCCCGGTACAAGCTGCGCACCGACCCGACGGGCGCCGAGCCCACCGCGTGGCTGGAGTCGCGGTAGGCGAGGGCGGCGCCCGTCGGGTCGGTGC
>NZ_LIRJ01000152.1 GCF_001419745.1 Streptomyces silaceus | reverse complement strand
CGCTGACCGTCGGCGGATTCAGCATGGGCGGCCTGGTCACGCGGTACGCGCTGGCCAGGATGGAGCACGACGGCGGTGACGAGAACGACCACGCGACCGCCCTGTACTTCTCCTACGACAGCCCGCACCGCGGCGCCTGGGTGCCGCTGGCCCTGCAGGCGTTCGCGCACTACATCCGCCCGCTCAACGCGGCCTTCTCGCACCAGATGAACAGCCCTGCCGCCCGCCAGCTCCTGTGGCAGCACATCGCGGAGTGGAACGACGAGCCCGAGACGGACAAGGAGCGCGGCATCTTCCTCGCCGAGCTGGAGCGCGTCGGCGGCTGGCCCGCGCGCCCCCACAGGATCGGCGTCGCCAACGGCGTGCGCAGCGGCGCGAGCAACGGCGTGCGCCCCGGTGAGCAGGCCTTCCACGGCAAGGGCCTGGCCATCACGGGCACCCACCTCTACACGCAGTCCGCGGGCGAGGACCAACTCGTCGCGCAGTTGCGGGTGGTGACCCTGCGCAGGCCCCGGATCCGCACGGCGGGCCTGCCGGAGATCGACGGCGCGCCGGGCGGCACCCTGGAGGGCTTCGGCATCCTCGCCGACGAGCTCGACAAGATCCCCGCCCTCATCGGCCTCCGCTCCCGGGCCGACATCCGCGAGCACTGCTTCGTGCCGACGGTCAGCGCGATCGCGCTGCGCGACCCCGACACCCACGAGAAGCTGTACGAGCCGGTCACGGCCTCCGCGGAGGAGGACAGCGAACTGGACGAGTTCCTCTGCGCCTCGCACAACGAGGGCCACACCCTGGTCACCGAGGAACTCTGCGGCTGGATCCTGGACCGGCTGCCGTAGCCGTCACCGGCCCGTGAAACGCCGCAGGGGCGGCACCCTCCCGAAGGAGGGTGCCGCCCCTGCGTACGAGCTGCGCGTACGAACTGCACGCTCAGGACGGCTGATCCGCGGAGGATCAGAAGTCCATGTCACCGCCCGGCATGCCGCCCGGAGCGCCCGCCGCGGCGGCCTTCTCCGGCTTGTCGGCGATGACGGCCTCGGTGGTGAGGAACAGCGCGGCGATGGAGGCGGCGTTCTGCAGGGCAGAGCGGGTCACCTTCGCCGGGTCGAGGATGCCCTCGGCGATCATGTCGACGTACTCACCGGAGGCGGCGTTCAGGCCGTGGCCGACGGTCAGGTTGCGCACCTTCTCGACGACGACACCGCCCTCCAGGCCGGCGTTGACGGCGATCTGCTTCAGCGGGGCTTCCAGGGCCAGCTTCACAGCGGCGGCACCGGTGGCCTCGTCGCCCTCGAGCTCCAGCTTCTCGAACACCTGGGAGGCCTGCAGCAGGGCCACGCCACCACCGGCGACGATGCCCTCCTCGACGGCCGCCTTCGCGTTGCGAACGGCGTCCTCGATGCGGTGCTTGCGCTCCTTGAGCTCGACCTCGGTCGCGGCACCGGCCTTGATGACCGCAACACCGCCGGCGAGCTTCGCCAGGCGCTCCTGCAGCTTCTCGCGGTCGTAGTCGCTGTCCGAGTTCTCGATCTCGGCGCGGATCTGGTTGACGCGGCCCTGGACCTGGTCGCTGTCACCGGCGCCGTCGACGATGGTCGTCTCGTCCTTGGTGATGACGACCTTGCGGGCGCGGCCGAGCAGGTCGAGACCGGCGTTCTCCAGCTTGAGGCCGACCTCCTCGGAGATGACGGTGCCACCGGTGAGGATGGCGATGTCGCCGAGCATGGCCTTGCGGCGGTCACCGAAGCCCGGGGCCTTGACGGCGACGGACTTGAAGGTGCCACGGATCTTGTTGACGACGAGCGTGGACAGCGCCTCGCCCTCGACGTCCTCCGCGATGATCAGCAGCGGCTTGCCCGACTGCATGACCTTCTCCAGCAGCGGAAGGAGGTCCTTCACGTTGGAGATCTTGGAGTTGACGATCAGGATGTACGGGTCGTCGAGCGACGCCTCCATACGCTCCATGTCGGTGGCGAAATACGCCGAGATGTAGCCCTTGTCGAAGCGCATGCCCTCGGTGAGCTCGAGCTCCAGACCGAAGGTCTGCGACTCCTCGACGGTGATGACGCCTTCCTTGCCGACCTTGTCCATGGCCTCGGCGATGAGCTCGCCGATCTGGGTGTCGGCGGCGGAGATGGAGGCCGTCGAAGCGATCTGCTCCTTGGTCTCGACATCCTTCGCCTGCTCGAGCAGGGCGCCCGAGACGGCCTCGACGGCCTTCTCGATGCCGCGCTTCAGAGCCATCGGGTTGGCACCGGCGGCCACGTTGCGCAGACCCTCGCGCACCAGGGCCTGGGCCAGGACGGTCGCGGTCGTCGTGCCGTCACCGGCGACGTCGTCCGTCTTCTTCGCGACCTCCTTGACCAGCTCGGCGCCGATCTTCTCGTACGGGTCCTCGAGCTCGATCTCCTTGGCGATGGACACACCATCGTTGGTGATCGTGGGGGCGCCCCACTTCTTCTCGAGGACGACGTTGCGACCCTTGGGGCCCAGGGTCACCTTGACGGCGTCGGCGAGCTGGTTCATGCCGCGCTCGAGGCCGCGCCGTGCCTCCTCGTCGAACGCGATGATCTTGGCCATGTGAAGTGGTCCTCCCGGACAGGGGTGGAAAAGCAAACGGACCGTGCTGGTGCCCGCGACGGACGGCCTGCGCGCCTTGTGGTTCCTTGCCCCACCCGGCCCGCGGACCTCACCGACCCGATCCAAGTTCTGTCACTCTCACTCGTAGAGTGCTAACGCCAATGATTAGCACTCGACCCCCACGAGTGCAAGGTGCTCCCGAGAGATCGGCTCGTGTGAGGGACCTCGGGGACTGCTCCCCGCGCGGCCTCCCGGGCACACACGAGGGGCCCGTACCCCGATGGGATACGAGCCCCTCACGATGCTTGCTTCGGTGGTCGGTCGCGCCGAGCTAGACGGCGAGTTTGACCATGTCCGCCTGCGGACCCTTCTGGCCCTGCGAGATCTCGAACTCGACTCGCTGACCTTCTTCAAGGGTGCGGTAACCGTCCATCTGGATCGCGCTGTAGTGGACGAAAACATCCGCACCACCGTCGACCGCGATGAAGCCGTACCCCTTCTCCGCGTTGAACCACTTGACGGTGCCCTGAGCCATGCCTAACTCCCCTATTACTGGCCCTTGCACAGGACCGCACTTCGCGGACCCGGGTCAGACCTCACCCCCCATTGGTTGGGGGTGTGCGCCGGAACGCGTCGACCGCCGCTGAATGTATCTGTCCAACTGCCGTCTGCAACAGGTCAATCGGACGAGAATTCTGGGCACGACCGATCGGAAAAAGGGGGAGAATTCGCCAGCACTCAGGGCAAGTCGGGCCGGGCAAATGCCACATGGGGCTCAAATGGGCAGCACTGTTTGGCTACTTCTTGTCGGCTCCGGACCGACTTCATATATGCACTCGGCACTAACCGCGGAGCGCTGTTCCCAACTGTACCGCGCTCAACCATGCAGAATTGCCCCCTCCGTTTCTCTCGCGGAGGGGGCAATTCAGATAACGCAGGGTACTTGCGTAAAGATCAGCCGCCGGCGACGGCGGGAATGATCGAGACGCCCGCGCCGTCCGGGGTGGCGGTCTCCAGGCCCTGCTCGAAGCGGACGTCGTCGTCGTTGACGTAGACGTTCACGAAGCGGCGGAGCTTGCCCTGGTCGTCCAGGACGCGGGCGGCGATGCCGGTGTGGTTCTTCTCCAGGTCGGCGATGACCTCGCCGAGCGTGGCCCCCTCGGCGGCGACCTCGGACCGACCACCGGTGTAGGTGCGAAGAATGGTGGGGATGCGGACGTTGACGCTCATGGTCGTGATGCCTTTCTCGCGGTACGGGGTGGTCAGTGGGCCAGGCCGGCGGCGCGGAACGCCTCGAGGCTCGGGGCGATGGTGGCGGTCGCCTGCGACGTCTCGGCGACGGCGTCCAGGGTCTTGAGGCCGTCGCCGGTGTTGAGCACCACCGTGGTCAGCGAGGGGTCGATGAGCCCGGCCTCGACCAGCTTCCGCGTGACGCCGACCGTGACGCCGCCCGCGGTCTCCGCGAAGATGCCCTCGGTCCGGGCGAGGAGCTTGATGGCATCGACGACCTGCTCGTCGTTCACGTCCTCCACCGCGCCGCCGGTGCGGCGCGCGATGTCGAGCACGTAGGGGCCGTCGGCCGGGTTGCCGATCGCCAGGGACTTGGCGATGGTGTTCGGCTTCTGGGGGCGTACGACGTCGTGGCCGGCCTTGAACGCGGCCGACACCGGCGAGCAGCCCTCCGCCTGGGCGCCGAAGATCTTGTACGGCTTGTCCTCGACGAGACCGAGCGCGATCAGCTCCTTCAGACCCTTGTCGATCTTCGTCAGCTGCGAGCCGGAGGCGATCGGGATGACCAACTGGTCGGGCAGCTGCCAGCCGAGCTGCTCGCAGATCTCGTACGCGAGGGTCTTGGAGCCCTCGCCGTAGTACGGCCGCAGGTTCACGTTGACGAAGCCCCAGCCCTCGCCGAGCGGGTCGCCGATGAGCTCGGAGCAGAAGCGGTTCACGTCGTCGTAGTTGCCCTCGATGCCGACGAGCTCGCCGCCGTAGACCGCGGCCATGACGACCTTGCCCTGCTCCAGGTCGTGCGGGATGAACACGCACGAGCGGAAGCCGGCGCGGGCGGCGGCGGCGCCGACGGCACCCGCGAGGTTGCCGGTGGAGGAGCAGGAGAGGGTGGTGAAGCCGAAGGCGCGCGCCGCTTCGAGCGCCTGCGCGACGACCCGGTCCTTGAAGGAGTGCGTGGGGTTGCCGGAGTCGTCCTTGACGAAGAGCCTGCCCGGCTCGACGCCGAGTTCACGGGCGAGGTTGTCGGCCTTGACGAGCTTGGTCCAGCCGGGGTTGAGGTTCGGCTTGTCGGCCACGTCGGCGGGGACGGGCAGGAGCGGGGCATAGCGCCAGATGTTGGCGGGGCCCGCCTCGATCCGCTCGCGCAGGGCCTCCGGGTCGCCGAGCGGCAGGTCGTACGCGACTTCGAGGGGGCCGAAACACTCGGCACAGGCGAAGATCGGGCCGAGGGGGAACTTCGTGCCGCACTCCCGGCAGGAGAGGCCCGAGGCCGGTCCCAGGTCGACGGGGGAGGTGGTGCTTTCGGTGGCGACAGTCTGCACAGCCATGGAGGCGAGGCCCTTTCTCCTCATCTTCCTCGCGACGCATCTCGCCGCGAGACGGAATTGGCACCTTCCCTAGCCGGGAGCCTCGCGGCGCAGAATCGCGACGAGACCGACTGGAGGGTTGCCGGGGCTTCAACGGGCCGTATCCCTCTGCCCCTCTGGATGAGCGGTATTCGATTGTGGGTTTCAGTTGTTGATCCTGAACGCGGCGGCGACCCCGACATGCGATGGTCACCGGCGTTGTTCAAGACTGTAACCGAAGCCCTGGACCCTTGAGATAGTCGTCCGAACCGCGAGATGGATCACATACGGGAGGACCCTGACCGTGCTGGAAGAGGTCGAGCGCTGGCTGAGCAGGCGTTCCTGGTCCGTGGCCGACCGCCCGCTGGAGCGCCTCATGGCCGCCAAGCGCGCGTCCGGCACCTCGGTGAGCGTCGTGCTGCCCGCGCTGGACGAGGAGGAGACGGTCGGCGAGATCGTCTCGGTGATCCGCCGTGAGCTGGTCGAGGAGGCCCCGCTGGTCGACGAGCTCCTGGTGATCGACTCCGGGTCGCGGGACCGCACGGCGGAGGTCGCCGCGGCGGCCGGCGCCAAGGTGGTCCACCGGGACGAGATCCTGCCCCGCCTGACGCCCGTCCCCGGCAAGGGTGAAGTTCTGTGGCGCTCGCTCCTCGTCACGGGCGGTGACGTCGTGGCGTTCGTCGACGCGGACCTGAAGGAGTTCTCGGCGGACTTCGTCGCGGGGATCGTGGGGCCGCTGCTCACCGATCCGGACGTGGACTTCGTGAAGGCGATGTACGACCGGCCGCTCGGCGCCGAGTTCGACGCGCCCGGGGCGGGCCGCGGGGCGGGGCAGGGCGGGCGGGTGACCGAGCTGATGGCGCGCCCGCTCCTCAACATGCACTGGCCTCGACTGGCCGGGTTCGTCCAGCCGTTGGGCGGCGAGTACGCGGCGCGCAGGTCGCTGCTGGAACGGCTGCCGTTCCCCGTGGGGTACGGCGTGGAGCTGGGGCTGCTGGTGGACGCGCTGCACACGGTGGGCCTTGACGCGCTGGCGCAGGTGGACGTGGGGGTGCGCAGGCACCGGCACCAGGACGGGCAGGCGCTCGGGCGGATGGCGGCGGCGATCTACCGGACGGCGCAGCTGCGGCTGGCGCGCGGCCATCTCGTACGTCCCGAGCTGACGCAGTTCGAGCGGGGCGAGCACGGCTTCGAGCCGAGGACGTACGCGATCGACACAGAAGAACGTCCCCCTATGACCGATATCGCCGAGTATGCCCACCGTCGCGTGGCGTAACCAGTCACGATCATGCGTTTTGCCTACATTGCCCCTTTATGTGGGTCAGACATGCCAGACATGCAATGAGGGCCGTGCGGCGGGCGGGCGCACTGACGCTCGCCACCGCCACCGTCGCGGCCGGGGTGCTCGCCGCGACCGCGACGCCCGCCGCCGCGGAGGTCGTCGAGCCCTTCGCCAAGCGCTACGACGAATCGCTGTACGGCGACTTCAAGACCATCGGCAACACGGTCCTCGACTGCCCGACGGGCCCCGCCGACGTGGCCGCCTCCTGCAAGGAGACCCAGGAGGCCCGGGGCACCAAGAACAACAACAACTTCATCGAGCGCCGCATCGACGTGGCCGGCCTGACCGGCACCTTCGACTCCAGCACCGGACAGGTGACCATCCCGCCCGGCGCGCAGGTCGACTACGCGCGGCTGTTCTGGGGCGGCAACGCGGGCACGCACCGCTTCGGCAGCACCGTCCGCGACATCTGCGACCTCAACCGCGACGGCAACGCCCCGGTGGACCCGGCCCCCGGCGACCCGCTCACCACGCGCCCGGTCATCCGCGTCGGCGGCGGCGCGCAGTCCCGGGTGAACGTCGAGAACGCGGTCCGCACCCCGAACACCACGCAGGGCCCGCACTACTACACCGCCGAGGCCGACGTGACCTCGTCCTTCGCGGGCGCCGCCACCGGCAGCCCCGTCGAGGTGGCCGTCGGCGACGTCTGGGCGCCCACCGGACAGGGCTGCGTCGGCGGCTGGTCGCTGACCGTCGTCTACAAGTACGACGGCCCGAACGAGCAGTACGCGCCCGACCGCCGCAACGTCTACCTCTGGGGCGGCCACGTCATCCAGCGCTCGACGCGGACCCGCGCCGACTCCTCCACCACCGTCCCGGTGGACGGCTTCTACCGCACCGAGGGCGACATCCACGCCAGCACGACGGCGTACGAGGGCGACTGGAACACCCGCGGCGACCAGTTCCTCGTCGACGGCAGGCCGGTCACCGAGCCGCACACCGGCCGCACCGACAACTTCTTCATCAGCGAGGACGACGGCGCGGTCAGCCCGAAGCACCGCAACAACCTGAGCATCGACGCCAAGGCCTTCGAGGTGCCCGACGGCGCGATCCCCGTGGGCGCCACCTCCGCGAAGCTGACCTTCACCAGCACCGGCGACGTCTACGTCCCCTCGCAGCTGGCCCTGTCGGTGCCGGTCCCGGACCTGGAGGTCACCAAGACCGCCTCGCCCGCCAAGGTGAAGCCCGGCGAGAAGCTGACGTACACGGTCAAGGCCAAGAACATCAGCAGGCTCCCCTATCCGGGTGCCAGGTTCAGCGACGACCTGAGCGGCAACCTCGACGACGCGACGTACAACGAGGACGCGAAGGCCTCCACCGGCACCGTCTCGTACACCAAGCCGAGGCTCGGCTACGTCGGTGACATCGCGCCGGGCCGGACCGCGACGGTCACCTACTCCGTCACCGTCAACGACCCGGTCAGCGGCGACGGCAAGCTGCTCAACAACGTCGACGTCCAGACCCCGCGCTCCAACTGCGACCCCGGCAGCGCCGACCCGAACTGCGCCTCCGAGCCGGTCATCGACTACCCCGAGCCGCCGCTGGGCGTCGGTTCGCGGCCCACCGACCCGACCGTCCCGGCCTGCGGCTCCACCACCAACACCATCACCCTCAGGAACCCCTCGGGCGACCCGCGCATCGGCGCCTCCGCCTCATGGCCCGTGCGCCCCGGCTCCACACCCGTCGCGAGCTCCGGGAAGGTGGCCAGGCAGGGCGCCGCGTACGTGTGGCGGGGCAACGTCCCGGCCAAGGGCAAGGTCACCATCACCCAGAAGGTCAAGGTGTCCTGCACGCCCGGCAAGGTGACCGTCATCACCGTGACCGCGCCCGGCAGCAACTGCTCGAAGTCCCGGCGCGGCGGCGACGACCCGTGCACCACGGCGATCCTCGCCCAGCGCGTGCAGGGCCGGCCCGCCCCGCCGCAGCAGCAGCCCGGACAGCCGGAGCGGCCGGGCGGCGAGCTCGCCGAGACCGGCAGCGACTCCGCGACCATGCTGTACGGCGGGGTCGCCGCCGCGCTGTGCGGGCTCGGCGTGCTGGTGCTCGCCGCGGTGCGGTCCCGGCGCGACTGACCTGATCCCGTGCACGGCCGGGCTCCGCGAAGGCTCCGGAGCCCGGCCGTACGTTTGCCCGGCCCCGGGACGGGCTACGTTTTGCCACATGGTCTCCGAGCCCGGATCGACAGCAGCCCAGGTACTCGTCGCGTCCAACCGCGGCCCCGTCTCGTACACCGTGGAGGAGGACGGGACGCTGACCGCGCGGCGCGGCGGAGGCGGTCTGGTCTCCGGGCTGAGCGCCATCGGCGACGAGGCGGACGCGCTGTGGGTGTGCGCGGCGCTCGGCGAGGGCGACCGGGAGGCGGTGCGCCGCGGCGTCGGTGAGCCGGGGGTGCGGATGCTGGACGTCGACGCGGGATCGCGCGAGGGCGTGCACGCGGCCGCCTACAACGGCATCGCCAACTCGGTCCTGTGGTTCGTCCACCACATGCTCTACCAGACCCCCCTGGAGCCGGTCTTCGGCCCGGAGTTCCGGGCGCAGTGGGCGGCGTACGAGACGTACAACCGCGCGTTCGCCGAGGCGCTGGCCGCGGAGGCCGCCCCGGGGGCGGCGGTCCTGGTGCAGGACTACCACCTGGCGCTGGTCCCGGGGATGCTGCGCGAGCTGCGGGAGGACCTGCGGATCGGGCACTTCTCGCACACGCCGTGGGCGCCGGCCGACTACTTCCGGATGCTGCCGGACGACGTGGCCGAGCAGCTGCTGCGGGGCATGCTCGGCGCCGACCGGCTCGGCTTCCTCACCGGGCGCTGGGCGGACGCCTTCACGGAGTGCTGCGTGCGCGTGGTCGGCGGGACGTCGGGGACGCGGATCGGCGTGCACGGGCTGGGGGCCGACGCGGACTTCCTGCGGGAGCGCTCGCGCCGGGACGACGTCGAGGAGCGGATGCGGGCGCTGCGCGAGCAGGTCGGCGAGGGCCGCAGGACGATCGTGCGGGTGGACCGGACGGAGCTGTCCAAGAACATCGTGCGCGGGCTGCTCGCCTACCGGCAGCTCCTGGCGGACCGCCCCGAGTGGCGCGAGCGGGTCGTGCACGTCGCGTTCGCCTACCCCTCGCGGCAGGACCTCGCGGTGTACCGGGACTACACGGCGGAGGTCTCCCGGGTCGCGGAGTCGATCAACTCCGCTTACGGAACGGATGGTTGGACCCCGGTGGTCCTGCACGTCAAGGACGACTTCGCGCGCTCGCTCGCCGCGTACCGCCTCGCGGACGTGGCGCTGGTCAACCCGATCCGCGACGGCATGAACCTCGTCGCGAAGGAGGTGCCGGTGGTCTCCGACGAGGGCTGCGCGCTGGTGCTCTCGCGGGAGGCAGGGGCGTACGAGGAGCTCGGCGAGGACGCGCTGCCGGTGAACCCGTACGACATCTCGGCCACCGCGGAGGCCCTGCACACCGCGCTGTCCCTGCCGGACGACGAGCGGGCCGAGCGCACCAAGCGCCTCGCGGCGGCGGCGACGGCGCTGCCGCCCGCGCAGTGGTTCCTGGACCAGCTGCGGGCGCTCACCGGCTGACCCCGCAGTCCAAGCACCCCGCGCGTTTGTCCATGGGCGCCGCGCCCGGCGCTCACTACGGTCCCCCGCATGACCCTGCGTCGCACGAGCATCGTGATCCTGGCCGCCCTCGCCGCGGCCGCGGCACCGGTACCCGTCACGGCCGCCGCCCGCGCCGGCACCACCCACTACGTCGACTGCGCCCGGGGCGACGACTCCGCCGCGGGCACCTCCCCCGGCGCGGCCTGGCGCACCGTCGCGAAGGCGAGCGGCCACGCCTTCGGCCCGGGCGACCGGCTCCTGCTGAAGCGGGGCACAAGCTGCACGGGGGTGCTGGCTCCCAAAGGTGCGGGTGCGGCCGGCGCCCCCGTGCGCATCGACGCCTACGGCGACAAGCGGGCCGCGAAGCCGCACATCGAGGCCCAAGGGGCGCGCGCCGCACTGCACTTGGTGAACACCGAGCAGTGGGAGATCCGGAACCTCGACCTGTCCAACACCGGCCCCGCGACCACCACCGAGCGCCGCGCGGGCCTGTACGTGCAGCTCACCGACTACGGCACGGCCGAGCACTTCGTCGTCGACGGCGTGGACGTGCACGACGTGAACGGCGCCGACTCCAAGGACCCCGACCCCTCCGGCGGCATCCTCTTCGTCGTCCAGGGCACGGCGACGCCCACGCGGTTCGCCGGGGTGCGCGTCGAGGACTCCACCGTGCGCCACGTCGACCGCACGGGCATCGGCATCATGTCGACCTGGGACGGTCCGGGGAGGTTCGCGACCGGCGTGCGCTTCCAGCGCAACAAGGCGTACGACGTGGGCGGCGACGGCATCGTCATCCACGAGACCAGCAGGGCACGCGTCGAGCACAACTACGTGGACGGCTTCAACATGCGCTCCGCCGGCTACAACGCGGGCGTGTGGGCCTGGGAGTCCGAGGACGCGCTCTACCAGTACAACGAGGTGACCGGCGGGCACGGGACGCGCGACTCGATGGCGTACGACATCGACGGCGGCAACGTCCGCAACGTCTACCGCTACAACTACAGCCACGACAACGAGGGCGGGTTCCTGCTCGTCTGCAACGGCGAGGGCAAGGTCAGCGACGGCAACCGGATCCACGACAACATCAGCGTCAACGACCGCAACACGGCCTCCCCGTACGGGGTGATCTCGGTGGTGTGCGGGGCGAGCACGGACACGCGGATCTATCGGAACACGGTGGTCACGAACCGCTCGGACACCGCCCTGGTCTCCAACAACGGGCCGGGCGGCGTGACCTTCCAGGACAACGTCTTCGTCGGGGCGTCCACCGGGTCGGGCTCCGCCATCAAGGACACGGTCAGCACGTACTCCGGCAACCTGTACTGGAACACCGCGCAGCCCCGTGACGCGCGGGGCCTGAACGCCGACCCGCGGTTCGTCTCCGCATCCCCCGCCTCCCCCGACGACGTCCGCCTCGGGGACGGCTCACCGGCGCGGGGCGCGGGCACGGCGGTCGACGACGGGACGGCGTACGACTACTTCGGCAACCCGATCCCGGACCCGCCCAACCTCGGTGCCGACCAGTCGAGTTGAGCGGTCGGCCGGCGCCGGTCAGGCGAGACGGGCGGCGACCGCCGACAGCAGACGCACCACACCGGACGGGCCGTCCACCACCAGGTCGGCCCGTTCGGTGAGTTCGGTGACCTCCGCGCTGCCGCTGCACACCAGCAGGCCCGCGACGCCGTCCGAGCGGAGCTTCTCCACCGCGCCGAAGGCGGGCAGGTCGCCCAGGTCGTCCCCGGCGTACAGGACGGACTCCGCGCCGACCTCGCGCAGGTACTCGGCGAGGGCCACGCCCTTGTCCATGCCGGGGGGCCGCAGCTCCAGGACCATGCGGCCCGGTTCGACGATCAGGCCGTGCCGGCCCGCCAGTTCGGCGAGCGGCTCGCGCAGCGCCTCGAAGGCGGCCTGCGGGTTCTCCGCGCGGCGCGTGTGGACCGCGACGGCGCGGCCCTTCTCCTCGGTCCAGGTGCCGCGCCAGGCGCCGATCGCGTCGAGGAATCCGGGGAGTTCGGCGCGGACGGCCGCGACCCCGGGGTGCGGTTCGGCGGCGCGGACGGTGCCGGTGACGGCGTCCCAGCGCTCGGCGCCGTAGTGCCCGAGGACGACGAGGTGTTCCAGGCCCGGCACGCCCGCGAAGCCGCCGTACCGGACGGCGACGCCCGCCGGGCGGCCGGTGACCACGGCGACGGACCGCAGGCGCGGGGCGAGCGCGGCGAGCGCGGGGACGGCGCCCCGGTGGGCGCGGGCCTGCTCGGGGTCGGGCACGATCGGGGCGAGCGTGCCGTCGAAGTCCAGGGCCACGACGGCCCGTTCGGGGCGCGCGAGGAGCGCGGCGAGGCCGTCGCGTCCGGCGCTCGTGGCGGGCTCGGGCAGGTCCGGCGGGCCCGGCTGATCCGGCAGGGAGTGCGAAGGGTCACCCATGGTCCCGACCATAGTCGCGTCAGCGCTCCTCGCGCCGTGACTCCCGCACCCGCCGCAGCCGATTGACCGTAATCGGGTCATGGGCGAGTGCCCTGGGGTCGTCGAGCAGCGCGTTGAGGACCTGGTAGTAGCGCACCGGGACCATGCCGAGCTGTTCGCGGATGGCGCGCTCCTTGGCGCCCGGGCCGGGCCAGTCCCGCCGTTCCAGGGCGAGGACGGCGCGGTCCCGGTCGGAGAGCTCCTGATCGGTCATGCCGACACGCTATTCCGCGTTCTCCGCGGACGCCGCCCGGTTCTGGATCTGGCCGAGGACCCCGGCGGGGTCGCCGTCGCCGCCGACGGTCCTGCCGATGTCCTTCTTGATGTCCGCCGAGACCTGCGCCCAGGACGTCTTGCCCACGGGGTAGAGCTGCGAGGTCGGCAGCTCCTTGAGGAACTTGCCCAGTTCGGTGTGGCCGCGGTCCTTGGCCATCGCGTCGGACGCGGACGTCGTCACGGGCAGGATGTCGTACTCGTTCGAGAAGTCGAGCACGTTCTTCTTGCTGTAGACGTAGTCGAGGAACTTGCCGGCCTCCTTGCGGTGGCCGTTCTGCTTGAACGCCATCATCCAGTCGGCGACGCCCATCGTGGCCTGCGCCTTGCCGTTGATGCCCGGCGCGGGCACCATGCCGAACTTCACGCCCTTCTTGGCGGCCATCTTCATCAGCGTCGGGTGGCCGTTGAGCATGCCGACCTCGCCGCGCGAGAACGCCGCGAAGGCCTCGGCGCGGTTCATCCTGCCGGGCGGCGTCGGGCCGGTCAGGCCCTCGCCGACGAGCTCGTCCCTGAGCCAGGTGAACGTCTTCACGTTCTGCTTGGAGTCGATGTCGTACGAGCCGACGTTGTCGGTGTAGCCACCGCCGCCGCTCAGCATCCACATCAGCGTCTCGGCGGGCGCCTCCTCGGAGCCCAGCGGCAGCGCGTAGGGGATCTTCACGCCGCGCGCCTTGAGGGCCTTGGCGTCGGCCTGCAGCTCGCTCCAGCTCTGCGGCGGGGTGAGGTTCGCGTCCTTGAAGAGCTTGGTGTTGTAGAAGAGCAGGCGCGTGGAGGAGGCGAACGGCATGCCGTACTGGATGCGGTTGACCTCGCCGGCCTGGGCGAGGGGGGCCAGGAAGTCGGCCTGGGTGGCGATGGAGAGGAGCTCGTCGGCCTCGTAGAGCTTGCCCTGCGCGGCGTAGTCGGCGTAGGCGCCGATCTGGGCCAGGTCGGGGGCGTCGCCCTTCTTGACCATCTCCTTGACCTCGCGGTCCACGTCGTTCCAGGAGTGGACGGTGACGTCGACCTTGATGCCCGGGTTCTCCTTCTCGAACCCTTCGACCAGCTTGTCCCAGTATTTCTTGGAGCTGTTCGCCGCGGAGTCGCCGTAGTCGGCGGCCACCAGCTTGAGGGTGACGTCGCCGGAGTCGCCGGGACCGCCGCAGCCGGCGAGGACGCCCGCCATGCCCAGTGCGGCCACCGCCGCGGTCAGACCTGTCACGCGCCGCTGCACAGCTGTCCCACCCTCATCGCTTCCACGTTGTTCCCACGCTCTGAGGCGTTTCTGCCCCCATGCGCTTGAACTGCGAGTTTCCCCCGAGTCCGGACACAAGGTCTACACCACACGCGTATCACTTGTGCAACGGCGGTCTTCATGGGCCCCAGCAGACGCGTCCATTTCCCCGTGCACGGAAGTCCATTGCAGTGGCCGCCCGACGGCTGCTAAGCACGTCACGTTCCCTCTCAGCACACCTGCTCAGCACACCTGAACGTCCCGCACGACGAGGAGCCTTGACGCATGTCGCGTACCGCAGCAGAAATAGCCACCCAGCCCGCCTGCTGGCACCGTGCGGCGGAGGCGGCCGCGTCCTTCGCGGGCCTGCCGCAGCCGGGTGAGCGGGTCGCCGTCACCGGCTGCGGCACCTCGTGGTTCATGGCCATCGCGTACGCGGCGCTGCGGGAGGCGGCGGGGCAGGGCGAGACCGACGCCTTCGCGTCGTCGGAGTTCCCGGCCGGGCGGACGTACGACCGGGTGGTCGCGATCACCCGCTCGGGCACGACGACGGAGGTCCTCGACCTGCTCGGCGAGCTCAAGGGCAAGGTCCCCACGGTCGCACTCACGGCCGACCCCAAGACCCCGGTCATGGACGCGGCGGACGCGGTGGCGGTCCTGGACTGGGCGGACGAGGAGTCCGTGGTCCAGACCCGCTTCGCGACGACGGCGCTCGCCTTCCTGCGGGCGGGCCTCGGCGACATCCCCGGCGTGAAGCCGGTCGCCGAGGCGGCGGCCGACGCGGAGCTCGCGGTGACCGAGCCGCTGCCGGAGTCGGTGGTGGCCGCGGAGCAGTGGACGTTCCTGGGCCGCGGCTGGACGTACGGCCTCGCCCTGGAGGCGGCCCTGAAGATGCGGGAGGCTGCGGGCGCCTGGACGGAGTCGTACCCGGCGATGGAGTACCGCCACGGCCCCATCTCCATCACCGGCCCCGGCCGCGTGACCTGGATGTTCGGCACGCTCCCCGAGGGCCTGGCGGCCGACGTGGCCCGCGTGGGCGGCGAACTGGTGGCCCGCGAGTCGGACCCCCTGGCAGACCTGATCCGCGCCCAGCGCCTGGCGGTGGCCCTGGCGGAGTCCCGCGGCTACGACCCGGACAACCCGCGCAACCTGACACGAAGCGTGATCCTGAGCTAGCCCGACCCTTTTCTGGCGGGGCGCCTCGGACGGGGCGGGGCGGGCAGCCCCGTCACGGCTGGGG
>NZ_LIRJ01000151.1 GCF_001419745.1 Streptomyces silaceus | reverse complement strand
GTGATGCGTGGGGGTGGGCAGGGCGGCGGTGCGGCCGTCACGGCGGGCGATGAGGATGGCACGACGGCGGGTCTGCGGTACACCGAAGTCCTCGGTGTGCAGGATGCCGTGGTCGACCGAGTAGCCCTCTTCCCGCAGGGCCTCCCCATAGGCCTCCCAGACGGGGAGGGCCGCGGGCACCTGCTCCAGGACGATGGCGCTGTACGGACGGAGCTCGTCGTCGTCGATGGCGTTCAGCGCCCAGCGCAACGGCTCCAGGACCAGCCCGGTGCGCTCGTCGTCCATGTCGGCGAGGTCGGCGTCGATGTTGGCGCGTGCGTCACGGTCGACGAGGCGCTGCACGAACTTCAGCACGTCGTCCAGGGCGCGGCGACCGGCTCCGGTGCCCGCGACGGTGAAGCTCTGGCAGGGAGGGCCTCCGGCGAGGACGTTCGCCTCGGGGAACTTCTCGGGGCCGTATTTGCGCACGTCGTCATGGACCGTTCGAAGCCCCGCCGCGTCACGTGTCGTGACGGCGTTGGCGTCCCATTCGATTCCCACGGAGGGCACGCCCAGGACCGTCGCGGCCATGTCCAGTCCACCGGGACCGGCGAAAAGGTCCACGATGTGGAAACCCGCAGGCGGGCGTTGGTGAGGCAGAGCGACGGTCATGGTGAGCGAGTTTATCGGTGATGAGGGGGTGGGGAAGTCGATGGAGCGCCGACGTCGTCACGCGCTCGACAGGGCGGCGTGAATCGCGCGGCCCAGGGCCTCGCCGACGGGCGGCGGTGAGGCGTGGCCGACCTGGCGGTAGCGGGCCGTCTTGCGTCCCGCGAAGTCCCAGTCCTTGGGGAAGCCCTGCAGCAGCGCGGCCTGTTCGACGGTGAGCGCCATCATGCCGTCACGGCCCAGGAGGGGGTCCCACACGAACTCGGGTCCGGGCACCTCGTTCGCGACGGTCCCGCCGTCCACCCCGATGCGTGCCCAGGCGCGCTTGGAGCCGGTCGGGCCCAGGTCCGCGCCGCCGCGTTCCCAGGAACCGCCGACGAGAGTGGGGGCGACCTCGGTGGCCCCGGCCGCCCACTCGGCGGCGCGGGGCCAGCCGCGGGCGGCCATCGACGGGCCGAGCGCCTGGCCGACACTGATCGGGGACTCGGGGGACCGCGGCGGGATTCGGAACGCCTCGGCCGCCGCGGTGCTCGCGAAGGCGACGAGTATGCCCTGTTTCCGGTCCTGCGGGACACCGTGCTGGGCGGCGTTGAGCACGAACCAGGACGGGGAGTAGCCGCTCGCGGACAGTTCTCGCTCCACGTGGTCCCGGAGGGGTGCGTACGTCTCGCTCGTGACGAGGTCCGGCAGGTTCTCGATCAGGAGGGCACGCGGACGAAGGGTCCGGGTGATCTCGAGTGCGGCGTGGAAGACGGCCAGCTCGTGGTCGTTGCCGCGCTCGCGGGCGACCGCTGCCGCCGCCTTCACCCGTGGCAGTCCACCGGAGATCAGGTCGAGTCCCTGCATGCCCGGCTGTCGGCGCAGCGAGTCCGGATCCAGGGTGCTCAGGTCCGCGTCGAGCAGGCGCCAGCCGGGTCGGTTGAGGCGAAGGGTGTCGAGGGTGATGGGGCGGTTGTCGATCAGCAGGGCGGGGTCGAAGCCCGCGTACTCCAGGCCCAGCGCGAGTCCGCCCGCGCCCGAGCACAGCTCCAGGGAGGTGAGGCGGTGAGTCGGGGGCGTGGGTGCGGACGTCTCCGTCGCCGGTGGGACGAAGAGGTCGCGCCCGGGGCCGCGCCCGGGATTCTGCGAGGTCGAGGGCTCGGGCTCCAGTGCGGCCGCCCGCGCTTCCTCCGGTCGCAACGCGGCCACGGACTCCTCGGCCACGGCCCGCAGTTCGGCCCGCAGTTCGCTGTCCTCGAGTGCCTCGAAGATGACGAAGGGGGCGAGCCTGAGGAGCCGCTTGAGGAAGTCCCGCAACACGTCGCGCTCGGCGAGGCCGTGCAGGTCGACGGCAGCCCAGGCGTGGAGGATGTTGCGCACGAGATGAGGGCTGCCGCCCAGGGACTTGCGACGGGCGTAGATCTGGTCGAACGCGGCCTCGCCGAGGATGTCGAGTGCCGCGTACGGCTCGGGGGACGCCGGGTCGCGCACGAGGTGGGCACGCCACCACAGGCGGCCGAAGACATGTCGGGTGAGGTCGCTCGCCACCACCCGGTCACCCGGCGGACGGGGGTAGCGCCAGTGCGCGACGTCGGGGAGCAACACGAGCGCGAGGAAGGCCCAGATGTCCCCGGATGCGGCCTCGGCCGGCATCAGGTCCATCTCGGCGTGCAGGAGCGCCGCCAGATCGAGGTCGAAGCGGGCCCGGGCGGCGCGGGAGGGTTCCGCCGGAAATCCCGCACGTTCGGCGATCTCCAGGACACGGGCCCGCAACCCGCGCAGTTGGCCCTCCGTGATCCGGTCGCCGCCGGTGGCGACGTAGACGGCGGACTCGTGGCGATACGCGACGTGCTCGACCAGGTCGTGGGGCGACATGTCCTTGTAGCGCTGGTGGAGCGGCTTGGCCTGTCCGGCCAGGAGGCGGGGGTAGAGGAGAGCCATGGGTCACGCCTCCTGGAGGATGCGGGTCGCGGCCTGCAGTTCGGAGGCGAACAGACTCGGTGAGTTCTGTCGGAGTTGTCGCAGGTCCTGGATCGTACGGCCGGGGAACAGCCGGTGGAACAGATTGACGAGGGTGGTGCCGAGCGAGTCCTCGGGGAAGTCCGCGTCGTCGACGAACTCCTCCTTGAGCAGCGCGTGTTCCACCATGATCCGGGCGCAGTCGGAGTAGACCATCGAGAGGACGACGCGGTCCACCGGGCCGGGGCGGGCGGCGCGCGCGAAGGCGGTGGACACCTCCTCTGCCTTCTCGTTGACGAGGAGGAGCATGGAGCCCATCGCGGCGGCGTCCAGGTCCGACCCGAGCTGCAGGTGCCAGGCGGCGCCGTCCCTGAACGACGTGTGGGAGAAGTCGATCACGGTCATGGGGAACAGCGGCGCGTCGCCCTGCAGGCGCAGTGCCGCGATGTCGTCCCAGAGCAGCGACCCGGCGCGCCGCGGTGCGAAGGGCGCGGCCGTCCCGGCCGTACGGGAGAGGACGAGCACGGTCTCCAAGGAGAGCACGCCACCGAGTTGGGCGCCCGGCAGGACCGCGTGGAGTTCCACGGTCCGCACGCCGTCGCCGGTGAGCGGAACCCGCTGTACGGGACCGCGGAGGTTGGAGCCGGAGGCGGTCCAGACGGCGGCCAGGGTGAGCACCGCGTCGTCGGGGAGCCCCGCACCCGCTCGGGCCGCCGACAGGTCCACGTGCACGGTGCGACTCAGCTCGACGTCCATGCGGTAGTCCCAGAAGTCGAGCGACTCGGGGAGCTCGGTGGTGGCGCCGTCGAGGACGAGCCGCCATGGCTCGGCCCGGACGCAGGACGTCGCGGGCGAGCGGTAGGGGAGGGCGAGTCGGCTCACGACACGTTCACCACCTGCGTCTTCACGGTGATCTCCGTGATGGTGTCCGGGGCCGGGCGGACGACCGCGCGCCACACGGTCTCGTCACCGCCCTCGATGACGAAGGTGGGCGAGGCGTGGAGCGTGCCGGACGGATCCTCCCAGCCGACCAGGCCGGGCATGGCCGCGCCCGCCGGAGGGTCGGTCTCGCGGTTGCCGGTGCCGGGAAGGGCCACGGCCAGCTCGACCCGGACGCGCTGCACGACGGCCACGGGGAGAGTGAACGCCTGCACGAGCACCGCGTGTCCGAAGCGCTCCTCGTAGGTGGTCTCGCCCGCGTACTTCACCCGGGGGCGGGGTGCACGCGTGGTTCCGTCCTCCGGGAGCGGCACGTCGGCCGTCGCCGAGTCCTTGCCGCCGCGCCGGGTGCCCCCACGGGTTCGGGCTTGTGGGCCCGGGACCTCCTCGTCGTCCGGTGCTGCCTTGGCACGACCCGTGGAGGGCGTGCCGTAGTCCGACGCGCCACCGGTTCCCCAGGCACCTCCTACCAGTGGCGAGAAGCGTGCGCTCGCCGCTCCCAGCGCCACGTTCGCCGATCCCTCACGGGCGCTTCCGCCCAGTTGCAGGAGGTCATCGACCGCCTCCTTGAGGCGGGTGTAGGTGGTGCGGACATAGGTCCGCTCGTGGCCCTCCAGGCGGTGGTGATTCCACGCGTCGTGCGTCGGGGGTTCGGCCTCGGCGTAGGTGTCGTCCATCTCCTCGCCGGCGCGGAATACGCCTGCGTACGACAGGAGTTCGGCACCGGTCTCCCGCCCCGGCCAGTAGGTGACCACCAGCTCGGCGGGGCGCATCAGGGCCACGTGGTGCACGGACCGCTCGATCTGGACCATCTCCATGGCCCGGCGAGTGGCGGGGGAGGGTTCCATCGGCACGACCGGGCGCTGGACGAGCCCCAGCCGGCCCAGTTCCTTGACGGGCTTCTGGCACGACAGGGTTCGGCCCTCGTCCGTGCCCAACTGGCGGTACGCCTCCACGAAGAGGCTGAGCGGCGACGTCGTGCGCGGGTCGGGGACCGGGAAGTCCCGCCCTTCGCAGGTGACGGAGAACCGCATGGGCAGGGTGCCGTCGGGGCGCTCCAGCATCTTGGGCCACAGGTGCCATGCCACGGTCTCGGCGAGGTAGGCTGCGGCCTCCTTCGGCTCCAGGCCCTCGAGCTGGGGGTCGAGGACGACGATGCTCGTGCCGGTCTCCTCCGGGGCGAAGGGGGCCAGGCCCAACCTGCGGGCCGTCTCATCGGCGGCGGCGCCGACGAGGGGGTCGATCACGTCGCCGGAGGCGTCACCCCACCAGTGCCGTCCGGTGTAGCGCCACTCGTCGCCGTCCGCGCCCGTGGCCCGATAGCTGTTCCCCAGGGCACAGCCGATCAGACGCGTCTCCAACTCCCCCTCGTCGTTGCGGCAGCGGGTGTGCACGAGCACCGTGCCGAGGCCGGAGAGGAGGTAGAAGACGGCCTTGCCGAAGCCGTAGGTGCCACCGCCGAGCTTGGTGTCGCGGGGCTCGCCCACATTGCGCACGAAGGCGACGAAGTCCTGCCGGTCCCTGCAGATCTCGTTGGCGCGGATGGGGCCGCCGAGGCCGTTCGTGCCCCGGTCGGAGACCGTCATGATCCGGATGCTCGCGCGCAGCGCGTTGCGCAGGGCGAGATGGTCGTTCGAGGGAGCGCCGTTCAGCAGGAGCCTGCGCCAGGTGTCTGCGTGTGCCGGACCGACGTATCCCAGGTCGATGCCGAACCTGACCGGCCCGTCGTGCCGCGGGTCCTTCGCGTCCCAACTGTTCTGGGCAGCCTCGCGCACGAGGATGGTGAGCAGGTCCAGCTCGGGGCGGCCGAGTTGATTGAGGATGCCCTCGGCCGCACTCGCGCCCTCCGGCGGGTACTGCTGGGAATACCACCGAGGTTCGGTGCGCACGTCTGTCACTCGCTCTCCCCGAGCATGGTGGCCAGGTGTCTCTCCACCTCTGTCATCGGGAGAGGGCTGGGCGTGGGCACGGTGAGGTCCACCGTGTATTCGACGTCCGTCACGTTGCCGGGGACCTGGGCGACCGCGAGGTCCGCCGTCGTGATGCGCGGGAAGCCGGCCGCGACCGCGTACCAGCGCTCGTCGCGCACGAGGAAACGGGGCGTGAGATAGCGCCGGGCGTCGACGGTGAGGTAGCCGACATCGGCGAGCAGGCCGAGGAGCGTGCTCTCGTCGTCGCACAGCCGCAGTGCCTGCCCGACCAGGTCGACGACACTCGTGCCCGTGCCGCCCTCGGGGGCACGCTCGACACGCAGGCAGGCGAGCTGGAGGGAGCCGCCCTCCGGTGGTTCCAACTGGCGCAGGCCGTGGACGCGTATGCGCAGCGCGGCACCGGTGGTGGTCTTCACCTCGACCGCGTCGGTGCCCGAGGTGAAGTCGTGCGGGCGACCGCTCGGCCCCGTCCACAGCCTGTGGGCACTGGAGTTCACCGCCAGGAGCCGGAGCAGTATGTGCAACTCGCCGTACAGTCCGGCGAGTTGCTCGGGCCCCAACGGCCTGCCGGACGTACGGAACAGGGCCCGCCAACGGTCCAGGACCCGGTGCAGGGCCTTGAGCGCCCGCGGGGACGGGGGAGTGCGCTCGTCCTCGCCGAGCCGGTGCATCTCCCGCAGGATGTCGTCGCAGAGCCCGGTGAACACGTCGTCCAGGTCGTGGCGCAGGCAGCCGAGGTCGGCGTAGTGCTGATAGACCTCCTCGTCCTCCAGGGGGCGCTTGCGCAGGCGCAGGACCTGACCGTCCTGGATCTCCTGGACGTGCTGGTTCCCCGCGACGGGCACCAGCAGATGCCGATGTCCCTCGTGGTCGACGGCCGCGAGAACCGGGCCCCGCGCCGTGGTGACGGGCAAGGGGGCGGTACGGAGCCGGTTGTCCGCGGACACGGGCGCGAGCCGGAGATTGCGCCAGCCGTCCTCCAGCGCCCGCCGAAATATGTCGCTCACGCGGCGTCCTCGCCTTCGAGGGTGCGAAGGTCCTCGTCGTCGGTGTCCTCCAGCCGGATGCCGGAGAGGTCCGCCGAGATGTAGCTGCCGTCCCACTTGATCTCGCTGTCCCTGCCCGCCTCGCCGGGCTTCGGGAAGATCAGGCCGACACCGATCACGTGCTCCTCGGCGCCGAGCGGCTCACGGGTGTCCTTGCGGAGCTCGGAGGGGCGGGAGTCCTTGTCGATCGGGTACAGCACGAGCAGGCCGGTGTCCGGGAGCTGTTCGCGACGCTCCCGCATGATCTCGTCTTCCGCCAGGTCATGGGGGACGTCCGTCAGGTCGACGGCCGCGTCGGCCCGGCTCATCAGGGTCTTGATGTCGGCGAAGTCCGTTTCCCCCGTGGGGCTGTGGAGCCGGGCACGGGTGATGCGACCGACGGTGACGTCCGGGGCGAAGGTGAAGTTCGCGGTGGGGTCACCGGCCCGGTTGCCGATGACCGCGATGTTCCAGCGCTGGAGGGACCCCTGCTGGACGCGCCGCCGGATGTAGGAGGAGATCAACTTGGTGTCGCATTCCTGGGACCGCTCGTGGAAGCGATAGCGGGCCAGGAAGTCGAGCACATCGGTGTGCGGGACCCCGTGCAGGACGTGTCGCCCGTCCTCGGGGCGGGAGTCCTGCGTGACCGCCTCCGCGACGGCTCGGCGCACCAGGTCGCGGGCGGCATCCTGGTTGACGGAGAGCCAGTCGGATCGCGTGTGGAAGTAGCGGGTCTGGATCCGACGGCCGCCGTACGCCGCACTCGCGCTGATCGCGGACTGCATCTTGGCCGCTGCGGTCACCCGCAGGACCGGATGGGTGCGCACGCGGACCGCGAACGTCTGAGGCGTCTCGTTCTCGTGGAGATAGACGTCGATGTCGCGACGCATGTCGGCCTCGACGGTGGCCAGGTGCCGGAAGGAGGCGTGCAGGTCCGCCGTCATCCACACGCGCGGCAGGTCGGCGTACCCGTGACGGAAGCCGAACCAGCGGCCCATCTGGAGGAGGGTGTCGTACGCGGAGGCGGCGCGGACGAAGTACGTGACGGCGAGTCCCTCCAGGGTGAGACCGCGGGAGAACTTGTTGCCGCCGACGGCGATCGCGACCACGGGGCCATTGTCATAGTCGAGGGTGTCCTCGCTGTCGGAGTTGTCCATGATGATCCGACAGTCGCCGATCACGCCCGGCAGCTCCGCCAGGAGCGTGTCGAAGGGGACCTTCGTCTCCCCGAAGTCCTCGGCGGGTACCCGCCCGGTCTCCTCGTCCCAGAGGTCGCGCAGGCGCCGCAGGGTCTCGGGGTCGTCCAGGTGCTCCAAGGTGTGCGCGCGGAGCTTCTTGAGCGGTCCGCGGAAGCTGTTGTGGACCTGGATGCGCATACTGGTGTGGATCAGCATGGTCGCGTGCTTGTTCCCGCTGCCCCGTACCCGACGGGCCGCGGTGGTGAGCCAGAAGTACCGGACGGCCTCTTTGAGGGTGTCGGTGATCTCGGGGGTGAAGCCGTCCGCGTCCGCCCGTGTCGCAGGGCTGACCAGGGGGATGTCCTCCCTGGGCACGTCACGGATCATGTCGTACCCGTCGTCCACGTCCTCGGGGTCCTCGCCGTCGAGCGCGTACCGACCGAAGAGGACCTCGGTGCCGAAGTGCTCTTTCGGCTGCGGCAGGTTGACGATGAAGTCGCTCGGGTACAGGTCCTTCGCCGCCGGGTCGATGAGGACGTTGGCGAAGGGGGTCGCGGTGTATCCGACGTACGCCGCCTTCGGCAGGGTCTCGAGGATCCGGAGGATCAGCGGATTGATCGAGGTGGTGGCGACGCTGGCCTGGTCGGCCTCGTCGTCGATCACCAACGCCGGGGCTTGCTGCAGGTATTCGGAGGCCGACTCCAGCCAGCGCGCGAACTTGCGCAGCACAGTGGCGTTCTTCTTCACCACGCACAGCACGTGGGTGCTGTTGCTGCCGCCGAAGAAGGACGCGGCGTTCTCCGTGGGGACGAAGTCGTGCTCGAGACCGGTGAGCTGGGACCAGTTCGTCGGGTTCGACTCCACCAGCTGTTGGGCGAGCCGGGCCTGGGTCTGACGGCGCAGGCCGTTGTGGATCCCGGCGAGCACGATGAAGAGCTTGTAGCCCCGGTCGGCGGCCTTGGCCATCACCGAGGTGAAGTTGGTGGTCTTGCCCGACTGCACGTAGCCGACGACCAGGCCGCGCGTGGAGAAGTCCGGCTCCTTGGGGTGGTTGAGCAGGGAGACGACGCGCGTCGACGCCTTGTCGAGGTCGTCGATCGCCTCCGACGCCCAGCCCGACCTCTCCAGCTCGCGCCGGATCGCCGGCCATGCGCGGTCGTTCTCGCGCGGGCCGGTGTACCAGGTCTCACGGTTGCCGTTGACGGCCACCCGTGGCTCTTCCAACTCCTTGATCGAGAGCAACTGCTGCTCGTGGAACTCGCGGATGTGCTGGATCTTCTTCTCGTCCACGCCCAGGACCTCCAGCTGTTTCACCGCGTCCGCGGGTGTGCTGGTCTGGAGGAGATTGCGGAAGACTTCGTACATCCCGTCGAGTTCGCTGCTCACTTTTTCTCCTTGCCGGGCTGCGCGTATGGCGCTGGTGTCCGGAGTGCGCGCCCGGCTCAACCAAATCGATCGATCCGTGGAATTCCGGGGTGCGCGAAAGGCGCACCCGGACTTATGCGTGATGCAAGTCGTCCCGACTCGCCCGTGGGACGGCGTGGTCGGGATCGAGGGGGCCCGAGAGGTGCGGAGCCCGGACGCCGCCGGTGCCGGGCACGTCAAGGTGCCGATCGGCGAAAGGCGCGTGATGCATGGGCGGGCATGTTCCTCGGGAGCGCGGTGCCAGGGCCGCGCAAGCAGGAAGCCGCGGCCCGGCAGTACCTATGTTTCACTGCGACGGTATCGCACAGGAGTTTTATGGGGGGCGTGGATACGAAAGTCCCGGGACTCTTGGCCAGGTCGAAAGCCCCGAAGGGTTCGTGAGCCGAGACCGCGATGATCCGGCGGATTCGCTAGGGCCTTCCGTGGCACTCCGCATAAGCCGCCCCCGACCCGCACCAGCACTCCCCGCCCGACTCCGGTGGCCAGCCCTCCGCGCGTCCCCGGGCCGCCAGGGTCGTTGCGTACTGGGGGAGGAGGGACGAGTCTTCCGGGGACGTGCCTTCTGAGGCGGCGAAGGCCTCGTATGAAGGGACCGTGCCCGTGACGATTCCCAGGTTCGGGGTGCCGGAGGCCGCGAGTTCGCGCAGGGAGGACTCTATGGTCCTCAAGTGCGCCTCGTGGGAGGGGTATTCGGAGGAGAGCGACGGGTACGCCGCCAGGAGTTCCGTCAGTTCCGTGGCCGGCCAGTGCAGGATCGCCACCGGGAACGGGCGCGACAGCGCCTCGCGGTACGAGCCCAACTCCGCCTGGATACGGGCGATTTCGGCCCGCAGTTCCGCCGGGTTCTCCGAGCCGAGCGACCAGACCCGCTTCGGGTCGTGCAGTTCGTCCAGGGAGACCGAGGCCGTCGAGACCTGGTCCGCCAGCGCGTCCCACGCGTCGTGGTCCGCGCCCAGGAGGCGGCGTACGCGGTGGCGGCCGAAGAGGAGCGGGTGCGTGCTGTAGGGGGGCTCCGTCTCCGCGGGGAGCAGCAGCGTCACCGCCTCCGTGAACGTCTCCTGTGCCTGCTCCAGCTCGTCGTGCGCCTCCAGCGCCTCCGCCACGATCACCCACGGCGCCGGTTCCCTCGGCGCCGCCGTGCGGACGCCGTCGATGATCGCCCGTGCCTCCGCCTCGTGGCCGTACTCCCAGAGGTTCGAGGCCTTCAGCGCGCGGATCAGCAGCGGGGCGGACGGGGGCTGCGGGGCGGTGGACGACAGCAGGTGGTCGTAGAGCGCCGTCGCGCGGTCGCGCGCGCCGGCCAGTTCGAGGTGGGCCGCGGCCTGGAGGAGGAGCTGTTCGGCGTCCTCCGGATACAGGTCGGCCGTGCGCTCCAGGCGCGCGGCTTCGGCGATGTGGTCGACGTCGACGTGGTCGGCAGCAGCAGGCTTGTCGGGGCGCATACGGGACACCGTACTGCCGAGGGGGCTTTGGCAGGAGGGGCGGTTGGCCGCCCCCTCGGTGATTCGGCCCGGTCCCGTTCTCGATCCTCCATGGATTCTTCCGCCGCCCGCGCCTATCCTCCCCGCGGCCGTCAGTCGAAGGGGGCTTCGTGCGGGATCGCGTACCGGTCGTACAGCAGGGGCGTCCCCCTCGGCGGTCCCCCGCCGCGCGGGCCCTGTGGCACGGCGCCGAAGTCGCCGTCACCCTCGGGCTCGTCCTCCTCCTGCTCGTCGCCCATCAGCTCTGGTGGACCAACCGGCAGGCCCGCGCCGCCGCCGAGGACAAGGTGCGGTCCCTGGAGGAGGAGTGGAGGCGTTCCTCCGACAGGGACGGGGCCGGGTCCGGGACCGGGGCCTCCGACGGGGCCGGGGCCTCCTCCGGTTCCCGTGGCGATTCCACCCCCGGGGCAGGGGAAGGAAGCGGCACCGGCGCCTCCGGATCCCGTGAGTCCGGCTCCGCCCCCACCACCCC
>NZ_LIRJ01000150.1 GCF_001419745.1 Streptomyces silaceus | reverse complement strand
CCTGCTGTCCGCCCGCTCCCCGCGAGCCCTTCTCCCCGGGCTTCCCGTCGGAACCGTCCGAGCCGTCCGTACCGTCGGAGCCATCCGAACCGTCCGCCCCGTCCGCCCCACGGGAACCGGGCGCCCCCGACGGCACCCGCACCCGCGCCAGCAGGTCGTCGATCGCGTCGGAGGGGTCCGGCGCCGCGGGCGTGTCGCCGTGGGACCTGACCTGCGCGCGCAGCGTCCGTACGTCGCGGGCGAGCGTGGACACCGCCTCGCCGCGCCGGTCCGCCTCCGCCGCGAGCCGGTCGGCGCGGCGGTCGCCCGCGTCGATGCGGGCCCACAGGATCACGGCGACGCCGGAGAGCGCGACCAGCACGCAGACGAGGAACACGGTGCGCCAGCGGCGGGCGAGAAGTCGCTCGAGGTGGGTCACTGCGTGCCTCCGAGCCGTTCGTTGGCGATGAGGAGCCGGGCGATCTCGCTCTGATCGTGGGCATGCAGCGCGTTCAACTCGGCGAGCTTGGCGTCGCGTTCGGCGACCTGCCGCTCCAGCCGGTCGCGCTCGATCTGGAGCTTCTCCGTGAGGCTGGAATAGCCGTTGAGCGCGTTCTCGCCGCGTTTGCCGAGATACGCCACGACGGCGCCGGCCAGCACTCCCAGACAGGCGAGAACGGAGCCCAAGAGGGTGACGGTGGCATCCAAGCGACTGCCTCCTGCTCCTGACTGCCCGGCCTGTGCGCGAACCGCACGGCCGCCACGAACCTGCGCTCGGATCAGTAACGAGTCACATGCCCGGAAGATGTGCCCCCCATCCGCCACCACCCGCCCCAACAGCCTTTCGGCATACGCAGGTTGACGCGGCACGGAGGGACGCCGGGCGAAACGGAGAGGCGGTACGCACGGAAAAAGCCCCCTGGCCCGGGGGCCAGAGGGCTTCAACCTCACATGGGAATTGTGGAGATGGCGGGAATCGAACCCGCGTCCAACGGTGCAGAATCAGGGCTTCTCCGTGTGCAGTTCGCTGCGCTTTTCTCGGCCCCG
The DNA here is from genome assembly GCF_001419745.1 of Streptomyces silaceus. Taxonomy (GTDB): domain Bacteria; phylum Actinomycetota; class Actinomycetes; order Streptomycetales; family Streptomycetaceae; genus Streptomyces; species Streptomyces silaceus. The sequence goes on along the minus strand of NZ_LIRJ01000150.1, from coordinate 6,633 downwards.
GTGATCTCGCGAACAAGTCTCCGACGGGCCCAGTCACTGTTTGATTTCCTTCTCGACCCCGTGACCGGGTCTAGAAGTTTAGTTCCCTAGCTGATGCCAGGATCCGGGTCGGGAACAGCCCCGGGCTGACACTTCGCAAGTCGCTACTTAGGCAGCGAGGGCGAAGGAATCGCGCTTGGTGTTGGCGATTATTGGTTGCGACATATGGTTAACGAGATCATTGCCGCTTCCTCGACACGCTTCCCCTGCTTCGACATCCGCTGTCGAAACCGATCATCCCCATGTTGATTTTTCAATCCGGGCCTCTCGGCCCTGGGTCTTTCGACCCGGCGCCCCTGCCGTGCGGGGCATGACCCATCGTACGTGACCAACGCGGGACGGTGCCAGCGTATTCCTGGGCGCCCGGTTCCGGTGGCTACGCGATGCCCTGCCGCCGGCGTGCCGACGCGATCGCGCGGTTCGTCTCGCGGGTGTCCTGCTTCTCGCGCAGCGTCTGCCGCTTGTCGTACTCCTTCTTGCCCTTGGCCAGCGCGATCTCGACCTTGACCCGGCTGTCCTTGAAGTACAGCGAGAGGGGCACGATCGTGTGACCCGTCTCCTGGGACTTGGACTCCAGCTTGTCGATCTCCGCACGGTGCAGCAGGAGCTTCCGCTTCCGCGTGGCCGAGTGGTTGGTCCAGGTGCCCTGCACGTACTCGGGCACGTGGATGTTGTGCAGCCACGCCTCGCCGTGGTCGATGTGCACGAAGCCGTCCACCAGGGAGGCCCGGCCCAGGCGCAGCGACTTGACCTCGGTGCCCATCAGCACCAGGCCGCACTCGTACGTGTCCAGGATGTGGTAGTCGTGCCGCGCCTTCTTGTTCTGCGCGATCATCTTGCGGGCGGGTGCCTTCTCGGCGGCCTTCGCGGCCTTGCGCTTTACCTTTTCCTTCGCCATAGTGCGGTCATTTTCGCACTAGGAGGGGGGTCCGAGGCCAGTCAATACTGTCTCGGCCCGCGCCTCGGCCCCGTCGTCGGCCTCCAGGTCGGGCGTGATGCCGTGCCCGTCGACGGCCCGCCCCGAAGGGGTGCGGTAGTGGCCGACGGTCAGCTCGGCGACGGAGCCATCGGGCAGCCGGCTCGGCATCTGGACCGAGCCCTTGCCGAAGGTCTTCGAGCCCACCACGACCGCGCGGCCGCGGTCCTGCAGGGCGCCCGTGAGGAGCTCGGCCGCGCTCATCGTGCCGCCGTCGACGAGCACGACCACGGGTCTGCCGGTGTCGCCGCCCCGCTCGGCGTGCAGGGCCTTCTGCTCGCCGCGTACGTCGTACGTGGCCACGAGGCCGCCGTCGACGAAGGCGGACGCGGCGGTGACCGCCTCGGTCACCAGGCCGCCGGAGTTCCCGCGCAGGTCGAGCAGGATCCCGGCGCCCTCGGGGGCCTCGCGCACCGCGGTGCGCACGTCCTCCCCGGAGCCCTTGGTGAAGGCGTCGACCTTGATCAGGGAGGCGCCGCCGGGCAGGTCGGTGACCGTGACGGAGTCCGTGGACAGATGGGCGCGGTGCAGCGTCTCGCGCCACGCGCGCGTGCCGCGCTCCACGCCGAGGACGACCGGGGTGCCGGCGCGGTCGCCGCGCAGCAGGGCGAGGACCTCCGTGACGGGGCGGCCGGTGACGCGCTCGCCGTCGACGGAGCTCAGCAGGTCGCCCTCGCGGAGCCCGGCCCGGTCCGCGGGGCCGCCCTTCTGCACCCGGGAGACCTCGATGCGCCCGTCGGCCGCGCGCCGGGCCCACAGCCCGACGCCGGTGTAGGCGCCGTCGAGGGCCTTCTCGAACTCCTGGTACTCCCCTTGCGAGTACACCGAGCCCCAGCGGTCGCCGCTGCGGCTGACGGCCTCCTCGGCGGCCTTCTTGCCGGACTTGCCGTCGGCCATGGCCTCGGCGGCGGCGTCGGCGGCCTCCTCCGCGGTGTCGGCGGAGGTGCCGTCCTGGCCGGGAGCGGCGTCGGAGCGTACCGCCGGAGCGGCGGATTTCGGGCCCTCGCCCGCCTCGTCGCTCCAGGAGCCGGTGGCCGCGCCGGTGACGAGGACGCTCGCGAAGACCAATGTCAGGGCCGCCCCGCGGCGGATGCGGCGGGGCCCGGAGAACCGGTCGGCGAACCGGTCGAGGCCTGACATGACGGTGAGTCTAGGACAATGAAGGGCGCCGTACGGCGGGTTGAACCGTACGACGCCCTGACACGCTGGCGGCTCTTGTCACACCTTCAGGTACTTGCGCAACGCGAAGAACGCGGCAAGTGCGGGCATCAGCAGGCCGATCGCGAGGACCAGCGGGAGCTTCGTGAGCACGGCGTCCCAGCCGACGAACTGGACCAGGTTCAGCTTCTCGGAGAGCGCGAGGCCGTGGTCGATGATGAAGTAGCGGCCCACCAGGAGCATGCCGCAGGCGACGGCTCCGCCGATCAGGCCGGCGACGGCGGCCTCCATGATGAACGGCGCCTGGATGTAGAAGCTGGACGCGCCGACCAGCCGCATGATGCCGGTCTCACGACGACGGCTGAACGCCGAGACGCGCACCGTGTTGACGATCAGCATCAGCGCCACGGTCAGCATCAGCGCCATCACCGCGCGCGCGGCCCAGTTCATGCCGTTGAGCAGCCCGAAGAGGTTCTCCAGGATGCCCTTCTGGTCCTGCACGGACTGCACGCCGTCACGTCCGGAGAAGGCCGTCGCGACGACCTGGTACCTCTCCGGGTCCTTCAGCTTGATGCGGTACGACTCCTGCATCTGGTCGGGCGTGAGGGAACTGGACAGCGGGGAGTCGCCGAACTGCTCCTTGTAGTGCTTGTACGCCTCGTCCGCCGACTCGTGCTGGACGCTCTCCACGACGGGCATCTTCTTGAGATCGCCGAGGATCAGGTCCTTCTGCTCGTTCGTGACGGCGCCCTTGGCGCACTTGGGGTCCTGCTCGGCGTCGGCCTTGTTGCACAGGAAGATCGAGACGTTGACCTTGTCGTACCAGTAGCCCTTCATATTGCTCACCTGGTCGCTCATGAGGAGCGAACCGCCGAAGAGGGCGAGCGAGAGCGCTACGGAGACGATGACCGCGAAGGTCATCGTGAGATTGCGGCGGAGACCTACGCCGATCTCCGACAGGACGAACTGGGCGCGCATGGCGGCCTTTCAGTGGATCAGGTGAACAGACAGCGGTCGGGCGGTACGGGTCGTCAGTGCTGGTAGCCGTAGACGCCGCGCGACTGGTCGCGGACGAGGCGGCCCTTCTCCAGCTCGATGACGCGCTTGCGCATCTGGTCCACGATCTGCTGGTCGTGGGTGGCCATCACGACGGTGGTGCCGGTCCGGTTGATCCGGTCGAGCAGCTTCATGATGCCGACGGAGGTCTGCGGGTCGAGGTTGCCGGTCGGCTCGTCGGCGATGAGGAGCTTGGGGCGGTTGACGAAGGCGCGCGCGATCGCGACGCGCTGCTGCTCACCGCCGGAGAGCTCGCCGGGCATCCGGTCCTCCTTGCCGCCCAGGCCCACGAGGTCGAGGACCTGCGGCACGGACTTGCGGATCTCACCGCGGGACTTGCCGATGACCTCCTGCGCGAAGGCGACGTTCTCGCCGACGGTCTTGTTGGGCAGGAGGCGGAAGTCCTGGAAGACGGTGCCCAGCTGGCGGCGCATGTGCGGCACCTTGAAGTTGGACAGGCGTGCGAGGTCCTTGCCCAGGACGTGCACCTGGCCGTGGCTGGTGCGCTCCTCGCGCAGGATCAGCCGCAGGAAAGTGGACTTTCCGGAGCCGGAGGATCCCACCAGGAAGACGAACTCGCCCTTCTCGATCTCGAGGGAGACGTCCCTGAGCGCGGGGCGGGTCTGCTTCGGGTAGGCCTTGGAGACGTTGTCGAATCGGATCACGGATGCACCACGGGTTGCCGGGGGTAGGTGTGCGTGACCATACGCGAAGGCGGCACACCGGCGCAGTCGGCGTCCTGAGTTGCGCCGATTGTCACGGCTGGGAGTGGGAACGGAACAGTCGGAAACCGTCGGGAAACGGCGGACCGCGCCGAAATCCGCGGAAGCTGGCACAGTGGTAGGGGGAACGATTGGGTTGCCCGTAGCGTTGGGCAGGCTGTAACTGTGCGGGAGGAGAAGCGCATGACCCTGGATCGGTTGGTATGCGCGAACTGCGCAGCGCCCGTGAGTGAAGGCCGCTGCCCCGTGTGCCGGGCCAATCGCGAGCGCATGCAGATGGAAGGGCCCTTCGCCGGGCTCAATCCCGCGGCACTGATCGCGCTGCTCGTGGTGCTGATCGCGGCGGTGGCGCTGCTGGCGCACCAGACCGCGTAGGAGCGGCACCGGCAGGAGCGGCGCACGGAGAGTGACGGCGCCCGACACAGGCGACGTGAAAAGGGCCCGGAGCTTCGAGAAGCTCCGGGCCCTTTCTCACGCGGACGACGTGTCGTACGTCGCGTGCGTCATCGCCTGGATCAGGCGGCGGCGCCGCGGTTGCCGACGAGGCGCGGCAGGATGCGGAAGCCGATGCCGCCGGCGATCATCGTCGCGGCGCCGATCACCAGGAAGGTGGTCTCGGCGGCGCCGGTCTCGGCGAGCTCGCCGCCCTTGTCGGTCTTGTCGCCGGCCTGCTCGACCGGCTTGGAGCCGGTGTCGGTCAGGCTGTCCTTGCCCTTGCCCTGCTCGACGGGCGTGTTGCCGCCGCCGTCGGGGTCGGTGTCGTTGCCGCCGGTGCCGTTGCCGTTGCCCGGGTCGGTCGGCTCGTCGGTCGGGTCGGTCGGGTCCGTGGGCTCGTCGGTCGGGTCCGTCGGGTCCGTGGGCTCCTCGGTGGGCTCCGTGGGCTCCTCGGTGGGCTCGGTCGGCTCCTCCGTGGGCTCGGTGGGCTCCTCGGTCGGCTCCGTCGGCTCCTCGGTGGGCTCCGTCGGGATCTCCGTGGGCTCCTCGGTGGGCTCGTCCTCGTCCTCGCCCAGACCGACGTCCACGCCGACACCGGTGTCGTCGGCGTGCGCGTCGGCGCTCACGCCGCCGAGGTCGACGCCGACGTCGAGCGCCGAAGCGGCACCCGCGGCGGTCAGCGAGGCGCCGGCGGCGATCACGGCACCGGCTGCTATCCGCGCGACACGGATCCGCGTCTTCTTGGTCATCTGGCTGCTACCCCCAGTAGCTGAATCGTCAGTGAGGCAGCGTCCGGGGCGGCGACCACTGGGGACGATCGATCGGCCCCCACAGATCCCACGCGCCCCAGAAATACGCATGCCGCACGCTAGCCTTTCCACTTTTCACAGCAGCGTCAAGGCCGTTGCGTGCGCGATGTCCGATATCAGGGCAGTTGACCGTCGTACGGAGATGTGACTGTGACGTAAAAGGCAACTGCCGCCTCTGGGGCGGCAGTTGCCTTGTCGATAAAACCGTTCTCGGCGGTTTCTACTTCTCCTGCTGCTTGCGCCAGCGAATTCCGGCTTCCAGGAATCCGTCGATCTCGCCGTTGAAGACGGACTCCGGATTACCGACCTCGAACTCCGTACGCAGGTCCTTCACCATCTGGTACGGGTGCAGGACGTAGGAACGCATCTGGTTGCCCCAGGAGTTTCCGCCGTCGCCCTTGAGGGCGTTCATCTTCTCCTGCTCCTCCTGGCGGCGGCGCTCGAGGAGCTTGGCCTGGAGGACGTTCATCGCGGTCGCCTTGTTCTGGATCTGCGAGCGCTCGTTCTGACAGGAGACGACGATGCCGGTGGGGAGGTGGGTCAGGCGGACCGCGGAGTCGGTCGTGTTGACGCCCTGGCCGCCGGGGCCCGAGGAGCGGTACACGTCGACGCGCAGCTCGCTCTCGTCGATCTCGATGTGGTCGGTCTGCTCGACGACCGGGAGGATCTCGACGCCCGCGAAGGACGTCTGACGGCGGCCCTGGTTGTCGAACGGCGAGATGCGGACGAGGCGGTGGGTGCCCTGCTCGACGGAGAGCGTGCCGTACGCGTACGGGGCCTGGACGGCGAAGGTGGTCGACTTGATGCCGGCCTCTTCCGCGTACGAGGTCTCGTAGAGCTCCGTCTTGTAGCCGTGGCGCTCGGCCCAGCGCAGGTACATGCGCTGGAGCTTCTCGGCGAAGTCGGAGGCGTCGACGCCGCCGGCCTCCGCGCGGATGGTGACGACGGCCTCACGGGCGTCGTACTCACCGGAGAGGAGGGTCCTGACCTCCATCTCGTCCAGCGCCTTCTTGACGGCGGTGAGCTCGGACTCGGCCTCGGCGCGGGTGTCCGGGTCGTCCTCCTCCTCGGCCATCTCGAAGAGAACGCCGAGATCGTCGATGCGACCGCGGAGCGCTTCGGCCTTGCGCACCTCCGCCTGGAGGTGGCTCAGCTTGCTGGTGATCTTCTGCGCCGCCTCGGGGTCGTCCCACAGGGACGGCGCGGCCGCCTGCTCCTCGAGCACGGCGATATCGGCCCTCATCTTGTCGAGGTCCAGGACGGCCTCGATCGACTCCATGGTCGAGGAGAGGGACTTGAGCTCTTCGGAAACATCGACGACTGCCACGACTCCAGCGTAACGGTTGCGGCAACCGCGGTTTCCCGTGCGGGGCTGCAACGGTGCCCCCTCCGGGGCGAGGGGCGATTTTCCCTGCGGGGCGGTGGGGCTTCCCTGGGG
>NZ_LIRJ01000015.1 GCF_001419745.1 Streptomyces silaceus | reverse complement strand
GCCCGGGGGCAGTGGTGGGGGTGGAACGTCCCCTTCGGGTGAGCGAGTTGTCCACAACCGGCGGGTAGTCCACGGGGCTCAGCGGGAATCGGCGCGGGCCTGCATCGTGAGAGCGGAAGCCAGTTCTCGCAGCGCAGGCGGTGGTTGTCGTGACGCACGTCCCCTCTCGTACCCAGCCCTCCCCGGCGGAGAGCTGCCCGGTCCCCCACTTCTCCCCCGTGCGGGTGCGCGGCGGGCATCCGCGGCTGCGCCGGCTCCTGCGGCACAGACGCCGGGCCCTGGCCGTGGGGCTCGCGCTGACCGCCGCCGCCCTCGCGGCCACTGCCCCGCGCGAGGCGGACCGGCCGCAGCGGACGGCCGCGGACCGGCCCGTGCGGGAGCCACGGTCAGCGGAGCGGGTGACCGCGCCGGTGCGCATCGCCGACGCGGACGCCGCGCGGCTGCTGCGCCCCGGCGACCGGGTCGACGTGATCGCGGCCGACGGATCGGCCGCGGGCGGCGCGAAGCCGCGCGTGGTCGCGGCGGGCGCGCGGGTTTCGGAGGTGCCGGAGCCGGGGGAAAGTCCCGCCGAGAGCGGCGCGTTGGTGGTCTTCTCCGTGCCGAGGGACACGGCGGTGCGGCTGGCCGGGGCCGGGGCGAGCACGCGGCTCGCGGTGGCGCTGCGATGAAGCGGAGCGTTCACGATCGCACTGCCCCCTTGTCAAGTCGCTCGTTCGTGGGAGCGAATTGGACAGGTCCTCCAGGGGCTGACGTAGGTTGCGAAGTTGTTTGTTCCGCAACCCGCACATGCAACGAAAGGCCTCGTGGTGAGCGAGAAGAAGGAACCGGGCGTCTGGGAGGGCTTCAAGGCCTTCCTGATGCGCGGCAATGTCGTCGACCTGGCGGTCGCGGTCGTCATCGGCGCCGCGTTCACGAACATCGTGAACTCGGTGGTCAAGGGTGTCATCAACCCGCTCGTCGGCGCCTTCGGCACGAAGGATCTCGACCACTACAGCTCGTGCCTGAAATCTCCGTGCGAGATGAAGAACGGCGAGGTCGTCAGCGGCATCCCGATCATGTGGGGTTCCGTGCTCAGCGCGGTCCTCAGCTTCCTGATCACCGCGGCCGTCGTGTACTTCCTGATGGTGCTGCCCATGGCCAAGTACCTGGCGAAGGTCGCCGCCAAGAAGGCCGAGAAGGAGGGCACCCAGGAGGTCATCGAGGTCTCCGAGCTGGAGGTCCTCAAGGAGATCCGCGACGCCCTCGTCGCGCAGCGCGGCTCGGGGCACCGCGAGGAGTAGCGCGGACTCAGAGGTGGTGGGGCGGCTTCTCGTCGAGGAAGCGCGCCAGGTCGGCGGCGCTGTCGCCGGCGTCGGCCCGCTCGCCCCACCCACGGTCCGTGTCGTCCGACGACTGCTGGGCCAGCGGATCGTCGAAGACCAGCGCGTTCCTCGGCTTCTTGGGCTTCTCCGGGTCGCGCGGTTCGGGGGCGGGGGCGGTGCTCATGCCTCCAGGGTACGTCGGGGGCTCAGCTCGGGGCCTCCGCGCCCTTGCGAGCGTAGAACCACCAGCACACGACCAGGCACGTGACGTAGAAGCCGATGAACATCCACAGCGCGGTGGTGACCGAGAGGTTCGCGAACATCGCCGGGATGAAGAAGAAGCCGTACGCCGCGATGGCGGCGGAGAAGCCGGTGACCGCGCCCGACTCCATCTCGGCCTGCTTGAGCGCGGTGCGCTCCGCCTCCTCGCCCTGGCCCGCGACCTTCTTCAGGTGCAGGTCCCGGAAGATCACGGGGATCTGGCGGAACGTGGAGCCGTTGCCGACGCCGGAGAACGCGAAGGCGCACAGGAACCCGACGTAGAACGCCCAGAAGCTGCCCTTGTCGCCGCCCGCGGGCAGCGCCGTGATCACGACGACCAGCGAGGCGGCCATGCCGACGAAGGACACCATGGTGACCCTCGCCCCGCCGATCCGGTCCGACAGCCAGCCGCCCGCCCAGCGGGTGAGGGCGCCGATGAAGGGGCCGATCCAGGCGTAGGTGGTGGCCTGGTAGCCCGAGGCCGCGAAGTTGTTCTTGATCAGCAGCGGGAGTCCGGCGGCGAAGCCGATGAACGACCCGAAGGTGCCGACGTAGAGCCAGGTCATCAGCCAGTTGTGCTTGCGCTTGAAGATGATCTTCTGACGGCTGAAGGGCGCTGCCGCGACCTTGAGGTCGTTCATCAGGAACCACGACATCAGCGCCATGATCACCAGGAGCGGCACCCAGAGGAACGCGCCGTTCTGGAGCCAGACGTCCTCGTTCTTGACGGTGTCGCGCTGCGGGTCGCCCGCGGGGGCGCCGAGGACGGCGGCCGTGACGACCAGCGGGGCGACCAGCTGGACGACGGAGACGCCGAGGTTGCCGAGGCCGCCGTTGAGGCCGGCGGCGCTGCCCTTCTCCCGCTTGGGGAAGAAGAAGCCGATGTTCGCCATGGACGAGGAGAAGTTGGCGCCGCCGATGCCGCAGACCGCGGCGATCAGGGCCAGCTCCCAGTAGGGGGTTCCGGTGTCCTGGAGCGCGAACCCGAGCCACAGCATCGGGGCGATGAGGATGATCGTGGAGAACGCGGTGAACTTCCGCTCCCCGAAGATCGGCCCGATGAAGGTGTAGAGGATCCGGAAGGTGCCGCCGGTGAGACCGGGGATGGCCGTCAGCCAGAAGAGCTGCGAGGTGGAAAGCCCGAACCCCACGTCGTTGAGGCGGACGGCGGTGACCGACCAGACCTGCCAGACGACGAAGCCGAGCATCAGGGCCGGGATGGACACCCAGAGGTTGCGCTTGGCGACCTTGTGGCCGGTGGCGCGCCAGAAGGCGTCGTCCTCCGGGCGCCACTCCGCGATCGTCGATCCGGGACGGTAGGTGTCGCCCGTCCGCCGATGGCTGGTGGGAGCACTCATGCGGCCACGCTAGGCAGGGCCGCGGCGGGCCGCCCGCCCGCTGGGCCGTTCGGGTGGTCCGCGCGGTGCGCGCACCCGCCTCTGTCAGACGGCCTTGAGTCCCTGAGCCGCGAAGATCTCCTTGGCGGCGGCCACCTGTTCGAGGGTGGGCGAGGGGGTGTCGCGCAGCGTGAAGTCCTTGCCGAGCGCGTCCCACTTGGCCTCGCCCAGCTTGTGGAAGGGCAGTACGTCGACGCGCGTGACATTGCCGAGCGAGGCGGCGAAGCGGGCCACGCCCTCGATGTTCCCGGGGTCGTCGGTCAGGCCGGGGACGAGGACGAAGCGCACCCAGACCTCCTTGCCGAGGTCGGCGAGGCGGTGGGCGAAGTCGAGGGTGGGCCGCAGGGGGCGCCCGGTGACCTTCTGGTAGGTCTCGGGGTCCCAGGACTTGATGTCGAGCAGGACCAGGTCGACGTCGCGCAGCAGGGCGTCGGTGGCGCGTGCGCCGAGGAAGCCGGAGGTGTCCAGGGCGGTGTGCAGGCCGAGTTCGTGCTTGAGGCGGTGCAGCAGTTCGCCGGTGAAGACGGGCTGCAGGAGGGGCTCGCCGCCGCTGACGGTGGCTCCTCCCCCGGCCGCGGCGATGAACTTGGTGTACTTGGCGGCCTCCGCGATCACGTCGTCGGCGGTGGTCCGCTTGCCGTCGCGCATCCGCCAGGTGTCGGGGTTGTGGCAGTACAGACAGCTCAGGGGGCACCCGGCGAGGAACGTGACGAAGCGCGTCCCGGGCCCGTCGACGCCGGTGGACAGGTCCCAGGAGTGGATCGATCCGGTGACGGGGCGGTGGGTGGCCGCCGCCGCGGGGGTGGCGGCGTCCTCGTCGGCCATGCGCGGACGTACGGGGATGTCGGTACCGAGCAGGACAGCCATGGCGGAACTCCCGAACTACTGGCAGGACGTGGTGTTCGCGGCTCCCGGGGCCGGGGTGAGGGCCCGGCCCCGGGGCCGCGGATCCGGGGCGGCTCCGGTGAGGGAGCCGGTGGCCCCCGGCGCGGACGTGCGCCGGGAGCCGGTGGCTCACAGGGAGCCGTGGAAGGTGCGGTTGATGACGTCGAGCTGCTGGTCGCGGGTCAGCCGGATGAAGTTCACCGCGTATCCGGAGACCCGGATGGTCAGCTGCGGGTAGTTCTCCGGGTGCTCCATGGCGTCCTCGAGGGTCGCCTTGTTCAGCACGTTGACGTTCATGTGGAAGCCGTCGCTGGCCATGAAGCCGTCCAGGACGCCGGAGAGGTTCTCCACCCGCTCCTCGGGGGTGCGGCCGAGGGCGTCCGGGGTGATGGTGTTGGTCAGCGAGATGCCGTCCTCGGCGTCGTCGTAGGGCAGCTTGGCGACCGACATCGCCGAGGCGATGTACCCGTGCTCGTCCCGGCCGTTCATCGGGTTGGCACCCGGGGCGAAGGGCGTGCCGGCGCGGCGGCCGTCGGGGGTGTTGCCGGTCTTCTTGCCGTAGACGACGTTCGAGGTGATGGTCAGCACCGACTGGGTGTGCACCGCGTTGCGGTACGTGGGGTGCTTGCGGACCTTCTCCATGAAGTCGTGCACGATGCGCGTGGCGATCTCGTCGGCGCGGTCGTCGTTGTTGCCGTAGGCGGGGTAGTCGCCCTCGATCTCGTAGTCGACGGCGAGACCGGTCTCGTCGCGGATCACCTTGACCCTGGCGTGCTTGATCGCCGAGAGGGAGTCCGCGGCGACCGAGAGGCCCGCGATGCCGCACGCCATGGTGCGCAGGATCTCCTGGTCGTGCAGCGCCATCTCGATGCGCTCGTAGGCGTACTTGTCGTGCATGTAGTGGATGACGTTGAGCGCGTGGACGTACGTCTTGGCCAGCCAGTCGAGCATCGCGTCGTACTGCTTCGCGACGGTCTCGTAGTCGAGGTACTCGCCCTCGATGGGCGTGAAGCCCTGCACGACGGTCTTGCCGGACTTCTCGTCGCGGCCGCCGTTGATCGCGTAGAGGAGCGCCTTGGCGACGTTGACGCGGGCGCCGAAGAACTGCATCTGCTTGCCGACGGCCATCGCCGAGACGCAGCAGGCGATCGCGGTGTCGTCGCCGTACTTGGGACGCATCAGTTCGTCGGACTCGAACTGGATGGCCGAGGTGTCGATGGCGACCTTGGAGGCGAAGTCCTTGAAGCCCTTGGGCAGTCGCTGCGACCAGAAGACCGTGAGGTTCGGCTCGGGCGCGGGGCCCAGGTTGTAGAGGGTCTGCAGGGCGCGGAAGGTGGTGCGCGAGACCAGCGGGCGGCCGTCGGCGCCGATGCCGGCCATCGACCAGGTGACCCAGGTCGGGTCGCCGGAGTAGAGCTCGTTGTACTCGGGCGTGCGCAGGAAGCGGACGATGCGGAGCTTGATGACGAAGTCGTCGATGAACTCCTGGGCCTCGGCCTCGGTGATGCGGCCGGCCTCGATGTCGCGCTGGAGGTAGATGTCGAGGAAGTTGTCGATGCGGCCGATCGACATGGCCGCGCCGTTCTGCTCCTTCACGGCGGCGAGGTAGGCGAAGTACAGCCACTGGATGGCCTCGCGGCCGGTGGTGGCGGGCTGCGCGATGTCGTAGCCGTACGACATCGCCATGGCCTTCAGTTCCTTGAGGGCCTTGATCTGCTCGGAGATCTCCTCGCGCCCGCGGATCACGTCCTCGGTCGCCCACTCCTCGCCGAGGGCGGCCTTGTCGGCCTCCTTGGCGGCGATCAGGCGGTCGACGCCGTAGAGGGCGACGCGGCGGTAGTCGCCGATGATGCGGCCGCGGCCGTAGGCGTCGGGCAGGCCCGTGATGATGCCGGAGGAGCGGCAGGCGCGGATCTCGGGCGTGTAGGCGTCGAAGACGCCTTCGTTGTGGGTCTTGCGCAGGTGGGTGTAGACGTCCCGGACCTCGGGGTCGGCCTCGTAGCCGTAGGCGTTGAGGGCGCCCTCGACCATCCGCCAGCCGCCGTTGGGCATGATGGCGCGCTTGAGCGGGGCGTCGGTCTGCAGGCCGACGATCAGGTCCTTGTGGTCGGCGGCGGTGCCGTCGATGTAGCCGGGCCTGAAGGCGTCGATGCGGGACGGGGTCTTCACGTCCACGTCGTGGATGCCGCGCTCGATCTCCGTGGGGAACATCGAGAGGAGCTTCTGCCAGACCTGGGTGGTGCGTTCGGTCGGGCCGGCCAGGAAGGAGTCGTCCCCTTCGTAGGGCGTGTAGTTCTGCTGCACGAAGTCGCGGACGTCGATGGCGTCCCGCCACAGGCCGCCCTTGAAACCGTCCCAGGCCTCGCCGTTCACTGTCGTCTCCGCAGGTGTGGCAGTCATGACGCGCACCTTCCGTTTCGCTTCTTCGCTACACCTCTATTCCACTCCCTTTTGATCGATCAAAGGGGCCGCAATGGTCCTCGTTCGGGGACCGAAAGGCCCTTTTCCGCGCGGACGCGATCGATGAAACCTGCGTTGACCAGGTGTTTTCTGCGGGACTTTGGACCTAAGTTCGCTTGTGAACGCATTCACAAGAATTTCCGGGAGTTCCCGTGGTACGGGCCGGGAAAACGCGGAAGGCGGGCCGGGCGCTCCCACACCCGGCCCGCCTGGACCGTGCCGCTCACCTTCCTGACGGCGTCAGCTGGGCGACTCCGCGCCCTTGCGGGCGTAGAACCACCAGGCGACCGCGATGCAGCTGACGTAGAAGCCCACGAAGCCCCACATCGCGCTGGTCACGGCGAAGTTGGCGAACATCGCCGGGATGAAGAAGAAGCCGTACGCGGCGATCGCGGAGGTGAAGCCCGTGACGGCGCCCGCCTCCATCTCCGACTGCTTCAGCGCCTTCGCGTACTCGGGCGTGCCCTCGGTCAGGCCCTTCAGGTGCTGGTTCCGGAAGATCACCGGGATCTGGCGGAACGTCGAGCCGTTGCCGATGCCCGAGAAGAAGAACGCACACAGGAAGCAGGCGAAGAAGCCCCAGAAGTTGCCGTTGTCGCCGCCGGACGGAAGGAAGTTGATGACGCCGACGATGGAGAGCGCCATGCCGACGAACGAGATGATGGTGACCCGCGCGCCGCCGATCTTGTCGGCGATCCAGCCGCCGGCCCAGCGGGCGAGCGCGCCCACGGCCGGGCCCATCCAGGCGTACGTCGCCGCGGAGTAGGCCGCGTCGATGGGGGTGAACGTGGTCTTGATGAGCATCGGCAGGGCCGCGGCGAAGCCGATGAAGGAGCCGAACGTGCCGACGTAGAGCCAGGTCATCAGCCAGTTGTGCTTGCGCTTGAAGATGATCTTCTGCTGGCTGAAGGGGGTCGCCGCGACCTTGAGGTCGTTCTGGCCGAACCATGCGACGGCGGCCAGGATCACCAGGACGGGCACCCACAGGAAGGCGGCGTTCTGCAGCCAGACCGGCGAGCCGTCGGCCTTGTGCTGGGCCGAGCCGACCGCGAGGACCGAGCTGGTGATGACGATCGGGGTGAGCAGCTGGACGACGGAGACGCCGAGGTTGCCGAGGCCGCCGTTGATGCCGGTCGCGTTGCCCTTGTCCTTCTTCGGGAAGAAGAAGCCGATGTTGGCGAGCGACGAGGCGAAGTTGGCGCCGCCGACGCCGCAGAGCGCGGCGATGACGACCATCACGCCGTACGAGGTGTCGGGGTTCTGGACCGCGATGCCGAGCCAGATCAGCGGGACGACCAGGACCACCGTGGAGAGCGCGGTGAAGCGGCGCTGGCCGACCATCGGGCCGAGGAAGGTGTAGAAGATCCGGGCCGTGCCGCCGGTCAGGCCCGGGATCGCCGTCAGCCAGAACAGCTGGGAGGTGGAGAAGCTGAAGCCGACGTCGGCGAGGTTGGTCGCGGTGACCGACCAGACCTGCCAGACGACGAAGGCGACGAGCAGGGCGGGGACAGCGATCCACAGGTTGCGGGTGGCGACCTTCTTGCCGGTGGACTTCCAGAAGAGCTCGTTCTCCGGCTCCCAGTCGGTGATGGACCGGCCGGGGCGGTACTGCGCGGGGTCGTACGACGTGCCCGCGGGCGCGGTCCGCGTCTCTTGGGCGGCAGGCGATCTCATGTTGGTTCCCAGTTCACTCAGGGTCCCGACCTTGCCACGGGGCCTGACGTATCCACGATCCGTCGCGTCGGGCCCGGGCAGCAGAGGCGTAGGACACCAGGTGAGCGGGCCAAAGACCGCGAACGCGACGGGACTTCAGACCTCACGCGCGGGCGGGCCGTCCGCCGACATCTCAGGCGTCGGTGTCCCGTCCGCCGGCACCTCGTGCACCGGCAGCGTGACCGACGGGTCGTCCAGGCACGCGCCGGTGCGCAGGTCGAACTCCTGCTTGTGCATCGGCGAGGCCACGACGGGGCGGCCGTCGCGCGTGCCCAGGATGCCGTGGGCGATCACGTCGGTCCCGGAGTACGGGTCGCGGTTGCCGACCGCGTAGACCGTGCCGCCGCTGTCCTTGAAGAGGGCGGCCTCGGAGCCGTCGGGCAGGACGGCGGCCCGGCCGCGGCCCGGCTCCAGGAACGCGGGCGAGGGCTGTGCGAGGTGCCGCTCGAAGCGTGCGAGGGCCTGCGGGTCGTCCAGGACCGCCTGCCACTCGTCGCGGTAGGCCGCCGCGTGGCGGTCCATCTGGGCCTCCAGCTCGGCGCAGATGCCGAGGGAGTCCTCGATCAGGACGGACTTCAGGTGGTCGAGGCCGCCGACGCGCTCGAACCACGGGGCGGTGCGCTCCAGGCGCTCGCCGGTGCGCAGGTAGTACATGAGGAAGCGGTCGACGAGGCGGAAGAGTGCGGCGGTGGACAGGTCGGCGGCGAGGAGATCGGCGTGGCGCGGGCTGGTGCCGCCGTTGCCGCAGACGTAGAGGTTCCAGCCGTTGGCGGTGGCGATGACGCCGATGTCCTTGCCGCGGGCCTCGGCGCACTCGCGCAGACAGCCGGAGACACCGCCCTTGATCTTGTGCGGGGTGCGCAGGCCGCGGTAGCGCAGCTCCAGGTCGATGGCGAGCTGCACGGAGTCGCCCTGCCCGAACCGGCAGAACTTGGCGCCGACGCAGGACTTCACGGTGCGCAGGGACTTGCCGTAGGCGTGGCCGGACTCCAGGCCCACGTCGACCAGGCGGCGCCAGATCGCGGGGAGTCGGTCCGCGCGGGCACCGAAGAGGTCGATGCGCTGACCGCCGGTGATCTTCGTGTAGAGGTCGAAGTCTCGGGCGACCTCGCCGATCGCGATGAGCTGGGCGGGGGTGATCTCGCCGCCGGGGACGCGCGGGACGACGGAGTAGGTGCCGTCCTTCTGGAGGTTGGCGAGGAAGAGGTCGTTGGAGTCCTGGAGGGCGGCCTGTTCGCCGTCCAGGACGTGGCCGAGGCCGAGTTCGGGAGCGAGGGTGCCGAGCACGTTGCCGACGACGGGTTTGCAGACCACGCAGCCCTCGCCGCCGAGGCCGTGCCGGGCCATCAGCTCGGAGAAGGAGCGGATGCGTTCGGTGCGGACCGTCTCGTAGATCTCGGCGCGGCTCAGCGCGAAGTGTTCGCACAGGCCCTTGGGCTTCTCGATGCCGGCGGCCGCCAGCTCCGCGTCGAGGACGGACTGGAGGGTGGAGAGACAGCCGCCGCAGCCCGTGCCGGCCTTGGTGCACCGCTTGATGCCGCCGATGTCGGTGAGGGAGTTCTCGGTGACGGCGGTGCGGACGGCGCCCTTGGTGACGTTGTGGCAGCTGCATACGACGGCGTCGTCGGGCAGGGCGTCGGCGCCGGGCAGCTCGACTCCGGACGCGGGCAGGACGTAGGCCTCGGGCGGTGCGGGCAGAGGGCGCCCCGCGTGCGGCCTCAGGGTGCCGTAGGCGTCGGCGTCGCCGACGAGGATGCCGCCGAGCAGTTGGCCCTCGGGGCCGAGGAGCAGCTTCTTGTAGACGCCCTCGCGGGTGTCGGAGAAGACGACGGAGACCGCGCCGCCGTCCTCGCCCTCGGGGGCGAAGGGGTCGCCGAAGGAGGCGACGTCGGCGCCCATCAGCTTCAGCTTGGTGGAGGTGTCGGCGCCGGTGAAGACCGCGGTGCCCTCGCCCGCGAGGGCGTCGGCGACGGTCTCGGCCATCTGGTAGCCGGGGGCGACCAGGCCGTAGACGCGGCCGTCGGAGGTCTGGGCGCACTCTCCGATGGCGTAGACGTAGGGGTCGGTGGTGCGGCAGTGCTCGTCGACGACGACGCCGCCCCGGTCGCCCACGGCGAGCCCGGCCTCGCGGGCGAGGCGGTCGCGGGGGCGCACCCCGGCGGAGAAGACGACCACGTCGGCGTCGAGGGCGCGGCCGTCGCTCAGCCGCAGGGCCCGTACGGATCCGTCGGCGTCGGTCTCGACCCGGCTCGCCCCGACGCCGGTGTGCACGGCCACGCCCATCGACTCGATGGTGGCGCGCAGGGCCGCCGCGCCGCCGTCGTCGACCTGGAGCGGCATGAGGCGGGGCGCGAACTCGACGACGTGGGTGCGCAGTCCGAGGGTGCGCAGGGCGCCCGCGGCCTCCAGACCGAGGAGTCCGCCGCCGATGACGACGCCCGTGGCGCGGCCCTCATCGGAGGCGTACGCGGTGAGAGTCTCGACGTCGTAGAGGGTGCGGTAGGTGAAGCAGCCGGGGGCGTCGGCGCCGTCGATGGGCGGCACGAACGGGTAGGAGCCGGTGGCGACGACCAGGGCGTCGTAGGGGACAGTGGCGCCGGAGGTGCTGGTGACCGTGCGGGCCTCGGTGTCGATGTGCTCGGCCGGGTCGCCCAGCCGCAGGTCGATGCCGTGCCGGGTGAGGAAGTCGCTCTCGCAGAGGGAGAGTTCGGCGTCGGTGGCGCCGGTGAACGCGGAGGAGAGGTGGACGCGGTCGTAGGCGGGCCTGTCCTCCTCCGCGAGCACGGTCACGCGCCAGCCGCGGTCGTCCGGGGCGGGGCCGGCGAGGGCGCCGCGCTCGGCGAGCAGTTCCAGGAGGCGGTGGCCCACCATTCCGTGGCCGATGAGCACCAGGTTCTGGGTCATGGGGGCACACTCCGTCGTCTCAGGTGGCTGGGTGCGTTCCCCTTGACGGTAGGCCGGGCGGGGCGGGGCTCCGGGCCGCCAAGGACCCCTCTGCGCGGGTCCAACGGCCCAGGGTGTCAGGCCCTTTGGCGGTGTTCCGGCGGCGGGCGCGGGCGTAGCGTCGACGGCGACGGGCTGCTCCCCGACCAAGAGCGCAGCCCGTGGCGATGCGGTTTCCGGGGCGGGAGTGCGGCGACACCACTGTCCTGCCCCGGGCCCGCTCGCCAGGATCTCCGGCGCGCCCGCCGCGGGCGGACCGGACCGCGCGAGAGTTCCGGGTGGGCCGATCAGTGCGACAGCTTCGGGTGGACCAGGCAGAGCGACGGCTTCCGGCGGGCCATGCGGAACCCCGACCTCCGGCCAGCCACGTGGAGCCCCGCCTTCCGTCAGGCCCGGAGCCCCGGCTTCCGGCGGACCACGCCGAGCCCCGACCATCGGCAGGCCGAGCAAGGCTGCCGCTGCCGCTCCCCGCACCCTCCGCACCCCCCTTCGTCCTCGCCGTGCACGGCAGCGCGCTGCCCGGGGCCGGTGCCACGCTGCGGCGGCTCCGCGAGCAGGTCGAGGCGATCGGTGGGGTGCGTCCCGTCGTCGGGCATCTCGACCACCAGTCCCCCTCGCTCGCCGAAGCACTGCGGGACGGCTCCGTCGTCGTCCCCTTCCTCCTCGGCGACGGCTACCACCGCACCGTCGACATCCCCGCCGTCGTCGCGGACGGAGCGGGAGGCTGCGTGCTCACCGAGGGCCTGCGCGGCGAGCCCGCCGTCGCGCTCGCCCTGCGGGACCGCCTGCGCGAGGCCGAGTCCCGCGCCGGACTGCGGGCCGACGCCGTCGTCCTCGCCTCCGCGGGCTCCTCGCGCCCCGGCGGCAACGACGGGGCGCGGATCGCCGCCCGGCAGCTGCGCCGGCTGCTGCCCGGCGTCCCCGTGCGCCCCGCGTACTGCTCGGCCGCCGCGCCCGCCGTCCCCGACGCCGTGGCCCGGCTGCGGGCGTCCGGGTACCGCAGGGTGGCCGTGGCCGCGCATCTGCTCGCGCCGGGCCGGTTCACGGTCGCGCTCGCCGCGGCGGGGGCCGACGCCGTGGCGGAGCCGATCGCCGATCACCCGGACGTGGCGGCCCTGGTCCTGCGCCGGTACGAGGAGGCCTTGCGGCGGCCGGGTGTCCCTGCCGTGGCGGTCGGCGCCGCAGCCTGATTCGGCGTACGCCTTCTGCTGTTCTGGAGGGCATGACGACCTCTCCCGACTCCCCCACGCCCGGGAACCGCAGCACCTCGGCGGGCACGCCCCCGTCACCCCCACCGTTCCCGAAGCCGCTGCGCCCGCTCCTGGCGCGCGGGCGCGACGAGGAGCACCGCGCGGCGACACCGCTGGAGCTCTTCTTCGACCTCTGCTTCGTCGTGGCGGTCGCCCAGGCCGGTGCCGAGCTCGTGCACGCCGTCGCCGAGGGGCACCCGGGCGAGGGCGTCCTCAACTACGCGATGCTCTTCTTCGCACTGTTCTGGGCCTGGGTGAACTTCTCCTGGTTCTCGTCGGCGTACGACAACGACGACGCGCTGTACCGCGTGGTCACGCTGATCCAGATCGCCGGTGTCCTCGTCTTCGCCGCCGGGGTGTCCAAGGCCTTCCAGGACCACGACTTCCTGCTGATCTGGCTCGGCTACCTGATCATGCGGATCGCGCTCGCCTCGCAGTGGCTGCGCGCGGCCAGGGCGGCGACGGGCGCCGAGCGCGCCACGGCCCTGCGGTACGCGACCGGTGTGGTGCTCTGCCAGATCGGCTGGTCGGGGCTGCTGTTCCTGCCGGAGGGCGGCCGGTCCTGGCTGTTCCTCGTGATGGCCGTCGCCGAGATGTCCGTGCCGGTGATCGCGGAGCGGGCGTACACGACGGCCTGGCACCCGCACCACATCTCCGAGCGGTACGGCCTGTTCACGATCATCGTGCTCGGCGAGACGATCGCCGCGGCGACCGTCGCGGTGAAGTCGGGCATCGACGAGCACGACGCGCTCGACGAGCTGCTGCCCATCGCCGCGGGCGGGCTCCTCATCGTGTTCGCCGCGTGGTGGATCTACTTCGTCGTGCCGATCCACGGCCGGCTGGAGAGCAACCGGCAGGCGTTCCTGTGGGGGTACGGCCACTATGTGATCCTCGGGTCGGCCGCGGCGATCGGTGCCGGGATCGAGGTGGCGGTCGAGCACGCGGTCGGCAAGGCGCACGTCTCGACATGGGCGGCGTCGGCCGCGGTGACGGTGCCGACGGCGCTGTATCTGATCACGGTGTGGGCGCTGCACTCCCGTTACTTCAAGGTGGGGCTCGCCCAGCAACTGGTGCTGCCGGTCAGCGCGTTGGCGGTGCTCGCGAGTACGTTCGCGGGGCGCTGGGCGGTGCTCGTGGCGGGGCTCGTGACGGCGGCGACGGTCGCGACGGGGACGACGCTCACCGCACGCATGACCCGCCGGGCAGCGGCGGCATGACGGACCGGTCGTCGGGCCCGGTACACACAAGACCCGACGACCGGTACGCACAAGACCCGACGACCGGTACACACGCGACCCGACGACCGGTCCGCACCCGGCCCCACGCCGACGGGTTCCGGCCCGGCGCCCGGCACACGACTGCCCGCAGGCCGCCCCGCGTGATACGCATCGACGCATGACTCGTAAGAGCACGGACTCCCTGACCGATGTCGCGGGCCTGCGCGTCGGGCATGCCACCCGGGTCGGCGACGGGCACCTCACCGGGACCACCGTCGTGCTGGCCCCGGAGGGCGGGGCCGTCGCCGCCGTGGACGTACGCGGCGGCGGGCCCGGCACCCGTGAGACGGACGCGCTCGATCCGCGCAATCTGGTGCAGCGCGTCGAGGCCCTCGTCCTGACCGGCGGCAGCGCGTACGGCCTGGACTCCGCGGCCGGTGTGATGGCGTGGCTGGAGGAGCACGGCCGGGGCGTGCGGGTCGGCCCCGACCCCGCGCACGTCGTGCCGGTCGTCCCGGCCGCCTGCGTCTTCGACCTGGGCCGCGGCGGCGACTTCGCGGCCCGCCCCGACGCGGCGACCGGCCGGGAGGCCGTGGTGGACGCCGCGCGCACCGAACCGTTCGCGCCGGTCGAGGAGGGCAGCGTCGGCGCGGGCACGGGCGCGGTGGTCGGCCGGGTCAAGGGCGGCATCGGCAGCGCGAGCGTCCGCCTGGACTCGGGGATCACGGTCGCCGCGCTGGTCGTGGCGAACGCCGCGGGGTCGGGCTTCGATCCGGAGACGGGCGCGCTGTACGGGCGGTACTTCCAGGGGCGGCAGGTGCGTTACCCCTCGCCCGAGGCCCATGAGGAGGCGAGGCGGCGCCTGGCCGAGGCCGCCGCGAAGAACGCGGAGAACGGTCCGCCGCCGCTGAACACCACGCTCGCCGTGGTCGCCACCGACGCCGACCTCACCAGGGCCCAGGCCCAGAAGCTGGCCGGCACCTCGCACGACGGCATGGCGCGCGCGGTCCGCCCGGTCCATCTCCTCAACGACGGGGACACGGTCTTCGCCCTCGCCACCGGCGAGCACCCGCTGGCCGCCGACCACCCCCTCGCCCTGAACGAGATCCTCGCGGCGGGCGCGGACCTGGTGACGGAGTCGATCGTGCGGGCGCTGCTCGCGGCGGAGTCCGTCGAAACACCGGGCGGAACATTCCCCTCGTACAGCGATCTTTATCGGCAATAGCAGACAAAAAGAATTAAAGGGAGCTAATATAGAATAGCTCCACAAAGGGCGTGAAATACCGTCAACTGCGTGGCGCACAGGGCGCATTGAGGGGATCTCGCGCCCCCAATGTGCCCGTACTCACATCCTTTGGAGGGAACCTCTCCGCGCACTGGTGGCTCTTTACTCGTACTGGATCAGAACACGTACTTGGAGCAGCCCGTGACAAGGTCGGTCATAGTCAACCCCCGGCGCCGTGCCCTGCTGGCGGCCACCGCGCTCGCCGCCGTGGGTGCGCTGACCCTCACGGCCTGCGGCGGTGACGCCGACGCCAAGGACGACAAGAAGGGCGGCAGCTCGGCCGCCAAGGGCGCCGACATCACCATCTCCTCGAAGGACGGCGCCACCGACGCCTCGATCAACGCCACCGGCGTCAAGGTCAAGGGCGGCAAGCTGACCAGCGTGAAGATGACGTCGGTGACGTCGGGCGCCGCGGTCGAGGGCACCATCTCCGGCGACGGCGCCAGTTGGAAGCCCAAGGCCCAGCTGGAGCGCGGCACCAAGTACAAGGTGACCGCCAACGCCAAGGACGGCGAGGGCAACGCGGCGACCGAGAACGCGACGTTCACGACGGTCTCCTCGGCGAACAGCTTCATCGGCACCTACACGCCCGACGGCGGCGCCAAGGTCGGTGTCGGCATGCCGGTCTCCTTCACCTTCGACAAGGCGATCACGGAGAAGAAGGACGTCCAGTCGCACATCACGGTGACGTCCAGCAGCGGCCAGAAGGTCGTCGGCCACTGGTTCGGCAACCAGCGCCTGGACTTCCGGCCCGAGGAGTACTGGAAGGCCGGTTCCACGATCACCATGAAGATCGCGCTGGACGGCGTGAAGGGCGCGAACGGCGCCACCGGCGTCCAGAACAAGACGGTCACCTTCACCATCGGCCGCGCCCAGGTCTCCACGGTCGACGTGCAGGCCAAGAAGATGACGGTCGAGCGCGACGGCAAGGTCATCAAGACCGTCCCGATCTCCGCGGGCAGCCCGTCCAACCCGACGTACAACGGCAAGATGGTGATCTCCGAGAAGTTCACCCAGACCCGCATGAACGGCGACACGGTCGGCTTCGGCGGCGAGTACGACATCAAGGACGTGCCGCACGCCATGCGCCTGTCCCAGTCGGGCACCTTCATCCACGGCAACTACTGGGGCTCGCCGTCCATCTTCGGCAGCGCCAACACCAGCCACGGCTGCGTCGGCCTCCAGGACGCGCGCGGCGCGGGCGACCCGAACACCCAGGGCGCGTGGTTCTTCAACAACTCCCTGATCGGCGACGTCGTGACGGTCAAGGGCTCCCCGGACAAGACCATCGCCCCGGACAACGGCCTCAACGGCTGGAACATGTCCTGGAGCGAGTGGACGGCGGGCAGCGCGAGCTGACGCCCGCGCCGGAACGCAACAGCTGATCGAGCCACGTGGGAACCACCCACGTGGCTCGTGCGTTTTCCCGTTCCCGGGCATGATGTCGGACCCAGGGGCTACGGTATGCACTCACCAGGTGACATGCAGCAACGCCGGGAGAAGCCTTGAGCGTTCCGTACGAAACGGCGTACGAGCCACCCGAGTCGCCCGAGCCACACTCTCCGGAGGAGCACCTCGAGCGACTCCTCGGCCGCGCCCTCAACTCCTTCGACCTGCCCGACGAGGTGATGGGCCGGCTCGGTTCCGCCCTCGCCCACGACAGCGCCCTGCACTCCGCACACCACAGCTCGGGCCTGCACCGCGAGACGTACAGACACACCTGGCTGCTCGCCGACGCGACGGTGCTGACGCTCTGGGAGCTGGTCCACAACACCGCGCCGGGCAGCGCCCCGACGCATGAGATCTACGCCGACGAGGAGGAGGCGGGCGTCGCCACCTCGCGGCTGCCGCTGCCGCCCGATCCGCCACTGTGCGGCCGTCATCTCGCGCTCCAGCTGCCGCCGGAGACCTCGCCCCGGCACGCGTACGTCCCGGACGACTCCGCGGACCACGCGCGCCGCGTGCTGCGCCGCGCGGAGAACCCGGACGGCGACCGGCCCGGGGAGGACGTCACGGCCCAGCTGCGTTCGGCGTTCGCGCACCGGATCACGCAGGCCTTCGGCCGCTCCCGCCTGTCCGGCGACGCGCGCCAGAACTTCGCGCTCTACGAGCACGCGTTCCTGCTCTTCGACGGCGGCGAGATCAGCCTGTGGGAGGTGGAGCACACCCTCACGCCGGACGGCCGGCACATGTGCGAGGTGTACGTCTCCGAGGAAGCGGCCCGCGCGGCGATGGCACGCAGGGCCGAAGGGGTGCGCGGGGCCTAGGGC
Source organism: Streptomyces silaceus (assembly GCF_001419745.1). GTDB lineage: Bacteria > Actinomycetota > Actinomycetes > Streptomycetales > Streptomycetaceae > Streptomyces > Streptomyces silaceus. Next base: position 11,962 of record NZ_LIRJ01000015.1, on the reverse strand, counting down.
CGGCTAGCGGCCCTCGCCGTACTGCCGTACGAGACCGGCGAAGGCGGCGCGCTCGTCCGCCGTGAGCTCCACGGTCTCGGCGCGCGGCGGGCCCTGCTGGACCGGCAGGGCGCGGAGCGCCTGGGCCTGACGCCACACCTGCACGTCGAGGCGGTCCCTGCGCATCACCCGCACCAGGCCGACGGCCCAGACGACGGTCGCCACGGCGAGCACGGCCACGCCTATCTGCTGAACGATCGAGACATCCTGGAGCATGCGGCCCAGTAGACAACAACGCCCAGGACTTCCGACAGGGGGGTTATGGGACTTAGGTCCCGAAGTGACGCAAGTCGCACAGCTGATGGGCCGCGCCTGTGGAGACCGCCGCAGTCTCCACAGGCACGGCCCATCGGTGTCGAACCGTCCGGATCAGGCCCTTCGGATCAGGTTCTTCCGCATCAGGCCGTGGCCGGTACGCGCTCGTCCTCGGCCGGCGTCGCGGCCGCCGCGTCGCCCTCCGCCGCCCCCGAAGGGGTCGGCTTCCGGGCGCTCTTGAGCAGGACGACCACGAGGGTCGAGACGCAGACGCCGGCGGCGATCGCCACGAGGTAGAGCAGCGGGCTGCCGATGAGCGGCACCACGAAGACACCGCCGTGCGGCGCGCGCAGGGTGCAGCCGAAGGCCATCGACAGGGCGCCGGTGACCGCGCCGCCCGCCATCGACGCGGGGATCACGCGCAGCGGGTCGGCGGCCGCGAAGGGGATCGCGCCCTCGGTGATGAAGGAGGCGCCGAGGAACCAGGCCGCCTTGCCGTTCTCCCGCTCGGTCCTGGTGAAGAGCCGGCCGCGCACGGTCGTGGCGAGCGCCATGGCCAGCGGCGGCACCATGCCGGCCGCCATCGCCGCGGCCATCACCTTCAGGGAACCGTCGGTCGGGTGGGCGAGGCCGCCGACCGCGAAGGCGTACGCGACCTTGTTCAGCGGGCCGCCGAGGTCGAAGCACATCATCCTCCCCGAGGACTACTTGAAACTGCACCGCGCCCTCACCGTGGACAAGAACGGGCTGTACGCCATCACGGACACCAAGACCGTGTTGGACGTACACAACGATGCGGAGATGCTTCGGGGGCTGCTCACCTCAGCCATGGGTGAGCGCGAAGTGGTCAAGGTCAAGAGGCGCGTAAGCCGCAACGTTCGGGACCAGGCCCTTGAGGGCACGCCGAGTGGGCCCGCCGGTTCGGTTGGAAGGGCGCAGATCCCGATACCGGGCGCAAGGTCAACGAGAAGCTGGAGCCCAAGGAAGCCAAAGTGCTGCGCACAGCTATTGAGTTGGCACTGAAGGGCAAGCAATGGGCGACGATCGTCAAGCACTTCGACGAGAGCGGCCATCTGACCGTGCGTGGCAACAAGTGGTCCACGACGCCGGTTCAGTACATGCTCACGAACCCCGCGCTCTGCGGATACCGCATGATCAACGGTGAGTTGGTCCGGGATCCGAAGACCGGCAAGCCGCTCGTCGGCCAGTGGGAAACCGTCTGCACGCCGGAGGAGTGGCGCAGGCTCATTGCCCGCTGCACCGTGTGGTTCAACCTCGACGGGGACACGGCATCGACCCGCTACCGCGAGAAGGTGAAGCGGGAAGGGAAGAAGGACTACCGGGGCATCGCCGAGGCCACCCGCCGATTCCTCCTGACGAACATCGCTCGATGCGGATACGTCAGGGAGGACGGCACCATGTGCCTCGCGAAGATGAAGGGCATGGGCCCCACCGGCACGAACAAGCAGGACCGCTACCGGTGCGGGGACCCACGGTGCAACAAGGTGAGCCGCCGTGCCGACCTCGTGGACGACGCCATCAAGCGCATGGTGGTCAAGGTCCTTGAGGAGCAGTACTCCGATCTGGTTCCCCAGGAGCAGCCTTGGTACGGCGAGGAGACCCTTAACGCCTTGCTCGCACAGCGGCAGGAGATCAAGGACTCATACAAGGCCCGGCTGATCACCCTCGCCGATTACCTGGAGTTCAAGGACGAGAATGACGCCCAGGTCGCCACGTCGCAGAAGGACCGCGACGACTTCTACGCCGAGCAGGCCGCCAAGAACTTCCTCGCCGGGTTCTCCGTAGAACGGTGGGAGAACGAGTTCGACATGCGGCAGAGGCGCCGGGCCATAGCGATCGTGCTGCAAGCTGTCATCATCCACCCACTCCCCCAGGGCCGTTCGCGGAGCAGCAGGTTCGATGTCGACCTGTTGGAGCCAGTTCCGAGGAAGAGCTGCTGAAGGAGTTCCCGCAGTTCCTCAAGCTGTCCCTCTCCCAGGCGAGGGGCAGCTTGCGCTAGCCGTATGGCTGCCTTCATCTGCTCAGGCGGGACACCGCGCAGGGAGAGATAGCGCAAAACCACCAGGAGCCCGACCACGGACAGATCCACCATCGGGGCGATGAGCGGCGCGATGGGAGCGGGGACGCCCAGGTGACCCCTTCGGCTACGAAGCTGGCGTGCCGCGCATCGTCCACGCAGCGTAGGTACCTGCTTACACCCCCACACAGCAGAGGACCCCACCCGCATTGGGTGGTGGGGCCCTCTCACGTGCTGGATCACTCGCCCAGATCGATGCTCAGTTCGTCAGCAAGCTCCCGCAGGGTGCCCCTGCGGGACATCTCCGCCACAACGAGGAAGGCGCCGTGTTCGACGCCTGTGCCACGAGCTTCGACGCGGTGTAGGGCACCGCGGAGCCGGTGCAGCTCGCGGCTGCTCCGATTCGGCTGCCCCTTCCTCTGCGGCGGGGTCGCTTTCGTAGGTGTAACCAGGGGGCGGAAGTGCCGAGTCGGCTTCTGGGATTGAGAGGCTACGACGCACCAATAGGAGCATTTCAAGCTCAGCTTCCTCGTACTTCTGTTGCCGCTCATGGAAGTCGGGATTCTCGGGTGCGTCATACTCCCCGAAGTGACCCCAGGACCATGCGGCACCGTAAGCAGCCGACGCGGCAGCCGCCACATTTCGGTCGGCGTAGAACTCCAGCTGCGCGAGCTTGGCGTATGCGTCAGACTGCCATCCCTCTGGCAACTCAGGCCCATCTGTGAAGCCGTAGCAATGGTTGTAGGTTCTAGCCAGTGCCTTCACCGCCTCATAGAACTCCACGAACGACTGTCGACGGTGCTCGAAGGTTCGGGCCTCATCTTCGCGAGCCCAGAGCTCGCGCTCGCGTTCTCGCTCACGAACCCAGGCGACGGTTTCACGGCGATCTGACGCACGCTGGGTAATCAGACTGCCTGTGATCCACGCGGCTAGCGTGCCTGACACGCTAGTCCAGCAACCACCAGCAGTACCCACAGAGGAGTAGTAGTCACTCCTCACTTTTCCCAGTCCTATGGCTGGCTGACGACTACACCGGCTCTCTGCAAGTCCGCGCCAGGCCAGCATGGTTCAGGGCATCAACGTGGAGCGCGCCACTGTACGAACGACCTTGACGGCTGGGTCACGTCCGCTCGGCTCTTCCTGGGTCGTTGGCGGACGGGACGGGAGTTCCACCGCGGCCGACACTCGCCAGAGGCGCCCCCGTCAGCCCAGCCCTCCTGGAGCGAGACCGCCTCTTGCACACGGGCGCTTCTTCAGATCGGAGCCCAGTCGGCGCCTGTTCCTGGCGACCAGCAGGGGCGGGACACCCACTGGACGACACCCAAGTAGGTCTGCCTGCATGACACTTATGTCTCAACCTCCCCACGTGAGGACTAAAGCCCTTTCCCTAAAGGGCCTAAAGGCTCTTACCTTGCGTAACCTTTTCCAGAGGATGCAACTGCCGTCCTGATGTGGGATGTTGCTGTGGACCACAAGTCGCAGGACCACGGTTGCGACTTGAAGAACGCAAAAGGGCCCAACACGCAGGCCTTTCGGGGAGATTTGAAGTGCAAGCCAGTGAAAATGCTCTGACCTCAGGGCCCAACAGGAGGTCCCTACAGCTGCTGTTCGCGGCGGCATTCACCGCTCTCGCAGTGCTGTTTCTCAGCATTGGACCAGCAGCACCCGCGCACGCGGCGTCGAAGCGCGTCTGCGCGCCCTCCAAGAAGTGCGTAACGACGAAGAAGTACTGCCCGCCCGGCTCAAAGTGCGGAAAGCGCGTCTTCAAGGAAGTGCCTAAGACTCAGTACTGCTCTTCGTCGGTTGGCTGCTTCACCTATAGGGGAAAGAACTACCGGTACATCGGCGGCCCTTCCCTGACCGCGAAGCAACAACAGCAGGTTTGGAAGTGTGCGTCTTCGCTGGGCGTGACTGGGCTTGGCGCAGCCGTTGCGACGGGCCCTGTAGGAGTCACCATCCTTGGCGTTGCCGTCTCCCTCTGGGGATGCACGTGATCCAAGGCGTCTCGGTCGTCGATCCAGGACCACCAGAGATCCGCCAACTGGCACAGCGCTGAGGCAGGCCACCACAGGCCAACTGCGTTACACGAGTTCGGCCCCATCTGAGCCAGCCAGACGTGGTAGCTCTACAAAGGCATCCTGGCTGGAGCCACACGGCCACCGCGCGACAGAGGGCCCCACCCGCGATGGGTGGGGCCCTCCTCGTTGGTACCGGGTCACTCACCCAGCTCAATGCCCAGTTCCTCAGCCAGCTCCCGCAGACCTTCGGTGGGAATCTTCGGCACCTTGGCCGCCTGTCGAGCCGCCCAGCGATCCAACTCTTCATCCATAGTGGCTCCGACCTGCACTTTCCGTGCGCGCTGCGGCAGTGCGGGATGCCGATGCCGCCGTCCAGGCCGGTCGGCATCTGCGCCTCGCGGGCCGCCACGTCGGCGAGGAACCCCTCCAGGTCGGTCACCCGGCCCAGGGCCACCATCCGTTCGGCGAGCGCGCGGGACGCCGCTTCCTTGGTGTCGGCGGACAGGTCGAGTTCGAGGTCGACCAGGTCCGCGGTGATCATGTCGGTCATCGCGGGCTCCTTCGCACGCGTATCGCCCGGCGGGCGGCGGATGTTGGGGGGACGGCGGCAGGAGGGTTCATGCGGCGGGCTCCGTCAGTACGCGGTCCAGCGGCACGTCGGACGTCACGGTGACCGCGTCCGGGACGAGGTCCGCGGGGGACGGCATCACGCTGCCCGGCAGCTGGACGGCGGCGGCGCCGTGGGCCACGGCCGAGGCGAGCGCGGCCGGTCCGGCGCCGCCCGCGATCAGGAAGCCGGCCAGGGAGGAGTCACCGGCGCCGACGTTGCTGCGCACGGCGTCGACGGGAGCGCTCGCGAAGTGCGCGCCCGCGTCGTCGACCAGGAGCTGTCCGTCGGCGCCGAGGCTCGCGAGGACGGCCCGCGCGCCCAGCTCCCGCAGTTCCTCGGCCGCCTTGACCGCGTCGCCGACCGTGGCGAGGGGGCGGCCGACGGCCCCGGCGAGCTCTTCGGCGTTCGGCTTGACGACGTCGGGGCGCTCGGCGAGGGCGGCGAGCAGGGCCGGGCCCGAGGTGTCGAGGGCGATACGGGCACCGGCGGCGTGCGCGCGGGCCACCAGCTCCGCGTACCAGGAGGGCTCAAGGCCGCGCGGCAGGCTGCCGCAGCAGGCGATCCAGTCGGCGCCGGACGAGCGCTCGCCGACGGTGGCGAGCAGCGACTCCCGCTCGCGCTCCGAGAGTTCGGGGCCGGGGGCGTTGATCTTCGTGAGGGTGCCGTCGGGCTCCGCGACCGCGATGTTGGAGCGGGTCTGGCCGGCGACGGGGACCGGGGCGACCTCGATGCCCTGCTCGTCCAGGAGCTGGGCGACCAGCGCGCCGGGCGCGCCGCCGAGGGGCAGCACGGCGACCGTCCGCACGCCCGCCGCCGCGACGGCCCGCGAGACGTTGACGCCCTTGCCGCCCGGGTCCATGCGGTCGCCGGTGGCGCGGACGACCTCGCCGCGGTCGAGGACGGGGACCTCGTAGGTGCGGTCGAGGGAGGGGTTGGGGGTGACGGTGAGGATCATGCTCGTACCGGCTGCTTCCTTGGTCATGCGGGCCGTGCTCATGCGGGCCGTACTCATGCGGGTCTTGCTCGCACGGGCCTTGCTCGCGCGGGCCTTGCTCACGCGCGCACTACTTCCGTGCCACCGCGCTCGATGGCGGCCGCGTCGTCGGGGTCGAGTCCGGTGTCGGTGATCAGCAGGTCCACGTCGGCGAGGTCGCCGAAGCGGGCGAAGTGCTCCTGGCCGTGCTTGGCGGAGTCCGCGAGCAGGACGACGCGGCGGGCGGCGGCGACGGCCGCGCGCTTGACCGCGGCCTCGGCGAGGTCGGGGGTGGTGAGCCCGGCCCCGGCGGAGAAGCCGTTGGCGGCGAGGAAGAGGACGTCGGCGCGGATCTCGCCGTACGCGCGAAGGGCCCAGGCGTCGACGGCCGCGCGCGTACGCTGCCGGACCCGGCCCCCGATGAGGTGGAGCTGGATGCCGGGGTGGTCGGCGAGGCGGGCGGCGGTGGGCAGTCCGTGGGTGACGACGGTGAGCGTCGACTCCAGCGGGAGCGCCGCCGCGAGCCGCGCGACGGTCGACCCGGCGTCGAGGATGACGCTGCCCTCGGCGGGCAGTTCGGCGAGGGCGGCGCGGGCGATGCGGTCCTTCTCGTCGGCGGCGGTGCCCTCGCGCTCGGCGAGGTCCGGCTCGAAGTCGAGGCGGCCCGCCGGTATGGCTCCGCCGTGCACGCGGCGGACCAGGCCGGCCCGGTCGAGGGCCTTCAGGTCGCGGCGGATGGTCTCGGCGGTGACCTGGAACTCCTGGGCGAGCGACAGCACATCGACCCGCCCGCCGTCCCGCGCGAGCCGCAGGATCTCCTGCTGCCGCTCCGGTGCGTACATGTCCGTTCGCCTCCGCCGAATGCCCGAGCTTGTTGTTTCACTCGGAGACTACGACTGGATTTCGCCAAAGTAAACAGGTTCGGGTGCCACTCGGACACAAACGGACTTACGTCCCGACGGGGGCGCCCCCTTCGCCCCGGGCCCGCGGGGGCCTACGGCCAGGGAAAGGCGTCCAGCGCCCCGAAGCAGCGCACGGCCAGCGCGGCCGGACCCTCGGGCCCCGCGGCCGGTGCGTCACCGGCGGCCCACGACTCGACGGCCACCCGCACCGCGGCACTGGCCACACCCGCCGCGAGCCGCAGTTCCGGCGAGGGCGCACCGGCAGCCGAGGCCCCGTCGCCGCCCGCAGGCTCCCCCTGCCCCGTCCGCCCGGCGAGCACCGCGAGGAGCGTCTCCTCCGAGTCGTGGCACGTGGCCGCCCACACCGCGCGCAGCGCCGGGCTCTCCGCCGACAGCCGCAGCAGCGACCGCACCCACTCCAGGGACTCCACGGCCGCGGCGCCCTCGGCGGCGAGCGCGTCCGTCACCGCGTACCGCAGCGCGTCCGGGACCGCGAGGTCCGCCGGCGCGGCGCGCACCGCCTCCGCCCACTGCTGCGCGCCCGCGCCGAAGAGCGGGGAGACCGCCTCCTCCTTGGTCGCGAAGTAGCGGTAGAAGGTGCGCGGCGCGACGCCCGCGGCCCGCGCGATGTCCTCGGCGCGGGTGGCCCGCAGCCCGTCGGCGGCGAAGAGCGACGCCGCCGTGCGGGCGATGTGGAGGCGGGTCTCGGCCTTGCGGCGCTCGGTCAGTGACGGCGGTGACGCCGAGAGCTGCGGCGACGACACCGGGGGCTGCGGCGACTGCGAACGTGCGGGCATGGCACGCAGGTTATGCCAGCCGCGCGCACGAGCCCCCGGCGTCGGCCGTACGGGCGCATTGCGGGCACCGCGCCGCCGCCCCGCGGGCGCGGCACAGGGCTCGCACGGGCACCGCACGGGCAACCACGCGGGCACTGCACGAACGCCACACGGGCAACCGCACGGCTCCGCACAGGCGCCGCACGGGCACCACACAGGCCCTCGAAGTCACGTACTGCCCATATGGCAGAATCTGCCACCGCAACGCGCGACAGGACCGCAGAACCGCAAGAGTGCACGCGAGCAAGAGGTGGCAGACAGCAGTGCGTCGTCGGCAGTTCCTTCTCCAGACCGCCGGTCTCGCCGGCGCCACCGCGCTCGGCACCGCCGGCCTCAGCGGCTGCTCGGCCGAGACCGACACCCCGCTCAAGCTGCTCGTCGCGAGCTACGACAAGAGCGTGGGTTCCTCGATCGGCGACCAGTGGGGCAGCCTCATCGCCGCCTTCAAGAAGGCGCACCCGGGCATCGATGTCGCCCTGGAACGCGTCCCGTTCGCCAAGCTCGACCAGACCCTCGCCCAGCGCGTGAAGGACGGCAGGGCACCCGACATCGCGCAGTCCAACTTCTTCGCGCCCTACGCCGAGGACGGCAAGCTCTACGGCGCGTCCGACCTCTTCGACGTGCGCACCGAGGGCGACTTCATCCGCTCTTACGCGGAGGCGGGCATGGTCAACCGCGTCCAGTACGGGCTGCCCTTCCTGGCCAGCACCCCCCGGCTCTTCTACAACAAGGCCCTCTTCAAGCAGGCCCGCGTGAAGGCGCCCCGCTCCTGGGCCGAACTGCGCGAGGCCGCCCAGGCGTTGAAGGCGATCGGCGTGCCCACGCCGTACGGCCTCCAGCTCGGCCCGGAGGCCGCCGAGGACGAGGCGCTGGCCTGGCTGCTCGCGGACGGCGGCGGCTACGCCGGGCTCACCGGCTACGACTTCGCCAACCCCAGCAACATCGACACCCTGACCTGGCTGCGCGACAACCTCGTGAAGCCGGGGCTCGCGGGCCCGGACCCGAAGTCGCTGTCGCGGACGGACGCGTACGCGCAGTTCCTCGGCGGCCGGATCGGGATGATGATCGCGCACCCGGTCCTGATGGGCGCCGCCGACAAGGCCGAGTTCCCCTACGCGCACGCCCCGTTCCCCAAGAAGCTCGGCGGGATCGCGCCGCCGGTGGGCCTCAACGACTGGCTGATGGCGTTCAAGCAGAACGGGCGGCGCGAGCAGTGCGGCACGTTCCTGAGCTATTTGTACGGCCGGAAGTCCGCCACCGCGTACGGCGGCGGCCAGTCCGCGCTGCCGGTCACCGGCTCGGCGTCGGACGCCCTGCGCAAGGACCGCCGGCAGCGCCCGATGTGGGACTTCATCGACCAGATGCCGCAGGCGCAGTTCCAGCCGACGGCCCTCGGCTCGTGGCCCGAGGTCAGGGGCGCGGTGCGCCGCAGGATCGGCGAGGCGGTGGCCAAGGACGGCAGCCCGAAGGCGGTCCTGGAGGCGCTGGACGCGACGGCGGCGCGGGCGGAGCTCTAGGCTCCGCCCGCGCGGGCGTGGTCGCCGCGCGGCCCACGCCGCCGGCACGTCCCGCGCGACGCCTCAGGAGGCCAGCGCCGGCTCCTTTTCCTGCGGCTCCCGCGGCTCCCCCGCCGGAACGGGCTGGTCGCCGCCGCCCTCCACGTGCTGCCGCGGCTTCTTCGGCAGCGCGAACATGATCAGGAAGATGACGGCGAGCACGCCCGCCACCCACCACAGCGAGTTCCGGAAGCCGTCCACGAACTCCGCGGGGATCCGGTCCGGCGTGACGCGCTCGTCGATCACGCCGAAGAAGACCACCGACACCAGGCCGAGGCCGAGCGCGGTGCCCATCTGCTGCACGGTGTTGATGAGCCCGGACGCCGAACCGGCGTGCTCCTGCGGGACGTCGGAGAGGACCGCGTCCGTCAGCGGGGCCACGATCAGCCCCATGCCGAGGCCCATCACGACCAGCGGGAGCGCCATCTGCCAGGAGGCGATGTCCGCGCCGTACCGGCCGGACTCCCAGAGGTAGATCAGCACGCCCGCGGCCATCGTCAGGGCGCCGGTCTGGAGCACCTTGCGGCCGAAGCGGGGCACGAGCTTCTGCACGGAGACGCCGGCCGCCGCCGAGACGGCGATCGAGAACGGCACACCGGTCAGTCCGGCGCGCAGCGCGCTCCAGCCGAGGCCCTCCTGCATGTAGAGCGTCCAGACCAGGAAGAAGATGCCCATCGTGACGCCGAACACGGTCTGCACCGCGATGCCCGCCGCGAAGCTCTTCACCTTGAACAGCGACAGCTCCACGAGCGGCGAGCCGTCCTTCGCGGTCTTCCACTTCTCGTACGCGACGAGGGCGCCGAAGACGACGAACGCGCCGGCCATCATGACGTGACCCCAGACGGGCCAGCCCAGCTCGCGGCCCCGGGTGAGCGGGTAGAGCAGCATCAGCAGGCCGAGGGTGACCATGACGACGCCGACGAGGTCGAGCTTGAGGGCCCGGGGCGCCTTGGACTCGGTGATGAACCTCCGGCCGAGGAGGAGGCCCGCGATGCCCACCGGCAGGTTGATGAGGAAGATCGGGCGCCACTCCAGGCCGAAGAGGTTCCACTGCGTGAGCAGCGCGCCGAGCAGCGGCCCGGAGACCGCGCCGAGGCCGACGACCATGCCGAACAGTCCGAAGACCTTGCCGCGCTCGTGGGCGGGGAAGGTCGCGTGCACGATCGAGAGCACCTGCGGCACCATCAGCGCCGCCATGCCGCCCTGGAGGATGCGGGAGGCGACCAGCATCTCCGGGTTCACCGCGAAGCCGCAGAGCGCGGAGGCGACGGTGAACCCGGTGATGCCTATGAGGAACAGCCGCTTGCGGCCGTGGATGTCGCCGAGCCGCCCGCCGGTGATGAGGCCGGCGGCGAAGGCGAGGGTGTAGCCCGCGGTGATCCACTGGATCTGGCTGAACGTGGCGCCCGCGTCCCGCTGGATGGACGGGATGGCGATGTTGACGATCGTGACGTCGACCAGGTCCATGAAGGCGGCGGTCATCACGATGGCCAGGGCGAACCAGCGCCGCCGGTCGGAGGCGACGCCCTCCGCCCCGGCCGACGGAGGAGTGGTGCTCGGTGAAGTCATGCGGCAAGGCTAGGACGCATATAGGTCAGGTAGTGACCTAGTTGTCCGGCACGCTGGACGCGGTGACGGACGGCACGAGGAGGACGACATGGGGAGGTCGGCATGACCGTGGACCGGATGGGGGCCGCGGGTGGGAGTGACACTCCGGCTCGGCTCTTCCAACTGCTCTCGTTGCTCCAGACGCCCCGCGAGTGGCCCGGCGCCGAGCTGTCCGAGCGGCTCGGGGTGAGCCGGCGGACCGTGCGGCGCGACATCGACCGGCTGCGGGACCTCGGCTATCCGGTGCGGGCCAGCCAGGGCGCGGCCGGCGGGTACCGGCTCGTCGCGGGCAAGGCCATGCCGCCGCTGGTACTCGACGACGAGGAGGCCGTGGCCATCGCGGTCGGCCTGCGCGCCGGGGCCGGGCACGCGGTGGAGGGCGTCGAGGAGGCCTCGGTGCGGGCGCTCGCCAAGCTGGAGCAGGTGCTGCCCTCGCGGCTGCGCCACCGCGTCTCCGCGCTCCAGATCGCGACGACGCCTCTGACCAGCGGGGACGGGGCGAGCATCGCTCCGGAGACGCTGACGGTGATGGCGTCGGCCGCGGCCGGTCACGAACGCCTCCGCTTCGCCTATCGCGCGGGCGACGGCACGGAGTCGCGCCGCCTGACGGAGCCGTACCGGCTGGTCTCGACGGGGCGGCGCTGGTACCTCGTGGCGTACGACATCGACCGCGAGGACTGGCGGACGTTCCGTGTGGACCGGGTGGCCGAGCCGTTCCCGACGGGCGCGCGGTTCGTGCCGCGCGAGCTGCCGACGGGGGACGCGGCGGAGTTCATCCGCGAGTCGATGTGGCGCGGACACCAGCGGTCGTACGCCCTGGACGTGACGTTCGAGGCCCCCGCGGAGTTCGTGACGGCACGGCTGCCGTCGGCGCTCGGCACGGTGGAGCCCCTGGACGGGAACCGCTGCCGTCTGCGGGGCACGGTCTCGGACTCCGTCGAGTGGCTGGCGGTCCGCCTGGCGGTGACGGACTGCGACTTCACGGCACACGAGCCGGGGGAACTGGTGGACGTCCTGAGGGACATGGGCGCCCGCCTGACGAGATCGGCGGAACCCGCCCCGCCCACCGACTGACGGAGCTCCGTGCCCGAGAGAAACCCGCCGACGGCGAGAACGGGTGGGCGGGC
>NZ_LIRJ01000149.1 GCF_001419745.1 Streptomyces silaceus | reverse complement strand
GCCGTGCACCCGCCCGCCCGCGACCCTCCGGGCCACCTCCGCTTCCGCCTCGGGGGTGAAGGCACCCGCCCGGCGGCGGGCCGTCTCCGTGTCGATGTCCTTCAGGAGGAGTTCGGCGTTGATCACCGTGCCGGCGCGGTAGCCCGCGCCCGCCGCGTTGATCACCTGTTCCATGGGACCCGCCGCGTTGCCGACCGCCCAGACGCCCGGGACGGTGGTGCGGAAGGTCTCGTCCACCACCGGGAAGGGGCCGACCGGGGTCTCCCTGAACTCCGCCCCGAGTGCGGTCAGGAGCCCGTCCCGCACCACCGGCTTCGAGGCCACGAACAGGACGGTGCGGGGGAACACCCGGCCGTCGGCCAGCCGCACGCCCGTCAGGCCGTCGTCCTCGACCTCCAGGCCCGAGACCTCGCCCTCCACCACCTGGACCCCGGCCGCCGAGAGCCGTTCCCACTCCGCGTCCGGAAGGTCCCGCACGGTGTGCAGGAACAGCGTCACGTCCTTGGACCACTGCGTGACGAGCAGCGCCTGATGGCTGTTGAACGGCTCCGGCGCCAGGACGCCGAAGGCCTCGTCCCGCACCTCCCAGCCGTGGCAGTAGGGGCAGTGCAGCACGTCGCGGCCCCAGCGCTCGGCGACGCCCGGCACGCCGGGCAGCTCGTCCACGACGCCCGTCGCCAGGACGACCCGGCGCGCGTGCACCGCCCCGCCGTCCGCGAGCGCGACCGTGAACTCGCCCTTGCCGTCGGGGGAGACGGCCGCCACACGGTCGCGCACGACGTCCGTCCCGTACCGCTCCAGCTCCCGCCGCCCCTCGCCGAGGAACTCGGCGGGCGGCATGCCGTCGCGCGACAGATAGCCCTGCATGTGCGCCGCGGGCGCGTTGCGGGGCTCGCCGGCGTCGACCACCAGGACCCGTCGCCGGGACCGGCCGAGCACGAGCGCCGCGCTCAGGCCCGCCGCACCGCCGCCGACGACCACCACGTCGTACGCCCGGTCCTCCATGCTGTGCTCCTTCTGGTTCGCGTTCCGGGTCACGGTGACCACCTCCCTGTCCTTCTCGACCCTCGCTCGACACTGCAAAATTGACAAGCTTGTTTGCCGATAGTGCAAAACATGCGCCATAGTGGAGGCATGAGCGAAGAGACGGAAGCGCCGGAAGGGATGGAGCAGGTCCTCACCGAGGTGGGGCCACGGCTGCGCCGCATCCGCAAGGAGCGCGGCGCCACGCTCGCGGGCCTGTCCACCGTCACCGGCATCTCGGTCAGCACCCTGTCCCGCCTGGAGTCCGGCCACCGCAAGCCCAGCCTCGAACTGCTGCTGCCGATCGCGCGCGCCCACCAGGTCCCCCTGGACGAGCTGGTCGGCGCCCCGCCGGTGGGCGACCCGCGCGTGCGGGCCAAGCCGATCGTCCGGCACGGCCGCACCATGCTGCCCCTGACCCGCCAGCCCGGCGGCCTCCAGGCGTACAAGGTGATCGAGCCCGCCCGCACCGCACCGGCCCCGGACCCGCAGACGCACGAGGGGTACGAGTGGCTGTACGTCCTGTCGGGCAGGCTGCGCCTGATCCTCGGCGACCACGACGTGGTGCTGGGGCCGGGGGAGGCCGCGGAGTTCGACACCCGGGTGCCGCACTGGTTCGGGGCCACGACCGAGGGAGGCGCGGAGTTCATCAGTCTGTTCGGGCCGCAGGGCGAGCGGATGCACGTACGTGCACGGCCCACCCGCAAGGGGAAGGGTGAGGACTGACCGGGGGAGCGGGGGAGTGTGCGGGACCAAGGCTCCGGGACTGTTCCCCTGGGGGCAAGCGACCGCTTAGTATGCGGTCGAGCACGGTCGACGACAGCCCCGTGGAGGCCCCGCATGCAGGCATGGCAAGTGCACGAGAACGGCGAGCCGGGCGAGGTGATGCGCCTGGCCGAGACGGACCGGCCCGTCCCCGGTGAGGGGCAGGTGCTGCTGAAGGTCCGCGCCGCGAACATCAACTTCCCGGACGCGCTGCTCTGCCGCGGCCAGTACCAGATCAGGCCCCCGCTGCCGTTCACGCCGGGCGTGGAGATCTGCGGCGAGACCGAGGACGGCCGCCGCGTGATCGCCAACCCCGCGCTGCCCCACGGCGGCTTCGCCGAGTACGCCGTCGCGGACGCCGCGGCCCTGCTGCCCGCGCCCGAGGCGCTGGACGACGCCGAGGCCGCCGCGCTGCACATCGGATACCAGACCGGGTGGTTCGGTCTGCACCGCCGCGCCCGCCTCCAGGAGGGCGAGACCCTGCTGGTGCACGCCGCCGCGGGCGGTGTCGGCAGCGCCGCGGTCCAGCTCGGCAAGGCCGCGGGCGCCAAGGTCATCGGCGTCGTCGGCGGCGCGGACAAGGCGAAGGTCGCGCGCGAGCTCGGCTGCGACCTCGTCCTGGACCGGCGCGAGGACGACATCGTCGCCGCCGTGAAGGAGGCCACCGGCGGTCGCGGGGCCGACGTGATCTACGACCCCGTGGGCGGCGACGCCTACGCCAAGTCCGCGAAGTGCGTGGCCTTCGAGGGCCGTATCCTCGTCGTCGGCTTCGCCAGCGGCGCGATCCCCTCGCCCGCGCTGAACCACGCCCTCGTGAAGAACTACTCGATCGTGGGCCTGCACTGGGGCCTGTACAACACGAAGGACCCCCGGTCCATCGCCCGCTGCCACGAGGAGCTGACCGGGCTCGCCGCCAAGGGGGCCGTCAAACCGCTGGTGAGCGAGCGCGTCCCGCTGGCCGACGCGGCCGCCGCCGTGCAGCGCGTCGCCGACGGCATCACGACCGGCCGCGTGGCCGTCCTGCCGCACGGGGGTGCCGCATGACGGACGCCGCCGAACTGCGCCGCCGCACCCAGGAGTTCCTGGCCGCGCACCCGCCCGCGAGCACGGACCGCCCGGACTTCCTGCGGGCCCGCTTCGACGCGGGCCTCGCCTGGGTGCACTACCCCGAGGGCCTCGGCGGGCTCGGCGCGCCGCGCTCCCTGCAGGCCGTCGTGGACGCCGAGCTGGAGTCCGCGGGCGCGCCCGACAACGACCCGCGCCGCATCGGCATCGGCCTCGGCATGGCCGCGCCGACCGTGCTCGGCTTCGGCACCGACGAGCAGAAGCACCGCTTCCTGCGCCCGCTGTGGACCGGCGAGGAGGTGTGGTGCCAGCTCTTCAGCGAGCCCGGCGCCGGCTCCGACCTCGCCGCGCTCGGCACCCGCGCCGTGCGGGACGGCGACGACTGGGTCGTCAACGGCCAGAAGGTGTGGACCTCCAGCGCCCACACCGCCCGCTGGGCCATCCTCATCGCCCGCACCGACCCGGAGCGGCCCAAGCACCGCGGCATCACGTACTTCGTGTGCGACATGACCGACCCGGGCGTCGAGGTGCGGCCGCTGCGCCAGATCACCGGCGAGGCCGAGTTCAACGAGGTGTTCCTCACCGACGTGCGCATCCCCGACGCGCACCGCCTCGGCGAGGTCGGCGACGGCTGGAAGGTCGCCCAGACCACGCTCATGAACGAGCGCGTCTCCATCGGCGGCATGCGCATCCCGCGCGAGGGCGGCATGATCGGCCCGGTCGCCACGGCCTGGCGCGAGCGCCCCGAACTGCGCACCCACGACCTCCACCAGCGCCTCCTGAAGCTCTGGGTCGAGGCCGAGGTCGCCCGGCTCACGGGCGAGCGGCTGCGCCAGCAGCTCGTCGCCGGCCAGCCGGGCCCCGAGGGCTCCGGCATGAAGCTCGGCTTCGCCCGCCTCAACCAGGAGATCAGCGGCCTGGAGGTGGAACTCCTCGGCGAGGAGGGCCTGCTGTACGAGGACTGGACGATGCGGCGGCCCGAACTGGTCGACTTCGTGGGCCGCGACGCCGGCTACCGCTATCTGCGCTCCAAGGGCAACAGCATCGAGGGCGGCACCAGCGAAGTGCTCCTGAACATCGTCGCCGAGCGCGTCCTCGGCCTGCCCGCCGAGCCGCGCACCGACAAGGACGTCGCCTGGAAGGACCTCGCGCGATGAGTGACCTGCTCTACTCCGAAGAGGAAGAGGCGCTGCGCTCGGCCGTGCGGGGCCTGCTCGCCGACCGGTGCGACGCCGCCGCCGTGCTCGCGCGCGCCGAGACCGACGAGCCGCACGACCGCGCACTGTGGAAGGCGCTCACCGACGGCATGGGCCTCGCGGGTCTGCTCGTCCCCGAGGAGCTCGGCGGCCAGGGCGCCACGCACCGCGAAGCGGCCGTCGTCCTGGAGGAGTTGGGCCGCGCCGTGGCGCCCGTCCCCTACCTCACCAGTGCGGTCGTCGCGACGGAGACGCTCCTGGCCTGCGAGCCGGGCCGGGGCGGCGAGGCCGCCGAGCTGCTCGGGGCACTCGCCGCCGGGCGCACGGTGGCCGCGCTCGCGGTGGGCCTCGCGGCCGCCCCGGGCGCCGCCCTGCCGAGCGTACGGGTGGAAGCGGGCGCCCTGCACGGCGAGTTGACCGGCATCGCCGACGCGGACGGCGCCGATGTGCTGCTCGTCCCCGCCGACGGCACACTGTTCGCGGTCGACACGGCGCAGGACGGCGTCACCGTCACCCCGCGGACCTCCCTCGACCTGACCCGGCGCCTCGCCACGGTCGCCTTCGACGGGGCACGCGCCCGCGCCCTGGCCGGGGACGCCGACGCGGCCGTACGGCGCGGTCTGCGCGCCGGGGCCGCGCTGCTGGCCTCCGAGCAACTCGGCCTCGCCGACTGGTGCTTGACGGAGACGGTCCGCTACACCAAGGAACGGCACCAGTTCAACCGCCCGGTCGGCTCCTTCCAGGCGCTCAAGCACCGGCTCGCCCAGCTGTGGCTGGAGGTCGTCAACACCCGTGCCGCGGCCCGCGCCGCCGCCGACGCGCTCGCCACGGGGAGCGCCGACGCGGACGTGGCAGCCGCCCTCGCGCAGGCCTACGCCGCCCCCGTCGCGGTGCACGCCGCCGAGGAGGCACTCCAGCTGCACGGCGGCATCGGTATGACCTGGGAGCACCCCGTCCACCTGTACCTGAAGCGGGCCAAGGCCGACTCGATCGCGTACGGCACGGCAGGCCGGCACCGCGAGGCGCTGGCGGAGCTGGTGGACCTGCGGGCCCCGTGACCCGGCCGGGCCCGTGACCTGACGCCCGTCCCCCCGCCTGAACCGGCGCACGCCGGTTCAGGCGGCCGGCGGCTACACCGGGAAGGAGTTGTCGCCCGCCCAGGTGATCGTCACCTTCTCCGGCGAGAGGCCGTGGATGACGGCGCGTCCCGCGTCCCGCGCGAACTGCTGCGCGATGGCGGGGGTGTTCCCGGCCGGGAAGCGGTCGTTGAGGGCGGCGGCGATCCGGTCGGCGGGGATGCCGACGGCCCTGGCGAGGTTCTCCGTGTTCCCGGGCCGGTTGTTCCAGCCCTCCGCCGCGTTGCCCGGACCGACGTGGACGGAGTCCTGGGCGGTGAGGATGGAGGCGCCCGCGTCCTCGATGCGGTTCTGGCCGTCCATCGGCCGTGCCGTCAGGTGGAAGTGCGAGCCGGTGATCGTCACCTTCGAGTCGTCCCTGTTGCCGGTCTCGTTTCCGAGCGTGAGCATCACGTTGAGATGCACGGCGAGCTTGGCGGTGGTCCCCTCATGGCTGACCGTGAAGGCGATGGGCCGGGAGATGAGGTTCTTGCCGCCGTTGTTGCGGCACTCGGGGCCGAACAGGAAGCCCCCGAGCTCACGGCGCGGGCTGTCCCCGTCGTTGCCGCGGCCGACGATGATGTCGAGGATCCGGCTGCCGCTGCTGGCCCGCCAGTTGGGGTCGCCGGCCCGCTGGACGGCGGTCGCGCCCGCCGCGGCGGGCGCGCGCTGCACCTGCTCCGAGGCTCCTTCGGCCGCGCGCTGCACGTCGGCGGCCGGAGCCTCGGGAGCCGGTCCCGCGAGCACCCGGTGGGCGGTGGCCTCCGCCTCGCGCTCGAAGCGGTCGGAGGGGTCGGAGACCTTCAGGCCCGAGCCGTTGTCGGTGCCGGCGACCGGGCCCTGCCGCTGCTGGATGACGTGGGTCAGCTCATGGGCGAGGGTGTGGCGGTCGCTGCCGCCGTCGCCGATGACGACATGGCTGCCCGAGGTGTAGGCGCGGGCGCCGACCTCGGCCGCCGAGGCCTTCGCGGCGCTGTCGTCGTGGATGCGTACGTCGGAGAAGTCGGCGCCGAGGCGGGCCTCCATGTCGGTGCGTGTGCCCTCGTCCAGGGGGCGCCCGCCGCCGCGCAGCACGTCATGGACGGCGGAGCGCTGCACGGCGGGCTGCTCGGCCGCCTGGTGTCCGCACCCGGCACCGTGCTGGTGCTGCTCCTGCGCGGCGGAGTGCCCGCTGCGACGGAGCATCTGGACGACGGCGGCGTTGCCCGCGCTCGACTGGAGGGCGCGCAGCCCCTGGTGGGGCGCTCCGGTGTCCGCGTCGGCCTTGCGCACGGTGGTGGCCCCGCGATCGGGGCCGTGCTGCCTGGTCTTGTCGTGCTCGTGCAAGGTGCCTCTTCCCACGCGGACGTGATGTCTCTCCATGCATACGCGCCATGCCGCCGCGGAACCAGGTGCCCGAGGGCAGAGTCGGCTGCCCGAACGGGCATCCTCGGCGGATCGCATTCGATGGGTCATGCACGTACCGCCTACGGGCTGGGCGTTTTACCGACCCCTTACGTAAGGCATAATTGCGAGCTGTTCGCAATAACGTTTGATCTTCAGTAGGGGTGTGGAGCATGAGGGCCCGATCGATACGGGGCACGGGCACGCTGGCGACGGCGGCCGCGATAGCCGTCGCCGCCTCCGCCTGCTCGGCGCCGGGCGACGGTGACGGCGCCGGCGGCGCGAAGGACTCGGCGGTCGTCGGCATCGCGTACGAGCCCGAGACCCTCAGTCCGCTCCTCGGCTACGGCAAGGACGGCAACTCGAAGATCTTCGACGGGCTGCTCACGCACGACGCCGACATGAAGCTCGAGCCCGCCCTCGCGGCCGAGCTGCCGAAGGTCGCCGACGAAGGCAAGACCTACACGTTCAAGCTCCGCGAGGGCGTGAAGTTCAGCGACGGCAAGCCCTTCTCGGCCAAGGACGTCGTCTTCACGTACGAGACGATCCTCGACAAGAAGACCAACAACGCCTCGAAGACCGAGCTCGACGCCGTCAAGAGCGTCGAGGCCAAGGGCGAGGACACCGTCGTCTTCCACCTGAAGTACCCGTACGCGCCGTTCGCCGAGCGCACCGTGCTGCCCATCGCCCCCGCGCACATCGCGGGCAAGCAGGACGTGAACACCGGGGACTTCACCACCAAGCCTGTCGGCACGGGCCCCTACGAGCTCGTGAAGTGGTCCAAGGGCGAGAAGCTCACCTTCAAGGCCAACCCCGACTACTGGGGCGGCGCGCCGAAGATCAAGAACTTCACGATGGCGATCATCAAGGACGACGACATCCGCGCCACCCGGCTCGACGCCGGTGAGCTCGACGGCGCGATCCTGCCGCCCAACCTCGCCGAGAAGTACAAGAACGACGACGGCAAGAAGACGTACGCGGCCAAGACCTTCGACTACCGCGTCGTCACCCTGCCGACCGGCAACAAGGTCGCCGGCGACACCGACGTCCGCCGCGCCCTCGACGTCGGCGTGAACCGCAAGGCCATGGTCGACTCGATCCTGGACGGCGCCGGCAAGGAGGCCTACGGGCCGGTCCCGACCGACAGCCCCTGGTTCACCCAGGGCACCGAGCGCAAGTTCGACGTGGCCAAGGCCAAGAAGATCCTCGACGACGCCGGATGGAAGCCGGGCGGCGACGGCATCCGCGAGAAGGACGGCGTCAAGGCCTCCTTCCCGCTCTGGTACCTCACCGGCGACAAGCTCCGCCAGGACCACGCCCTCGCCTACGCCTCCGACGCCAAGAAGCTCGGCATCAAGGTCGAGGTGCAGTCCGGCACGTGGGAGGTCATCGAGCCCCGCATGCCCAAGGACGCGGTCCTCGCCGGCGGCGGCTCCCCGGCCGACCCGGACTTCGACCAGTACACGCTCCTGAAGTCCTCGCTCGCGGGCGACGGCTTCAACAATATGGCGCACTACAAGAACGACAAGGTCGACAAGGCCCTGGAGGACGCCCGCAAGAGCGGTGACCGGGCCGAGCGCCAGAAGGCGTACGACACCATCCAGCGTGAACTGGTGAAGGACCCCGGCTACACCTTCCTCACCCACATCGACCACCTCTACGTCGTCGACAAGCGCTTCGGCGACCTGAGCACGCAGGTCGAACCGCACGACCACGGCCTCGCGTCCGGCCCCTGGTGGAACGTCGAGGACTGGCAGCCGAAGAAGTGACGTCAGCGACCTCGCAGGTCCCGCGGAAGGCGGCGCTCCGCCGCCTTCCGTGGGGGCCGATGGGACGCCTCGCGGGACGGCGGGCCCTGTTCGCCGTTCCCGTGCTGCTGGTCGTCACCTTCGGCGTCTTCGCCATCGCAGCGGCCTCGCCGTTCGACCCCGTCAAGGCCTACGCGGGCACGGCGGGGCTCACCGCGTCCCAGGAGAACCTCGACCAGCTGCGCGCCAACCTCGGCGTCGACAAGCCGCTGGTCGGCCAGTGGTGGGACTGGCTCACCTCGGCCGTCACCGGCGACCTCGGGACCTCCAGCACGCTGCGGCAGCCGGTCGCCGACGCCATCGGCGAGCGCATCGGCTGGTCCGTGCTGCTCGCCGCGACCGCGTTCCTCGGCGCGATCCTGCTCGGCACCGCCCTCGGCGTGCTCGCCGCGCGCCGCCCCGGCGGCTGGCTGGACCGCGCCGTGACCTCCCTCGCGTACACGCTGGAGGCGGCCCCGCCGTTCTGGCTCGGGCTGCTCGCCGTCTGGCTGTTCGCGCTGAAGCTGGGCGTGCTGCCCTCGGGCGGCCTCACCGACACCGCGAGCTCCACCGTGACGGCCGGACAGGTCGCGAGCCACCTGGTGCTGCCCGCGGGCGTGCTGGCGATCTCGCAGCTTCCCTGGTTCGTCCTCTACGTGCGCCAGGGTGTCGGCGACGCGCTCGGCGACGACCCCGTGCGCGGGGCACGCGCGCGTGGCCTCGCCGAACGGACCGTCCTGCTCGGGCACGCCCTGCGCTCCGGCATGCTGCCCGTGCTCACGCTCATCGGTTCGCGCGTGCCCGAACTGATCACCGGGGCGCTGCTCGTGGAGACCGTGTTCAGCTGGCCCGGCATCGCCGCGGCCACCGTCCAGGCCGCCACGGCCGTGGACTTCCCGCTGCTCGCCGCGCTGACGGCGCTCGCCACCGCCGCGGTGCTCCTGGGCAACCTCGTGGCCGACCTGTTGTACGGCCTCGCCGATCCGAGGGTGGGTTTCGATGGCTGACCTCGCCTGGCGCGCCCAGGAGGGCGCGCGCCGCGCCCGCCGCTCCACGCGCGCGTGGAAGGTGCGTTCCTCCGCCGTCATCGTCGCCGCGGTCGTCCTGGCCGTCCTCGTCGTGCCGCCGCTCGTGCACCTCGACGAGCAGGCGGTCGACCTCGCGGCCAAGCTGCGGCCGCCGTCCTGGGAACACCCCTTCGGGACCGACGACGTCGGCCGCGACCTGCTGCTGCGCTGCGTCTACGGACTGCGCGTCTCGCTCCTCGTGGGCGTCGTCGCGGCCGTCGTCGCCACCGTCATCGGCACCGCCGTGGGCGCCCTCGCCGCCGCCTCCGGAGGCTGGGTGGACCGGATCGTGATGCGGCTCGTGGACGTCTTCTCGTCCGTGCCGCACCTGCTGCTCGGCATCTTCATCGTCGCGATGTTCCGCCCCGGCGTCTGGCCGGTCGTCGTCTCCGTGGCACTCACGCACTGGCTTTCCACGGCCCGCATCGTGCGCGCCGAGGTGCTGTCGCTGCGCTCACGGCCCTACGTCGACGCGGCGATCTCCGGCGGCGCCTCACGGCTGCGCGTGGCGGTGCGGCATCTGCTGCCCGGCGTCCTGCCGCAGGCCGGGCTCGCCGCCGTCCTGATGGTGCCGCACGCCATCTGGCACGAGTCCGCGCTGTCCTTCCTCGGCCTCGGCCTCCCCACCCACCAGGCCAGCCTCGGCACGCTCGTGCAGAGCTCCCGCGGCACGCTCCTCGCGGGCGACTGGTGGCCGACGCTGTTCCCCGGCCTGTTCATCATCGTGCCCACCCTGGCGATCGCGGGCCTCGCGGGCGCCTGGCGGGAACGGATCAATCCCCGGCGCCGATCGGAGCTCATGCTGTGACGGTCCCCGCGACTTCCGCGACGGCGGCTCCCGTCCTGTCCGTACAGGGGCTCTCCGTACGGTTCCGCATGCGCGGCGGCAGCCATGTCGCCGCCGTCACCGACGCCACCTTCGACCTCGCGGCGGGGGAGTGCCTCGCGCTGGTCGGCGAGAGCGGCTGCGGCAAGTCGGTGCTCGCCTCCGCGCTGCTCGGCCTGCTGCCGCGGAACGCGCAGACCGCGGGGTCCGCGTTCCTGGGCGACATCGATCTGCTGACCGCCGACGAGCGCACGCTGGCCCGCACGGTGCGGGGGCGGCGCGTCGGCCTCGTACCGCAGAGTCCCGCCGCCCATCTGACGCCCGTGCGGACCGTGCGCTCGCAGCTGGAGGAGACCCTCCGCGAGCTCGCGGAGGTCCCGAAGCCCGAGCTGCGCGCCGCGGCCGAGGCGGCCGCCGAACGCGCCGCGTTCCCTCTCGGGCACCTCGACCGCCACCCGCACGAACTCTCCGGCGGCCTCGCCCAGCGCGCCGCCACCGCGCTCGCCCTCATCGGCGACGCGCCGCTCCTGCTCGCCGACGAGCCCACCACGGGCCTCGACCGCGACCTCGTGGACCGCACCGTCGACGAGCTGCGCCGGCACGTCGGCACGGACCGCGCGCTCCTGATGATCACCCACGACCTGGCCGCCGCCGAGCGGATCGCCGACCGGGTCGCCGTGATGTACGCGAGCCGCGTCGTCGAACTCGCCGACGCCGCGGACTTCTTCGGCGCGCCCGGACCCCGCCACCCCTACGCCCGCGGACTGCTCGACGCCCTGCCCGAGCGCGCCTTCCGGCCCGTGCCCGGCATGCCGCCCGAGCTGTCCGCGCTCCCCGAAGGGTGCGCGTTCGCCGCGCGCTGCGACCGGGCCGACGCGGCGTGCGGCACGGTGCCCGCGCTCACCGGCGGGACCGCCTGCCACCATCCCCACGCGGACGTGCTGGAGGCGCCCCGTGCTTGAACTGCGCGGCATCATCGCCGGATACGACCGGCGCGCTCCCGTCGTCCGGGGCGTCGACCTCGCCATCGCGCCCGGCGAGTCCGTCGGACTGCTCGGACCCAGCGGCTGCGGCAAGTCCACGCTGGCGCGGGTCGCGGCGCTGCTGCACCGGCCCGACGCCGGGCGGGTCGTCATCGACGGCGAGCCCGCGGGCGGCTGGCGCCACCGGGCGCCGCGGGCGCAGCGGACCGCTTTCGGCGTCGTCTTCCAGCAGCCCCGGCTCTCGGCGGATCCCCGGCTGTCCCTGGCCGATCTGATCGCCGAGCCGTTGCGCGCCGTGGGGCGGGGCGCCGACGTCCGTGCCGCCGTGCCGGAGCTGGCGACCCGCGTCGGCCTGGGGGACGACCTCATGGGGCGCCGCCCGCACGAGGTCAGCGACGGGCAGCTGCAACGGGCCTGCCTGGCGCGGGCGTTGGTGCTGCGCCCGCGGTGGCTCATCTGCGACGAGATGACGGCGATGCTGGACGCCTCGACGACGGCGGCCCTGGTCCACGTCGTGGAGGAGTACCGGAGCGAGTCGGGGGCC
The DNA here is from genome assembly GCF_001419745.1 of Streptomyces silaceus. Taxonomy (GTDB): domain Bacteria; phylum Actinomycetota; class Actinomycetes; order Streptomycetales; family Streptomycetaceae; genus Streptomyces; species Streptomyces silaceus. Next base: position 3,973 of record NZ_LIRJ01000149.1, on the reverse strand, counting down.
GGACTGCTGGCCGTCGGGCACGACCGGGTGCTGCTCGAACGGTGGTGCGACCGGACCGTGGGGTGGGGGGACCTCTCCGCCTAGGCGCCCCGCGCCACCACCCGCACCTCCGTGCCGCCCCGGCGTATCGCCCCGACCTCGTCCGCCGCGAGGCCGTCGTCCACCACCAGCAGGTCGAAGTCCGCAAGCGGCGCCAGCGCGTACAGGCCGTCGCGGGTGAACTTCGTGTGGTCGGCGAGCAGCACCCTGCGCGTGGCCGCCGCCATCATCGCCCTCTTGACCTGCACCGTCTCCGGTGACGTGTGATAGCAGCGGCCCCGCGTCACGGCCGTCGTCGACATGAACAGCACGTCCGCGCGGAACGCCTCGACGCTGTCGGCCGTGTGCAGGCCCATGAACGCGTCGTACGCCGGGAAGTAGCTGCCCCCGAGCGCGATCAGCGAGACGCCGGGCTCCTTGGCGAGCGCGGTGATCGCGGGCAGCGAGTTGGTGATCACCGTCAGCGGGGTGCGCTCGGTCAGCAGCCGCGTCAGGTGCAGACACGTCGTGCTGTCGTCGAGGAGCACCGTCTGCCCCGGCACCAGCTCCCGCGCGGCGGCCCGCGCCAGCTGCTGCTTCGTCTGCGCCATCGTCGACATGCGCTCGGCGACGCTGCCGTGGAACTGCGCCGACGGCAGCCCCGTCGCCCCGCCCCGCACCTTGCGCAGCCAGCCCTGCGACTGCAGGAAGTCCAGATCGCGGTGGATCGTCATCAGGCTGACGCCGAACTCCTCGGCGAGATCGGCCGCGCGCACGAAGCCGTGCGCGACCACCGACTCACGGATGCGCCCGCGCCGGGCCTCCCGTACGTCCGCCCGGTCCGCCGTCGCCATCCCGCTCTCCCCGCCTGCCGCACCGTGTGAAATCTCCGAGTGATGATCTCATGGATTTCACACGGTCACCGGATGCGCATCCGGTACCGGCACTGCTCGGAGCGGGGGGACCCAAGTCCTCCTCACACGGCGAAAGTCCCTTGTCACGGGAGATGCCAGGAGACGATTGACGTGGGTTTTCGGCCACTTGTTAGCTCGTTCCTGCCCGCACTCGTCGCCGCCATTGCCGCAGGGGAGCTTCAATGACGAACACCCCGAGTTCCGTCTTCACACGACTCGGCATTCCGCCCGCCCTCTCCTGGGGATACCTGGGGCTCCTGATCTTCATGACCGGTGTCGGCATCGAGGCCGGCTACCTCTCGCCGTACCTGGAGAGCCTCGGCATCGCGGCCTCCGGTGTCGCGATGGTCTTCACGGTGTACGGCATCACGGGCGCCGTCGCCGCCTGGTTCGCGGGGGCGCTCTCCGACCTGTGGGGGCCGCGCCGCGTGATGTGGTTCGGACTGACCGCCTTCGTCGTCACCCACGTCTTCTTCCTGACCGTGGCGATCCCCGGCAAGGCGTACCCGCTGCTGCTCCTCGGCTACGGCCTGCGCGGCCTCGCCTTCCCGCTCTTCGCCTACGCCTTCCTCGTCTGGATCGCCGCGGTCGCCCCGCAACGGCAGATGGGCAGCGCCATGGGCTGGTTCTGGTCGGCGTTCTCCGCCGGACTCCCCACGCTCGGCTCGCTCACCGCCAGCCTGCTGATCCCGCACATCGGGGAGCTCGGCACGCTGTGGGCCGCGCTCGGCGTGGTCGTCGTCGGCGGGCTCGTCCCGCTCCTGCTGATCCGCGAACGCCGCGGCTCCGGGCGGCTCGCGCCGCCGGGGGAGAGCCCGATGGCGGGGCTCGTCGGCAGCGTGACGATCCTCTTCCGCGACCCGCGGGTGGGCGCGGGCGCGGCGGTGCGGATGCTCAACACCGCCTCGCAGTTCGGCTTCCTGGTGATGCTGCCCACCTGGTTCGTCAGCGAGATCGGGCTCTCGAACGCGCAGTGGCTGCGGCTGCTCGCCCTGATGTTCGCCACCAACATCGTCACCAACCTCCTGTTCGGGGTGGTCGGTGACCGGCTCGGCTGGCGCACCACCGTCGCCTGGTTCGGCGGCATGGGCTGCACGCTCTCCACGCTCGTCCTGTACTACGTCCCCTCCGCCGCCGGCGCGCAGTACGCCCTGTGCGTCCTGGTCGCCGTCCTCTACGGCGCGACCCTCTCCGGATACGTCCCGCTCTCCGCGCTCATGACCGCCATCGCCCCCGCCCACAAGGGCCAGGCCATGGCCGCCCTGAACCTCGGCGCGGGCGCCTCCACCTTCGTCGGCCCGCTCGTGGTCAGCCTGTTCCTCGGGCCGCTGGGGGTGGGCGGCGTGGTGTGGATCTTCGCCGGGTTCCACGCGGTGAGCGCGCTGCTCACGCTCTTCCTGAAGACCACGGCCCCCGACTCCGGCCCCGGGGCGTCTACCCCCGCGGCCGACTCCGCGGTACGCCTGCCACAGCCGCTTCCCGCCCCCGCCGCCGGCGACGGACTCGTCGCCGCGCCCGCCCCGAAGGGACTGTGACCATGTCCGTACTCGCCATCGACGTCGGCACCACGATGATCAAGTCGGTCGTCTTCGACGACCAGGGCAACGAACTCGCCGTCTCGCGGCTCGCCACCGAGGTCCACCGCCGTCACCCCGGCTGGGCCGAGCAGGACATGGACACCGTGTGGAACGCCGTCGTCTACACCGTCCGCAACGCCCTGTCCGAGATCACCGACCCCGTCTGGCTGGTGACGTTCACCGCGCAGGGCGACGGCGCCTGGCTCGTGGACGCCGCGGGCCGCCCCACCGGGCCCGCCATCCTCTGGTCCGACGGCCGTGCGGGCGACATCCTCACCCGCTGGGAGCGCGAGGGCGTCCTCGACGAGGCCTACCGCCGCAACGGCTCGCTGACCTGCAGCGGCATGCCCAACGCGATCTTCAGCTGGCTGGGCTCCCACGACCCGCGGCGCCTGGCCCGCTCGGCCGCCTCGCTGACCGCGGGCGGCTGGCTGTTCCTGCGCCTGACCGGGGTCACCGCCACCGACGAGTCCGACGCGTCGGCGCCCTTCCTCGACCACGCCACGGGCGACTACGACCCCGAGATCGTCGCCCTGTTCGGACTGACCTCCTACTCCCGGCTGCTGCCCACGGTCCTCGGCGAGCAGGAGCGCATCAGCGAGATCACCTCCGAGGCCGCGGCGCAGCTCGGGCTGCCCGCCGGGCTGCCCGTCGTCATGGCGCCGTACGACATCGCCTCCACCGCCCGCGGCGCCGGCGTCGTCAACCCCGGCCAGGCGTGCGGCATCCTCGGCACCACGCTGTGCACGGAGATCGTCCGCAAGGACGTCGACACCGGCGGCGAGCCGTCCGGCATCAACATCGCCTACCGCGGCCGCGAGCGGATCCTGCGCGCCTTCCCCACGCTGAACGGCGCCGAGGTCCTCGGCTGGGCCGCCCGCACCCTCCACGTCGAAGGGCCGCCGGAACTGGCCGAGCTGGCGTTCACGTCCGAACCGGGAGCCCGCGGCCTGATGTTCCTGCCCTACCTCTCGCCCGCCGGCGAGCGGGCGCCCTTCCTCGACCCGCGCGCCCGGGGCGCCTTCTGGGGGCTCTCCCTGGACCACACCCGCGCCGACCTGGCCCGCGCCGTCTTCGACGGCCTCTCCCTCGTCCTGCGCGACTCGCTCGTCGCCTCCCGCACGACGGTCACCGAACTGCGGCTGTGCGGCGGCGGGGCCAACAGCGCCGAGTGGTGCGCGCTCATCGCGGACGCGACCGGCGTCCCCACGGCCCGCTCCGCCGACACCGAACTCGGCGCCAAGGGCGCCTTCCTCACCGGCCTCGTGCTCAGCGGCGCCGAGTCCAGCATGCACAGCGCCGCCGCCAAGTACGTACGGATGCGCACCAGTTGGGAGCCCGACCCGGAGCGCTCCGCGTACTACGCCGGTCTGTACGAGTCGTTCCTGAGCTGGCGGACGCTCGCGCGCGACGCGGGCTGGACCGCGGCCGGCGGCCCGTCCGCCCCCTCGGCCCCTTCCGCTC
>NZ_LIRJ01000148.1 GCF_001419745.1 Streptomyces silaceus | reverse complement strand
ACCCCGCCCACCCGCTGACGGACAGACACACACGCGCTCCACCCACGCGCTCCACCCACGCGTGCCGCTCTCGCGCTCCACGCACGCGTGGCCCCCTCAGTCCCGTCCCGCCTTGACCCCGTGCACGCGCGCGTACTCCCCGGCCAGCCAGGGCCCGATCTCCTCGGTGTACGAGGCGAGGAGGGCCCGGTCGGCGACGGGTTCGTACGCGACGGCGGCGGCCGCACGGATCCGCTCGCCCCACTCCGGGTAGCACCGCGCGAACACCTCGGCCATCCGGTCGAGTTCGCTGGTCCAGCCGCCCCAGCGCGGCATGAAGGAGCGCGAGGTCCCCGTTGGTCTCGCGGGCGAGCACCGTGTCGGGCCGGTAGCGCGGCAGGAACTCCGCCAGGTCGTCGCCGAGCAGCGGCGTGCAGAGACAGGCGACGAACCACCCCAGGTCGTACGTCTCCAGGGAGCTCAGCACCCGCGCCCGCCCGAGCAGCAGCGCCCCGACGCCGTCGACCTCCCCGAACTCCGCGTCGAGGGCTGCCTCCAGGGCGTCTACGGCGGCCCGGTCGGCCCCGGTGGGCTCCTCGCGCAGGACGATCAGCAGATCGAGGTCGGACCGCCCGGCGCGCGCGGTCCCGCGGGGCACGGACCCGTAGAGGTACGCGCTGTCCAGCCGCGCACCGAAGAGCGCGAGCACCCGGTCGCGCGCGGCGGCGACGACGGGCCGGAACGCGTCCGGCACGCGCGCGAGGGACCCTTCACGCGCGATGTACCCGTCCGGGTCGAGCCCGGCCCCGGCATCGGCGACGGCACCACTGCTGGTCATGGGGCAACTGTGCAACGCGGAACCGCCGAGGTCACGCCGTGCGCGCGGGGCAACCGGGGGAGTACGGCACTCCCGCGGGCAACCGGCGGAGCAGGACACTCCGGGGGAGTACGACACCGGGCCCCGCCTCCGAAGAGGCAGGGCCCGGCACCGTACGAACGGATCGTCAGCGCGACCGCTTGGCGAGGCGCTCCACGTCCAGGAGGATCACGGCGCGTGCCTCCAGGCGCAGCCACCCGCGGCCCGCGAAGTCCGCCAGCGCCTTGTTGACCGTCTCGCGGGAGGCGCCGACCAGCTGGGCCAGCTCTTCCTGCGTGAGGTCGTGCACGACGTGGATGCCCTCCTCGGACTGCACGCCGAAGCGGCGCGACAGGTCGAGCAGCGCGCGGGCCACACGGCCCGGGACGTCGGAGAAGACCAGGTCGGACATCTGGTCGTTGGTCTTGCGCAGGCGCCGGGCGACGGCGCGCAGCAGCGCGGCGGCCACCTCGGGGCGCGCGTTCAGCCAGGGCTGGAGGTCGCCGTGGCCGAGGCCGAGCAGCTTCACCTCGGTGAGCGCGGAGGCCGTGGCCGTCCGCGGCCCCGGGTCGAAGAGCGACAGCTCACCGATGAGCTCACCGGGACCGAGCACCGCGAGCATGTTCTCGCGGCCGTCGGGCGAGGTGCGGTGGAGCTTCACCTTGCCCTCGGTGACCACGTACAGGCGGTCTCCGGGGTCGCCCTCATGGAAAAGCGCATCCCCGCGCGCGAGCGTCACCTCACTCATGGAGGCGCGGAGCTCCGCGGCCTGCTCGTCATCGAGCGCCGCGAAGAGCGGGGCGCGCCGCAGAACGTCGTCCACGAGTTCTCTCCTTGTCGACCTGCTCAGGGGATCTTGGTTCCCCCGCATATCAGGGGACCGTGTTCCCCATTTTGCCGGACGGTCCAAACAGTGTGATCAGTCACAAGTCTGCCGCACTGGCGTCGCATGCTGTGCGGGAGGGGGCCAATTGGGGGCCGATCGATGGGGTCAAGGACGGATGTCGGTGCCGGGCTCTAGGCTGGCCGGGTGTCCAAAAAGCCGGTGAGAGCGCAGGCCGAGGGGGCTGAGCAGGCGGCTGCCCTCCGTGATTCCGCTGTGGGCGAACACGCGTCCAGTAACCCCGGCAAAGCGACAAAACGGACAGGGGTGACGGCCGTGTCGAAGGAGCCGACGCGAGCCGATCGTCCCGCACGACCCGCGCGTCCCGCACGACAGGCAGCCCCGGCGAAGAAGGCACCCATGGCGAAGAAGGCGGCCCCCGCCGCGAAGAAGACGGCGGCCACGACAGCCACCAAGGCGGCGGCGACCAAGAAGGTGACGGCGAGAAAGACGACCGCCACCAAGGCAGCGGCCCCGGCGAAGAAGGCGACCGCCACGAAGGCAGCCACCAAGAAGGCAGCCACCAAGAAGGCGACGCCCCCGGCAAAGAAGACGACCGCCACGAAGACGACCGCCACGAAGGCGACCGCCAAGAAAGCGACCCCCAAAAAGGCGACCGCCAAGAACACCGCCCCGGTCCCGGCCCCCAAGAAGTCCGCCGCCAAGCCCGAGTCCCACACCGCCCTCGTCCGCCGCGCCCGGCGGATCAACCGCGAGCTCGCCGAGGTGTACTCGTACGCCCACCCGGAGCTCGACTTCGAGAACCCCTTCGAGCTCCTGGTCGCCACGGTCCTCTCCGCCCAGACGACCGACCTGCGCGTGAACCAGACGACGCCGCGCCTCTTCGCCAAGTACCCCACTCCGGAGGACCTCGCCGCGGCCGTCCCCGAGGAGGTCGAGGAGCTGATCAGGCCGACCGGGTTCTTCCGCGCCAAGACGAAGTCGATCATGGGCCTGGCGAAGGCGCTGCGCGACGACTTCGGGGGCGAGGTCCCCGGCCGCCTCGACGACCTGGTGAAGCTGCCCGGCGTGGGCCGCAAGACCGCCTTCGTCGTCCTCGGCAACGCCTTCGGCGTCCCCGGCATCACCGTGGACACCCACTTCGGCCGCCTGGTGCGCCGCTGGAAGTGGACCGAGGAGACGGACCCGGAGAAGGTCGAGACGGCCGTCGCCGCGCTCTTCCCGAAGAGCGAGTGGACGATGCTCTCGCACCGCGTGATCTTCCACGGCCGCCGCATCTGCCACTCCCGCAAGCCCGCCTGCGGCGCCTGCCCGATCGCCCCGCTCTGTCCTTCGTACGGAGAAGGGGAGACGGACCCGGAGAAGGCGAAGAAGCTCCTGAAGTACGAGATGGGCGGCCTCCCGGGCCAGCGCCTCAAGCCGCCGGCGGACTACCCGGGCAAGCCGGCGCCGCCGCTCGCCGGGGGGTGACGAACACGCCGGGTGGAACGAACGGGGAGGCCGAGAGCGTTGTCCAGAGACGGACGGGGGTGCCGATGACGCACGCGAGCGAGACGACCAGCGCGACGAGCAGCGAAAGGAGCAGCGAGACGGCCACGGGCGGGAGAGGGCGGCAGCGGGCGGACCACGGCCGCCACGACGGCCACGCCCTCCTCAGCAAGGACGGCCTGCCCCCGTGGCTGACGCCCGTCGTGGACGCCGCCGAGACCATCCAGCCGCGCCAGCTGAGCCGCTTCCTGCCCCCGGAGAGCGGCGCCGGCCGCCAGTCCGCCGTACTCGTCCTCTTCGGAGAGGGCGAGCGGGGTCCCGAGCTGCTCCTGATGGAGCGCGCGGGCTCCCTGCGCTCGCACGCCGGGCAGCCCTCCTTCCCCGGCGGCTCCCTCGACCCCGAGGACGGCGATCCGCGGACGGACGGCCCGCTGCGCGCGGCCCTGCGCGAGGCCGAGGAGGAGACGGGCCTCGACCCCCGGGGCGTCCAGCTCTTCGGCGTGCTGCCCCGCCTCTTCATCCCGGTGAGCGATTTCGTCGTGACGCCCGTGCTCGGCTGGTGGCGCACACCGACCCCGGTGGGCGTCGTCGATCCGAACGAGACCGCCCGTGTCTTCACGGTCCCCGTGTCCGATCTCACGGACCCGGGCAATCGCGCGACGGCCGTCCACCCCAGCGGTCACCACGGCCCCGCGTTCCTCGTCGAGTCCGCTCTGGTCTGGGGTTTTACGGCCGGAGTGATCGATAGACTCCTGCACTTCGCAGGCTGGGAGCGCCCGTGGGACCGCACCAAGCAGGTCCCGCTCGACTGGCGCGCATGACAAGGTTGCGGGGACGAGGCGACCGCGATGCGAGGCGAGGATTGAATCGGTGAACGTGCTGGATGTCCTGTTGCTGCTCGCCGCGGTGTGGTTCGCGATCGTGGGCTATCGCCAGGGCTTCGTGGTCGGCATCCTCTCGGTGATCGGGTTCCTCGGCGGCGGTCTCGTCGCCGTCTATCTGCTGCCGATCATCTGGGACGCGCTCACGGACGACGACGCGGCCGGGGTCAGCACGACCGCGGCGGTGGTCGCCGTCGTCATCGTGATCGTCTGCGCGTCGATCGGCCAGGCCCTCACCACCCACCTCGGCAACAAGCTGCGCAGATACATCACCTGGCAGCCCGCCCGCGCCCTGGACGCGACGGGCGGCGCGCTGGTCAACGTGGTGGCGATGCTCCTGGTCGCCTGGCTGATCGGCTCCGCCCTCGCGGGCACCACCCTGCCGACGCTCGGCAAGGAGGTGCGCAACTCCAAGGTCCTCCTCGGCGTCTCCCGCGCGCTGCCCGGCCAGGCCGACACCTGGTTCGCCGACTTCTCCTCCGTCCTCGCGCAGAACGGCTTCCCGCAGGTCTTCAGCCCGTTCTCGAACGAGCCGATCACGGAGGTCCAGCCCCCCGACCCCAAGCTCGCCAAGAGCCAGGTCGCCACGACCGCCAAGCGCTCCATCGTGAAGGTCCGCGGCGAGGCCCGCAGCTGCGGCAAGGTCCTGGAGGGCACCGGCTTCGTCTTCGCCGACCGCCGCGTGATGACGAACGCGCACGTGGTCGGCGGCGTGGACTCCCCGACGGTCCAGATAGGCGGTCAGAGCCAGACGTACGACGCGAAGGTCGTCCTCTACGACTGGGAGCGGGACATCGCCGTCCTGGACGTGCCCACGCTCAGGGCGCCCGCCCTGCAGTTCACGTCCAAGGACGCGACCAGCGGCGCCGGAGCGATCGTCGCGGGCTTCCCCGAGGACGGGCCCTACGACGTCCGCCCCGCGCGCGTGCGCGGCCGCATCACGGCCAACGGCCCGGACATCTACCACCGCGGCACCGTGCGCCGTGATGTGTACTCGCTCTACGCGACCGTCCGCCAGGGGAACTCCGGCGGCCCGCTGCTCACACCCGACGGCAAGGTCTACGGCGTGGTGTTCGCGAAGTCCCTCGACGACCCCGACACCGGCTATGCGCTGACGGCGGACGAGGTGCGCGAGGACATCGAGCGGGGCCGCACCGCCAACCAGGAGGTCGACAGCCAGGGCTGCGCGCTCTAGGCCGGCGGCAAGGAGACCCGGAGGACGGGGTCAGTCGCGCGTGTGCCGAAGCCGCGCGGAGACCCATCGGGCCCTCCGGCGGAGGATGCGGGGAATGCCCATTTCCTGAGGGGGGCCGTGATGGCCCGGATCCTGTGGCCCGCCCCTCTCGTGGCTGTTCAGCGCTGTGGCCGAGCGGCGATTGCGTGCTGCGTCACTGTAGTCGTGCGTCCAGCCCATACCCCGACGTGTGCCCGTGCCTCATGGTCGGTAACCGCGCACAGGGGCCCCAATTGGCCTATGCGCCAGGCAATTGGCGTTCGTAGGACAGGTGTTCTCATCCACCCCGCGAAACCCCCGCGCGCCCCCACATCCGGACGGCGTCACCGGGCCGGGCGGCACCGCCTCCGACGGCGTCACCGGTCCGGTTCGGGGTCCTTCAGCCAGTTGACCAGCTCCGTGGAGAACGCCACCGGGTCCTCCTCGTGGGGGAAGTGGCCGAGGCCGTCGAACAGGCGCCAGCGGTAGGGCGCTTCGACGTACTCGCCGGAGCCCGCCGCGCTCCTCGTCCGCATCACCGGATCCAGCGACCCGTGCAGATGCAGCGTCGGCACCCGCACCGGGCGCTTCATGCGGCGGTTGAACTGGATGCCGTCGGGCCGCGCCATCGACCGCACCATCCAGCGGTACGGCTCGATCGAGCAGTGCGCCGTCGACGGGATGCACATGGCCCGCTGATACGTCAGGACGGCGTCGTCGTCCGGCAGTCGCGGCCCCGACCAGTCCCGCACCAGACGGCCCACCAGGGCGCCGTCGTCGGCGACCAGTTGACGCTCCGGCAGCCACGGCCGCTGGAAGCCCCACACGTAGGAGCCCGCCGCGGTCTGCTTGCGGTCGGACAGCATCGCCGAGCGCCAGCGCCGCGGGTGCGGCATCGAGGACACCGCGAGGCGGCGCACCAGCTTGGGCCGCATCACGGCCGCCGTCCACGCGAGATAGCCGCCCAGGTCGTGCCCGACGAGCGCGGCGTCCGGCTCGCCGAGCGAGCGCACCACGCCCGTGATGTCGAGCGCCAGGTTCGCCGGGTCGTAGCCGCGCGGCGTGCGGTCGCTGCCGCCCACGCCCCGCAGGTCCATCGCGACGGCCCGGAAGCCCGCGTCGGCGAGCGCCACCATCTGGTGCCGCCACGCCCACCAGAACTGCGGAAAGCCGTGCAGCAGGAGGACCAGCGGCCCGTCCCCCATCTCGGCGATGTGGAAGCGCGCTCCGTTGGCGGCCACGTCCCGGTGGGTCCAGGGCCCTTCGACGCGCACAACCGATGCGGGTTGCGCCGAATGGGCGGCGGGGGCGTGGTCCTGGGGAGCGGGGTCCGTCATGAAGACGAGCGTGCCACAGCGTCCGCCGTCTCACCGACTCGGCCACTCACGGCACCCGCGGGGCTCACCGTACGGGGATGCGGCTTGACGTTCCCCAGTACGGCGGCCGTCTCCTTGGCCGAGGCGGCGACCTTCTGCGGGCCCTTGCCCTTCTTGGCCTTCTTCGCGAAGACGACGCCGATCAGCGCGAGCAGCCCGGCGACCAGCACGTTGGCCGCGAAGGACAGCACGAAGCAGATCGCGAGGTTCCAGTTGCTCCAGGTACGGATCCCGTACGCGAGGGCGAAGCTCAGCATCGGCAGCGAGAAGATGAGGACGGCGCCGGCCGCGGCGAACGCGGCACCGCCGAGCGCACCGCGCTTGACGTCCTGTCGCAGCTGGGCCTTGGCCAGCGCGATCTCGTCGTGCACCAGCGCGGACATCTCGCTGGTCGCCGTGGCGACCAACTGGCCGAGGCTGCGCTCGGAGCCGACGGGGGCGTCGGGTGAGCTCATCGCGTTCTCCCCTTTTTCTCTTCTGATCTCTTCTGAGATATGTCTGCTCAGATCATGCCGGACCGCTGCCATCCTCGCGTTCCCCACCCGAGACTTCGGCAAGCCTGCGGTGCTCGGCGGCTTTCTTCTCGTAGATGGCGGCCATCCGGAGGTGGTACTCGGGGTTGTCCATCTCGTAGATGTCGGGGATGCCGTCGAGGTCGTCGTCGCGCTCCTCGTCCTCCCACAGCTTGCGGTACTTGGCGTTCCGTATCTTCAGCAGGATCCCGGAGAGTACCGCCGCGATGAGCGAGCCCAGCAGGACGGCCGCCTTGACCTCGTCGGTGAGCAGCGGGTCCTCGGTGAAGGCGAGTTCGCCGATCAGGAGCGACACGGTGAAGCCGATGCCGGCGAGGGAGGCGACCGCGAACACGTCGGGCCAGGCCAGGTCCTCGTTCAGCTCGGCCTTGGTGAAGCGCGCCGCGAGCCAGGTGCCGCCGAAGATGCCGACGGCCTTGCCGACCACGAGACCGAGCACCACGCCGAGTGTCTCCGGCTTGGTGAAGACGTCGCCCAGCGCCCCGCCGGAGACGGCGACACCGGCGCTGAACAGGGCGAACAGCGGCACGGCGAGCCCCGCGGAGATCGGGCGCACCAGGTGCTCGATGTGCTCGCCGGGGGAGTGCTCCTCGCTGTCGCCCTCCTTGTGGCAGCGCAGCATGAGGCCCATGGCGACGCCCGCGATGGTGGCGTGGACGCCGCTGTTGTACATCAGCCCCCAGATGGCCAGGGCCAGCGGAACGTAGATGTACCAGCCGCGCACCCGCTTCCTGAGCAGCAGCCAGAAGACGGCGAGGCCGAGGGCGGCGCCGCCGAGGGCCGCGAAGTTCAGGTCGCTGGTGAAGAAGACCGCGATGATGAGGATCGCGAAGAGGTCGTCGACGACGGCGAGCGTGAGCAGGAAGGCGCGCAGCGCGGACGGCAGCGAGGTGCCGATGACCGCGAGGACCGCGAGCGCGAAGGCGATGTCGGTCGCGGTCGGTACGGCCCAGCCGTCCGTCGAGCCGCCGCCGACGGTGTTGACCAGGACGTAGACGAGCGCGGGCACGGCCATGCCGCAGAGCGCCGCGATGACGGGCAGGGCAGCGGCCTTGGGGTCGCGCAGGTCACCCGCGACCAGCTCGCGCTTGAGTTCGATGCCGGCCACGAAGAAGAAGACCGCGAGCAGTCCGTCGGCCGCCCAGTGCTGGATGGACAGATCGAGGCCGAGCGAGCCGGGTCCGAGGTGGAACGTGCGTACGGACTCGTAGGAGCCGCCGGCGGTGTTGGCCCAGATGAGCGCGGTGACGGCGGCGACGAGCAGCAGGACGCCGCCGACGGTCTCGGTGCGCAGGGCGTTGGCGACGAAGTTCCGCTCGGGCAGGGAGAGGCGTCCGAGGACCTTGCGCTTGTCGGTGCTGGGTGCGGGCGCGGCCACGAGAGTCGACCTCCGGTCGGGTAGGCAGGACAGAGCACATGCCGACCAGACTTCCCGGCGCACCTAGATGTTTCTTGTCGCGTTGTTGACGCGATCCTTAGCTTACCTAACGTACGCCCGGACGTATCCAGTGATCTTCACCTTAAGCGCAAAAGGGGCACCCGGCGCGCTTGGCGCCGGGTGCCCGTGACGGCCCGAGGGGGCCGTGGATCAGTCCTCGCTGGGCGCCGCCGGCAGCCGCGACTGGATCAGGTCCATCACCGAGGAGTCCGTGAGCGTGGTGACGTCACCCAGCTCGCGGTTCTCCGCGACGTCCCGCAGCAGACGGCGCATGATCTTGCCGGACCGGGTCTTCGGCAGCTCGGCCACCGGAAGGACCCGCTTCGGCTTGGCGATCGGGCCGAGCGTGGCGCCCACGTGGTTGCGCAGGTCCGCGACGAGACCCTCGTCCTCGGCGTTCGCCGAGCCGCGCAGGATCACGAACGCCACGATGGCCTGGCCCGTCGTCTCGTCCGCCGCGCCCACGACCGCCGCCTCGGCGACCGCCGGGTGCGAGACGAGCGCCGACTCGACCTCGGTGGTGGAGATGTTGTGCCCGGAGACGAGCATCACGTCGTCCACCCGGCCGAGCAGCCAGATGTCGCCGTCCTCGTCCTTCTTGGCACCGTCACCGGCGAAGTACTTGCCCTCGAAGCGGGACCAGTACGTGTCGATGAACCGCTGGTCGTCGCCCCAGATGGTGCGCAGCATCGACGGCCACGGCTCGGTCAGGACGAGGTAACCACCGCCGCCGTTCGGCACTTCGTTCGCCTCGTCGTCGACGACCGTGGCGGAGATGCCCGGCAGCGCGCGCTGCGCGGAGCCCGGCTTGGTCTCGGTCACGCCGGGCAGCGGCGAGATCATCATCGCGCCCGTCTCGGTCTGCCACCAGGTGTCCACGATGGGGCACGTGTCGCCGCCGATGTTCTTGCGGTACCAGACCCAGGCCTCGGGGTTGATCGGCTCGCCGACCGACCCGAGCACCCGCAGCGAGGACAGGTCGAACTTCGCGGGGATGTCGTCGCCCCACTTCATGAACGTCCGGATCGCGGTCGGCGCCGTGTAGAGGATCGTGACCCCGTACTTCTGGACGATCTCCCAGAAGCGGCCCTGGTGGGGGGTGTCGGGGGTGCCCTCGTACATCACCTGCGTCGCGCCGTTCGCCAGCGGGCCGTACGTGATGTACGAGTGGCCGGTGACCCAGCCGATGTCGGCCGTGCACCAGTAGACGTCGGTCTCCGGCTTGAGGTCGAAGACCGCGTGGTGGGTGTACGACGCCTGCGTGAGGTAGCCGCCGGAGGTGTGCAGGATGCCCTTCGGCTTCCCCGTGGTGCCCGAGGTGTAGAGGATGAAGAGCGGGTGCTCGGCGTCGAACGCCTCGGGGGTGTGGTCCGCGGACTGCTTCTGCGTGGCCTCGTGCCACCACACGTCGCGGCCCTCGGTCCACGCCACGTCCTGGCCGGTGCGGCGCACCACGAGGACGTGGCGCACGTCCTCGACGCGGCCCACGGCCTCGTCCACGGCCGGCTTGAGCGCGGAGGGCTTGCCCCGGCGGTAGCCGCCGTCGGCCGTGATGACGACCTTGGCGTCCGCGTCCTGGATGCGGGCGGCGATCGCGTCGGCGGAGAAGCCGCCGAAGACCACCGAGTGCGTCGCGCCGATGCGGGCACAGGCCAGCATCGCGATGACCGCCTCGGGGATCATCGGCAGATAGACGGCGACCCGGTCGCCCTTCTGGACGCCCAGCTCGGTCAGCGCGTTGGCCGCGCGGCTGACCTCGTCCTTGAGCTCGGCGTAGGTGATGGCCCGGCTGTCGCCGGGCTCACCCTCGAAGTGGATCGCCACGCGGTCGCCGTTGCCCGCCTCGACGTGGCGGTCGACGCAGTTGTACGCGACGTTGAGCTGCCCGTCGGCGAACCACTTGGCGAACGGCGGGTTCGACCAGTCGAGCGTCTCGGTCGGCTCCGTGGCCCAGGTCAGCCGGCGGGCCTGCTCGGCCCAGAAGCCGAGCCGGTCAGCCTTGGCCTGTTCGTACGCCTCCGCGGTGACGTTTGCGGCGGCCGCCAGCTCCGCCGGCGGCGCGAAGCGACGCTCCTCCTTCAAGAGGTTGGCCAGGCTTTCGTTGCTCACGACATCTCCCTTTCCCAGGGTGTCCGTTGTGTCCGAAGCCACAGCTCATCAGACACAACCCGTGGTGACAAGGGCCTGCCGAAAATTGGTTTAGACCTTTACCCGGACGCGGTCCGCCGGACCCCGACTAGACCTTGACCTGTGCTGTGGGCGCCACCTGATCGAAGACCTCGTCGGGGAGTTCCTCGGCGTCGGTGCCCTCCGTCAGCAGATAGGCCTGCGCCTCTCCGACGTGGAAGTACATACCGTGCAGCTCGAGATCGCCGTCGGCAAGGCGACGCGCCACCGACTCGTGCGCCCTCAGATGCTCCAACTGCTGGACCACATTGGTCAGACAGAGCTGCTCGACCGCGTCGGCGGGCGCACGCCCGGCCAGGCGCGCCCAGGCCCTGTCCTGCGCGCCCATCCGCTCCAGGCTCGGCCGGCCGTGCCGCAGCCACCGCTTCAGCGGCGTCTGCGCACCCCCGGGCGGCGTGTTGAGCAGCGCCTGCATCGCCCCGCACCCGGAGTGCCCGCACACGGTGATGGACCGCACCCGCAGCACGTCCACCGCGTACTCGATCGCGGCCGCCACCGAGTCGTCACCGCTCTCGGCGCCCGGCAGCGGCACCAGATTGCCCACATTGCGGACGACGAAGAGGTCGCCGGGCCCGCTCGACGTGATCATCGAGGTGACGACCCGGGAGTCCGCGCAGGTCAGGAAGAGCTGTGCGGGCTGCTGCCCCTCGCGCGCGAGGCGGGCGAGCTCACCGCGCACCAACGGCGCCGTGTTCCGCTGGAACGCGCTGATGCCGCTCGCCAGTTGGTGATTGCTGGCCTTCCCCTCGCGCTGCTCCTCCTGCGGACGGTCGCAGTGGTGGTTGCGCCACGGGGTCCAGGGCCGGCAGCAGGAGTGCGCGGCGCCGGCGGGCTCGGCGATACGGGTCCCGCCGCGCCCGGTGATCTCGACGGTGCCGCCCTGCGCGGTGTGCTGGTCCTGCCAGCACTGCAGCGATTCGAACGCGGCATGGTCCATGAAAGAGCCGTCCAACTCCACGATTGCTTCTGCTCCTTGAGGCACGAGATGCATGGCCCGGCTCAGCCGCGGCACGGCGAGGAACGTCAACTGCCCGCGCACGCGCACGTGGTGGACGCCGTCCTCCTCGCAGTGGATGATCCGGGTGCGGGCGAGGCGGTGCAGCGCGACGGCCACGGCGACGGCGACGCCGAGCGCCACGCCTTCGAGGACACCGAGGAAGACCACGCCGAGGGTGGTCACGGCGTAGACGAGGATCTCGCGGTGGCGCGTGATCGTCCGGATGTGGTTCAGGCTGACCATCTGGATGCCGACGGCCATGACGAGGGCGGCGAGCGCGGCGAGCGGGATGAGCTCCAGGACGGGCACCAGGAGCAGCGCGGCCACTACCACCCAAACGCCGTGCAGCATCGTGGAGTTCCGGCTGACGGCGCCGGCGCGGACGTTCGCCACGCTGCGGACGGCGACACCGGCCACGGGGAGTCCGCCGAGCGCGCCGGAGACGATGTTCGCCGAGCCCTGGCCGAGCAGCTCGCGGTCGAGGTCGGAGCGGCGCACGCCCACGTGCACCTCGGGCCGGCGGGCGACGAGCTTGTCGACGGCGACGGCGCCGAGCAGCGACTGGACGCTGCACACCAGCGTGATGGTGAGCACGGCGGCGACGAGCCCGAGCGCGGGGCCCTCGGGGAGCCCGACCAGCGCGTGGCTGCGCCACGAGGGCAGGTCGACCTCGTCGACCCGGAGTCCGGCGAGCTGGGAGACGGCCGTGGCCGCGGCCACCGAGACGAGCGCGGCGGGCATGATCCGGGCGATGCGTCCCACGCGCCCGGGAATCCGCGGCCAGAGCAGCAGGAGCCCCAGGGTCAGGAGGCTGATCGTCAGGGCGGCCGGCTGCAGGTCGGCCAACTGGGCCGGCAGCGCGCGGAGGTTGTCGAGCACGGAGCTCTGCGGGGTGCCGCCCAGGACGATGTGCAGCTGGGCGACGGCGATGGTGACGCCGATGCCGGCGAGCATGCCGTGGACGACGGCGGGGCTGACGGCGAGCGCGGTGCGGGCCACGCGCAGGCAGCCGAGGCCGAGTTGGGCGATGCCGGCGAGGACGGTGATGGCGCAGGTGGTCCGCCAGCCGTACCGCTGGATGAGGTCGGCGGTGACGACGGTGAGGCCGGCGGCGGGGCCGCTGACCTGGAGCGGTGAGCCGCCGAGCGCTCCGGCGAGGATGCCGCCGACGGCGGCGGCGACGAGGCCCGCCTGGAGCGGCGCTCCGGTGGCGAGGGCGATGCCGAGGGACAGCGGAAGGGCGATCAGGAAGACGGCGACCGACGCGGAGAGGTCGGCGCCGGCGATGCGGAACTTCTTGCGGCGCGGCGGGCCGTGGGGCCCCTGTGCGCTGGGCTTGTGGGTCGAGTCGGTGGTGCGAGTGGGAACGCAGGCAGACATGTCTTCCCGTCTCCTCCGGGGCGGCGCGGTCGCGGAACAAGGGGTCCTCCGGAAGGCCTCCGGAGGGCGGGTCGCGGCCGTGGGTCACGGCGTGCAGCGGCGGGATATCTCAACTCTCGGTAAATGAACCGTAATGCAGAGTAAAGGGCGTGGGCGGATTATCCGCGCAAATGGGGCAATCGATCACTCTGATGAGTGAATAAGAAATCTCGTCGGCTTGTCGGAACGTGTCATTTTCGGTCCACGTGTGAGTTTGCGTACCGATCTGTACCGACTTGCACGGAAAGAAGGTGGGCGGAAGATGGCCGCCACCCGGAGGATCACCGCGAGCCTCACCGCCCTCGTGGCGTGCGTAGCCGCACTGGCCGGCTGTGCCGGCGGTGCGTCCGGCACGAAGGAAGGCGCCCACGGCGCGAAGAAGCCGGCCGGAGCCCCGGCGCCCAAGGCCCCCGTCCGCATGATCGGCGACGGCTCGACGGCCTTCACGGGCAAGCAGCCGAACCTGCCCAGACCCGCCCGCCTGAAGCCGGGCGAGAAGCCGCCCCAGTTCGTGGTGTTCTCCTGGGACGGCGCGGGCGAGGACGGCCAGAAGCTGTTCTCGCACTTCCGCAAGGTGGCCAAGCGGAACAACGCCACGATGACCTACTTCCTCAGCGGCGTGTACATGCTTCCCGAGGAGAAGCGGAAGCTCTACAAGCCGCCGCAGCACCTGGCCGGCAGCTCGGACATCGGCTTCAACGACCGCCAGGGGATCAAGGACACCGTGGACCAGCTCCGCGGCGCCTGGCTGGAGGGCAACGAGGTCGGCACGCACTTCAACGGCCACTTCTGCGGCGCGGGGCGCGGGGTCGGCGAGTGGTCCGTCGAGGACTGGAAGAGCGAGATCAACCAGGCCAAGTCCTTTGTGAAGGGCTGGAAGACGAACACGGGCACGACGAAGGCGCAGCCCCTGCCCTTCGACTACGACAAGGAACTGATCGGCGCCCGCACGCCCTGCCTCGAAGGCCAGAAGAACTTCATGCGCGCGGCCCGCGAGCTGGGCTTCCGCTATGACACCAGCGGCGTCAACAACCAGCTGTGGCCCAAGAAGAAGGAGGGGCTGTGGGACCTGTCGATGCAGCTCGTCCCGGTCCCCGGCCGTCAGTTCGAGACGCTGACGATGGACTACAACTTCATGGTCAACCAGTCCGGTTCGACCTCGCACGGCGACCCGGCCAAGCACGAGTACTGGGGCGACCAGATGCGTGACGGCCTGCTCCAGGGCTTCGACCGCGCCTACAAGGGCAACCGCGCGCCGCTGATCATCGGCAACCACTTCGAGTCCTGGAACGGCGGCACGTACATGCGCGCCATCGAGGAGACCGTCGAGCGCGTCTGCACCAAGCCCGAGGTGCGCTGCGTCTCCTTCCGCCAACTCGCCGACTGGCTCGACGCGCAGGACCCGAAGACGCTGGCCAAGCTGACCGAACTCCCGGTGGGCAAGGCGCCGAAGGAGGGTTGGCCGGCCTTCCTCTCCGCCCGGCCCGCGCCCGCTCCGAAGGGTGTCCCGGGCGCTCCGGCGGTCAAGCCGTAGCACCCGGCGGTCGAGCGGCGGCACCCCGGTGACCCCGGTCAGGCCGTGGCGACCATCTGCTCACGCAGGACGAAGTCGGGGTCGACCTGGGCGGCCAGGTCGGCACCCGTCCGTTCGTTGCCCCAGCTCTGCGCGTTCTTCAGGTGGAAGTGGACCATCTGGCGGGTGTAGCGCTCCCAGTCGCGGCGCTCGTACGTGGCGTCGACGGCCGTCTGGAGCGCGCGCAGGGACTGGCGGTTCTCCTCCTCCAGGAGCTCGAAGCGGGGCGGGCGGCCCTTCTCCATGGCCCGTACCCAGTCCGAGTGCCCGACGGTGACCAGGAGGTCGTCGCCGACCTGCTCGCGCAGGAAGTCGACGTCGTCCTGGCCCTGGACCTTGTTGCCGACGACCTTGAGGTCGACGCCGAAGTCGCGTGCGTACTCCTTGTACTGGCGATAGACGGAGACCCCCTTCTTCGTCGGCTCGGCCACCAGGAACGTCATGTCGAAGCGCGTGAACATGCCGGAGGCGAAGGAGTCCGATCCCGCGGTCATGTCCACGACCGCGTACTCGTCACGGCCGTCGACCAGGTGGTTCAGGCACAGCTCCACCGCTCCCGTCTTGGAGTGGTAGCAGGCGACACCGAGGTCGGCTTCGGTGAACGGCCCGGTGACCATCAAACGCACGGTGGCGTCGTCCAGTTCCACCGGCCGCGCGCACGCGTCGTAGACGGGGTTGTCCTCGCGCACCCGCAGGAGCCGCGAGCCCTCTCCCGGGGGCGTCGTCTTGATCATCGTGTCGGCGGAGGCGATCCGGGGGTTGGAGCCCCGCAGATAGTCCTTGATCAGGGGCAGGCGGGCGCCCAGGGCGGGCAGCTCGGCGGCCTCCGCCTCGTCGAGGCCGAGCGCGGGGCCCAGGTGCTGGTTGATGTCGGCGTCCACCGCGATGACGGGCGATCCGGTGGCGGCGAGGTGGCGGATGAAGAGCGAGGACAGCGTCGTCTTGCCGCTGCCGCCCTTCCCCACGAAAGCGATTTTCATGACCACGAAGGGTAGTCGTATGTTTACGTTCGGTGCATAGGTCACGTGAAGAAGACCACTCCTTCGTGGAGCGGCGCCCTGGAGTACGTAGGGTCGTACTCATGAGTACGACAGCCGATCCGCTCGCAGCCCTCGGGGCGCTCCCCGGTGTGGCCGACTCCGTGGCCTCCGTGCGCAAGGCCGTGGACCGGGTCTACGGACACCGCATGATGCGGCGCCGCAGCAACGAGATCACCTCGGAGGCGGCGCTGCGCGGCGCCCGCGGTTCCGCGGCGCTCTCCGGTGCCGACTGGGCCCTCGAAGAGCTCCGCCGGCGCAGCGACTTCAGCGGTGACGACGAGGCCCGCACGATCGGCGCGGCCCTGCGGCTGACCGCCGAGGCCGGTCAACTCCTGTCCATCTGGCGGCAGTCGCCGCTGCGGGTCCTGGCGCGTCTGCACCTGGTCGCCGCGGCGGACTCCACCGAGGGCGCGGGCCGTCCCCGTCTGGCGGGCGAGCCCGTCGACGAGCCGCTGATCGAGCTTCCGCTACCGGACGCCGACGAGGTCGCGGGCCGCCTGGAGGGGCTGTCGCAGCTGATCATCGCGGGCAGTTCGGCGCCGGCGCTGGTGACGGCGGCCGTGGTCCACGGAGAGCTGATCAGCCTGCGGCCGTTCGGCTCGCACAACGGCCTGGTCGCGCGGGCCGCCGAGCGCATCGTCCTGGTGGGCAGCGGTCTCGACCCGAAGTCGATCTGCCCCGCGGAGGCGGGCTACGGAGAGCTGGGCCGGGCGGCCTATGTGGCGGCCCTCGACGGGTACGCCTCCGGCACGCCGGAGGGCATGGCCGCGTGGATCGACCACTGCGGCAAGGCCGTTGTGCTCGGCGTCAGGGAGTCGACCGCGGTCTGCGAGGCGCTGCAGCGCGGGGCGGCGTAGAAGCCCGGAAGCGGCGCGGCGCGGAAATCCGAAAAAGAGGCGCGGCGCAAAAGCCCGGAAAAGGGTTGCGGCGGTACGGAATCCGTACCGCCGCTGGCATGTCCACCGGGTTACCAAGCGTCCTCGAAGTGTTGCCCATCAGGTCGGGAACCTTGCCCGTCACCTGGTGCGGCTGGCCCGTAATCGACGGGTCGACGTCGCGTGGGTGCCTGGTGTTCATGCTTCGGTCCGTGGGGCCTTCGTTGCGTTTAAAGGTGATCCTCTCGGATGTCCTTGGTCTCGCGGGCCGTTGAATCCTTTGTACTCCAGTCCCGCGGGAAGCGGAAGCCCTGGCTGCACTTCTTTACTTTTAGGTTCAAACACGTCCGAAACGGACGCCGGTTTCCGGCCTGGTCAGGGGCTTGCTGCCCCGGCTCCGAGGGCTCGCTGTCCGGCGGCGGCCCGGCGGCGGCTGGCGAACCAGACGATGCCCGCCGTGGCCGCGGCGGCGCCGACCGCGGCCGCCGCGACGAGCGCCGGCCGGGGCGGCACGGAGAGGGCGGGCAGACGCTGCTTCAGGCGGACCGGGCGGTGGAAGTCGAGGATCGGCCACGCGCGCGTGACGGCCTCCCGGCGCAGCGCCCGGTCGGGGTTGACCGCGAAGGGGTGCCCGACGGACTGGAGCATGGGCAGGTCGGTCGCCGAGTCGCTGTAGGCGTAGCAGCGGTCGAGGTCGTACCCCTCCGACTGCGCGAGCTCCTTGATCGCCTCCGCTTTCGTCGGCCCGTACGCGTAGTACTCCACCTCTCCGGTGAAGCAGCCGTCGTCGCCGACCACCATGCGGGTGGCCACCACCCGGTCCGCGCCCAGGAGTTCACCGATCGGCTCGACCACCTCGGCGCCCGAGGTGGAGACGATGACGACGTCGCGGCCGGCGGCGTGGTGCTCCTCGATGAGGGACGCGGCCTCGTCGTAGATGATCGGGTCGATCAGGTCGTGCAGCGTCTCGGCGACGATCTCCTTGACCTGCTGGACGTTCCACCCCCGGCACAGTGCGGAGAGGTACTCGCGCATCCGCTCCATCTGGTCGTGGTCGGCGCCGCCCGCCAGGAAGACGAACTGCGCGTACGCGGTGCGCAGTACCGCTCTGCGGTTGATCAGGCCGCCTTGGTAGAACGACTTGCTGAAGGTGAGCGTGCTCGACTTCGCAATGACCGTCTTGTCCAGGTCAAAGAACGCGGCAGTGCGGGGCAAGGAGTGGTTTTCCACGAGCCCGAGCATAGGCGCCCACCATTCGGCGTAAGCTGAGGCGCGTGGGTTTGCCTGAGAGGGCTCTCGGGTACACCATGGAAGTCACGGATCGTTCGCGACCGTGCTAACCCGGTCTGGCTCCTCCCCCCCCGAGCCGGACCGTGGGGACGACCCCCGCTCTCCCCCCCGGCGGGGGTCGTCGCATGTCCGGACGGGTTTTTGAGCCCTCCGTTGATCCTCTTCCGCCCCCTGGGCCTCCCTTCACGCTCTCGCGGCGTCCTCGTGGCCTGCCCAGGATTCGTCACTGTGCGTAGTCGTAAGGCTGCTCTGCGGAAGTCGGCCCGAAGTCGGCGGGATGTCACCGGTATGGGTGATGGAGATATTCACAGCCCCCGCCTTGTCCACAGTTATTGACCAAGATCCACACGATTTACCGGATCGTCGCACGCTGATTCCACTCGTTCCGCTTGCGGAGTTCATGGCCGGATTGCTTTGTCCGGTTCTTCGCGGATGCGGGGCGCGGCATTCACAGGGGCTTGCGGTGAGAGGGGGATGGAGATCGTGGGTGGAGTCATTTCACACGACAGGGTCGCGCCGTCCGACGGACGGCCGGGCGGACCACTGATCGTCACGGAGGACGTGGAGCTGCTGGATGACCTGCTGCGGCTGTGCGCTGCGGCGGGCGCCCTGCCCGAGGTGCACCACGGCGGTCCTGAGCGCAGACAGGGCTGGGACTCGGCGCCGCTCGTCCTGGTCGGGGACGACGCGGCGGACCGGGTGCGCGGGGCCGCGCGGCGACGGGGTGTCGTGCTGGTTGGGCGGGATCAGGACGATTCCGGGGTCTGGCAGCGGGCCGTGGAGATCGGCGCCGACCACGTGCTGCTCCTGCCGGACGGCGAGCAGTGGCTCGTGGACCGCATCGCCGACGTGGCCGAAGGCGTGGGACGCCCCGCGCTCACCGTCGGGGTCATCGGCGGACGCGGCGGAGCCGGGGCCTCCACCCTGGCCTGCGCCCTCGCGGTCACGGCGGCGCGGACCGGGCGGCGCACGATGCTCGTCGACGCGGACCCGCTGGGCGGCGGCCTGGACGTCCTCCTGGGCGGCGAAGGCGCCGAGGGCCTGCGATGGCCCGCCTTCGCCGCGTCGCGGGGCCGGGTCGGCGGCGGCGCGCTGGAGGAGTCACTGCCCGAGCTGCACGCGCTGCGGGTCCTGAGCTGGGACCGGGGCGACGCGGTCACGGTCGCCCCGGAGGCCGTGCGGGCGGTGGTCTCCGCGGCCCGACGGAGGGGCGGCGCGGTGGTCGTGGACCTGCCGCGCCGGGTGGACGAGGGCGTCGCCGAGGCGCTCGCGCAGGTGGACCTGGGGCTCCTCGTGGTGCCCGCCGAACTGCGCGCGGTGGCCGGGGCGCGCCGGGTGGCGTCGGCCGCGGGCCTGGTGCTGCGGGACCTGCGGGTGGTCGTCGCGCAGTCCGCCGGATCCGGCGGACTGGACTCGGAGGAGGTGGCGAGCCTGCTCGGTCTCCCCCTGGTCGGCGAAGTGCCCTGGGAGGCGGGCCTGCTGGAGGCGCAGGCGGCCGGCACACCGCCCGGGGGAGCGGCGCGCGGACCGCTGGCGCGGTTCTGCGCCGCCTTCTGGGACCGGCTGCCGGCCGACGCCGTGGGAGGAGACGCATGAGCGCCGTCGTCGGGGCCCGGATGCTGGACGGGGTGCGCCAGTGGCTCGCGGAGAGCGGCACGGAGCCGACCCCGGCCCGGGTCGCCGAGGCGCTGCGGGCGCAGGGCCGGGTGCTCGGGGACGCCGAAGTGCTCGGCGCCGCGACGGAGCTGCGCTCGGAACTGGTCGGGGCGGGCCCTTTGGAGCCGCTGCTCGCCGACCCCTCGGTGACCGACGTGCTGGTCTCCGCGCCCGACCGGGTGTGGGTGGACCGGGGCGGCGGCCTGGAGCTCACGGGCGTCACGTTCCGGGACGCGGCGGCGGTGCGGCGGCTCGCACAGCGTCTCGCGGCCGTGGCGGGGCGCCGCTTGGACGACGCGCGGCCCTGGGCCGACGCCCGCCTCCCGGACGGCACGCGACTGCACGCGGTGCTGCCACCGGTGGCCGTGGGTTCGACCTGCCTGTCCCTGCGGGTCGTACGGCCCCGTGCCTTCACGCTCCCCGAGCTGATCACCGAGGGCACGGTCCCGCCGGGCGGCGACCGGATCCTGCGCGCCCTCCTCGACGCCCGTCTGTCCTTCCTGATCAGCGGGGGCACGGGCAGCGGCAAGACGACGCTGCTGAGCGCACTGCTCGGCCTGGTCGGCCCCAAGGAGCGGATCGTCCTGGCCGAGGACTCCGCGGAGTTGAGGCCCGACCACCCGCACGTGGTGCGGCTGGAGTCCCGCCCCGCCAACCAGGAAGGGGCGGGCCTGGTGGGCCTGGACGACCTGGTCCGCCAGGCCCTGCGGATGCGGCCCGACCGCCTCGTCGTCGGCGAGGTGCGGGGTGCGGAGGTGGTCCACCTGCTGGCCGCGCTGAACACGGGACACGAGGGAGGCTGCGGCACGGTCCATGCCAACGCCGCGGCGGACGTCCCCGCACGCCTGGAGGCCCTGGGGACGGCCGCGGGCCTGGACCGGGCGGCCCTGCACAGCCAGTTGGCGGCCGCCTTGTCGGTGGTCGTCCATCTCGTACGCGACCGGACGGGCCGCCGCCGCATCGCCGAGGTCCACGTGCTGGAGCGGACCGCTTCGGGCCTGGTGGAGACGGTGCCGGCGCTGCGCTGGGCAGAGCGGTCCTTCACCAGAGAGAGGGGCTGGCCACGCCTGAGCGCACTCCTCGGAGGCGACCCGACCGGGGGTGATGCCCCGTGAGCGCGCCGATGTGGGCGGCGGTGGTCTGCGCGGCGATCGCGGCCTGGCTCGTGAGCCGACGGGACCAGGACAGACGACGGGCGCGGACGCTGCTCGCGAGGAGCGAGGCTTCGGAGAACCCGAACTACCCGGACAAACCGCACACTCGTCACCTCCGGCGCCTGCGCGCGACGGTCCCGGCCCGAGTGGGGCACGAATGGTGGTGCCTGGTGGCGGGGGCGGTGATCGCACTGCTCGGGCAATCCGTGCTGCCGTTGATCGCGGGCGCGATGGGAGTGCCGCTCGCGGGCCGGGCGCTGCGGGCCGCCGAGGCGCGACGGGAGCGGTCGCGACGATCCGCCGCGGTGATCGCGCTCTGCGGGACGCTCGCGGGCGAGGTGCGGGCCGGACGGCAGCCCGCCGAGGCGCTGCGCACGGCTCTGGACGGAGCGGTCGACGTGGGCGTGGCCTCACCCGACGCCCGGAGCGCGGTGCTGGCGGCGGCGCGGTTCGGCGGGGACGTGCCGGGGGCGTTGAAGGCGGCGGCGCGGGAGCCGGGCTCCGAGGGCCTGCTGGGTCTTGCGGCGTGCTGGCTGGTGGCGGTGGACCGCGGCGCGGGCCTCGCGGCGGGCCTGGAACGCCTGGAGGCCGCCCTCCGCTCGGAACGCGACCAACAGTCCGACCTGAGAGCGCAGTTGGCCGGAGCGAGATCGACGGCCGTGATGCTCGCGGGACTCCCGGCCCTGGGCCTGCTGATGGGCACAGCGCTGGGAGCCGAGCCACTGAGGGTGCTGCTCCACACGCCCCCGGGCCTCGCCTGCCTGGCGGCGGGCGCGGTACTGGAGGGCGTCGGGGTGTGGTGGGCGCTGCGGATCGTGCGAGGGGCGGAGAGGCAATGAGCGGCGTCCACAGGCTGGGGATGCCGGCCTGGTTCGCACTGGCCGCACTCTGGCTGACGC
The DNA here is from genome assembly GCF_001419745.1 of Streptomyces silaceus. Lineage (GTDB taxonomy): Bacteria > Actinomycetota > Actinomycetes > Streptomycetales > Streptomycetaceae > Streptomyces > Streptomyces silaceus. Next base: position 1,315 of record NZ_LIRJ01000148.1, on the reverse strand, counting down.
TGACGGCGCTGGCGGCACGCCGGGAGAGCGCGTCACGGCGACGAACAGCCCGGGTCCTGGGCACGGAACGGCGCCCTACGGGACGCCGGGGGAGACGCCTGCCCCTGCGAGGCGTGCCCCTCACGTGGCTGGGCCCACTGGGAGTGGCGAGCGCGGCCTATGTACTGCTGGGCGGGGTCACAGGGCTCGTGGCGGGGGCGGCGCTGGGATACGGCGCACGGCGATACGGGAAACGGACGCGTACGGCCCACCGACCGGACGCCAGCGGCCAGGCAACGGAAGCGGAACGCCAACTCCCCCTGGCCGCAGACCTCCTGGCGGCATGTGTCGCCGCCGGAGCGGGCCCTGTGGCGGCCGCGCAGGCGGTCGGGGAGTCCCTGAAGGGCCCGGTGGGCGAACGACTGGCGCGAGGGGCGGCGGAGGTGCGGCTGGGCGGCGAACCGTCGGACGCATGGCGGCAGTTGGCCGCGATGCCGGGCGCCGCGGCGCTGGCCAGGCTCCTGGAACGGGCGGGCGAGTCCGGGGCGCCCGCGGCCGACCCGGTGTCCCGCCTGGCCGCGGACGCCCGAGCGGAACGGGGCAGGGCGGCGACGGCGCGGGCACGGAGAGCGGCGGTCCTGATGACGGCGCCGGTGGGCCTGTGCTTCTTGCCGGCGTTCGTGACGGTCGGGGTGCTGCCGGTGGTGATCGGAATGGCGGAGGGCCTGTTGGGGGCGCAATGAACTGATCAGCACCACGAGGCGACACGACATCGGAAACGACACAAGAAGCAGCAATTTCACGGGGGTTGAAGGTGCAGGAACAAGAACACATGCGTACGCGGGCGAGTGTCTGGCGGCGAGGGGCGGCGCGGCTGCGGTGCCGGGAGCGGGACGCGGGAATGGTCACGTCGGAGTACGCGATGGGTTTGATCGCGGCGGTGGGATTCGCCGGCTTGCTCTACAAGGTGGTGACGAGCGGGCAGGTCCAGGCGGCGCTGCAGGCGGTGGTGGAGAAGGCGCTCGATGTCCCGTTCTGAGACCGGGGTGCCCCGTTCCGAGAAGGGGCGGGGGAGACGAATCAGGGACTCGTGGGCAACGGACCGTGGCTTCGTGACGGCGGAGGCGGCGGTGGTGCTGCCGACGCTGGTGCTGTTCACGATGGCGTTGCTCTGGACGTTGCTGGCGGCATCCGCGCAGATCCAGTGCGTGGATGCCGCGAGGGCGGGGGCCCGCGTGGTGGCCCGGCAGGACCCGGAGGGCGTGGCGGTGGCGGCGGCGCGGCAGGCGGCGCCGCGCGGGGCGCGTGTGTCCGTGCGGCGCGAGGGCGACCTCGT
>NZ_LIRJ01000147.1:396-19497 GCF_001419745.1 Streptomyces silaceus | reverse complement strand
CGCTGGCGCTGGCGGGCGGGGTCACCGTGATGGCGACACCCCATCCGTTCCTCGCCTTCAGCCGGCAGCGCGGCCTCGCGCCGGACGGGCGCTGCAAGTCCTTCTCCGCGGCCGCCGACGGCACGGCCTGGGCCGAGGGCGTGGGACTCGTCCTCCTGGAGCGGCTGTCCGACGCCCGCCGCAACGGCCATCCCGTCCTGGCCGTCCTCCGCGGCTCCGCCGTCAACTCCGACGGCGCGTCCAACGGCCTCACCGCGCCGCACGGTCCGGCACAGCGGCGGCTGATCACGCGGGCGCTGGCGGACGCGGGGCTGCGGCCCGCCGACGTGGACGCGGTCGAGGCCCACGGCACGGGCACCCGGCTCGGCGACCCCATCGAGGCGCAGGCCGTCCTCGCCACGTACGGACAGGGCCGCGAGGAGCCTCTGTGGCTCGGGTCGGTCAAGTCCAACCTCGGGCACACACAGGCGGCCGCCGGGGTCGCCGGTGTCATCAAGATGGTGCAGGCGCTGCGCCACGGCGAACTGCCCCGGACGCTGCACGCCGACACGCCGACCCCTCACGCGGACTGGCCGTCGGGCCGGGTGGAGCTCCTGACGGCCGCCCGGCCCTGGCCCGCCTCCGCGCGGCCCCGGCGGGCCGGTGTCTCGGCCTTCGGGATCGGCGGGACGAACGCGCACGTGATTGTGGAGGAGGCGCCGGGAGAGGGGGCCTTGGTTGCTTCGGAGAACGGCACGCCGTCACCGTTTCCGTGGCTGCTCTCCGCCGCCGACGCGTCCGCGTTGCGCGCCCAGGCGCGCCGGCTCGCCTCCGAGGTGGCGGCCCGGCCGGAGCTGTCGGCCGGCGATGTCGCGCACTCGCTGGCGGTGTCGCGCTCGGCCCTGGCCCATCGGGCGATGGTTCCGGCCGGTGAGCGGGCGGTCATGCTGGACGCGCTGAGCGCCCTCGCGGCGGGCCGGGACGCTCCGGGGGTGGTGCGCGGCCTGGCGGCCCAGGAGGTCCGTACGGCCTTCCTGTTCACCGGGCAAGGCGCCCAGCGCCCCCGTATGGGAGCCCAACTCCGCGCCGCCTTCCCCGTCTTCGCCGCCGCCTTCGACGAGGTCTGCCGCCATCTGGACGACCTGCTCCCCCGGCCGCTCGGCGCGGTGCTGTCCGCGGAGCCGGGCTCGGCGGACGCGGCGCTGGTGGACCGCACGGACTTCACGCAGGCCGGGCTGTTCGCCTTCGAGGTGGCGCTGTACCGGCTGCTGGAGGCGTGGGGCGTCCGCGCCGACCGCCTCGCGGGCCACTCGGTGGGCGAGCTGGCGGCGGCCCATGTCGCCGGTGTGCTCGATCTCCCCGATGCGGCGCGGCTCGTCGCCGCGCGCGGCCGCCTCATGCAGGCGCTGCCCGAGGGCGGCGCGATGGTGGCGCTGGACGCGGCCGAGGCGGAGGTCCTGACCGCGCTGACCGGACGGAGGGCGCACGTGGCGGTCGCGTCCGTCAACGGGCCCCGTTCGGTGGTGATCTCCGGCGTGGCGGATGCGGTGCTCTCGATCGCCGCGGACTTCGAGGCGCGGGGACGCAGGGTCGGCCGGCTGCGGGTGGGTCATGCCTTCCACTCGCCCTTGGTGGAGCCGATGCTCGACGACTTCCTGCGTGTGGCACGCGAGTCGACCTTCCGTCCGCCCCGCATTCCGGTCGTCTCCACTGTGACGGGGCGTCCTGCCGAGGCCGCCGAGCTGTGCTCGCCCGAGTACTGGGTACGGCATGCCCGGCAGCCCGTGCGTTTCGCCGACGCCGTGCGCGCGCTGGCGGACGACGGGGTGTCGGCCTTCTTGGAGCTCGGGCCCGGTCCGGTCCTCACGGCCGCGACCGCCGACTGCCTGGCCGAAGCCGGGGCCTCCGTTCTCGCGGTGGCCACCCGACGCGACGCGCACGAACCGGAGACCCTCCTGTCCGCCGTGGCGCGGCTGCACGTCGCCGGGGCCACTGTCGACTGGTCGGCGGTGTACGCGGGTTCCGGCGCGCGCCGCGTGGACCTGCCGACGTACGCCTTCCAGCGGCAGCGGTACTGGCTGGACGCGCCGCGCACGACCACCGCCGAGGACCCGGCACTCCTGGGCCCGTCCTTCCCGGTCCCGGGCACCGAACAGACCCTGCTGAACGGCCAGTTGTCGCTGCCGGCCCACCCCTGGCTCGGCGACCACGTCGTCGCCGGGCGAGTGATCGTGCCGGCGACGGTGTTCGTGGAGATGGCTGTGCGCGCCGGGGACGAGGCCGGCTGCGGGACGGTCGACGACCTGGCGATGCTGAGCCCGCTCGCGCTGCACGGCTCCTCGGCGGTGCGGGTCCAGGTCGTGGTGGGCGGCCCCGACGACTCGGGCCGACGGCCGGTCGACGTCTTCACCCGGCCCGACGAGTCCGACGACGACACTCCGTGGACCCGGAACGCGTCCGGACACCTGGGGCGCGGTGGCGGTGCGAGGCAGGAGGGGCTGACCCAGTGGCCGCCCCCGGCCGCCGAGGCCGTGGAGCTCGGCGGTGCGTACGCCGCCCTCGCCGACGCCGGGCTCGCCTACGGGCCCGCCTTCCAGGGGGTCCACGCGGTCTGGGTGCGCGGCGACGACGTCTTCGCCGAGGTCCGGCTGCCCGCTTCGCACACGTCGGAGGCGGACCGCTACGGTCTCCATCCCGCGCTGTTCGACGCGGCGCTGCACGCGTCGTTGTGCGCCGCCCCCGCCGACCCGGGCCCGCTGCGGGTGCCGTTCGCGTGGGGCGGAGTACGTCTCTACGCCTCCGGGGCAACGGAGTTGAGGGTCCGGGTGACGCGCACGGGCACGGACACGGTCGCCCTCACGCTCGCCGACCCGACCGGCCGGCTGGTGGCCCGCGTGGACTCCCTGACGACCAGGGAACTCCCGGCCGCCGACCGGGCCGACGGCAGCTCGGCGGACGCCCTCGCCCGCGGAGCGTTGCTGCGTCCCGAATGGGCCGCACTCGACATCCCGGAGCCGCCCGAGCCGTCCGTCGGTAAGGACGGGCACGCGTGGGCGGTGCGCGGGCCCGACCCGCTGGGCCTTGCCGCGTATCTGCCCGGCGCCGCCCCCGGATCGACGGCCGTCACGCCCGGATTCACTGCCGTCACGGCCATCGCCCGCCCGACCGGCCCCGACGCCCGCGCGGCGGAGTCCGATCCCCTGCCCGGCGTACACGCGTCGACGGGCAGGGTGCTGGCAGCGCTTCAGGACTGGCAGGGCGATCCGGAGACGGCGGGCACGCGGCTGGTGGTGGTGACGCGGGACGCGACCGCCCCGGTGCCGGACCTGGCGGGTGCGGCGGTGTGGGGGCTGGTGCGCGCGGCCCAGGCGGAGCTGCCCGGTCGTGTGGTCCTGGTGGATGTGGACGGGCGGCCCGAGTCGCTGCGGATGCTCCCTGCGGCCGTCGCCTCCGGCGCGCCTCAACTCCGGTTGCGGGAAGGGCGGGTGACCGTTCCGCGGCTGGCCTCCGTCCGCGCTGACGACCCGGTGCGTGCCGCCGATGCGCCGGTGGCCTCCTTCGACAAGGACGGCACGGTACTGATCACCGGCGGAACCGGCGCGCTGGGCGCGGACGTCGCACGCCATCTGGTCGCGGAACACGGCGTACGGCATCTGCTGCTGACCGGACGCCGTGGACCTCGGGCCACCGGGGCCGGGGAGCTGCGCGACGAACTGGTGGCGGCGGGGGCGCGGGTGGACGTCGTCGCCTGTGACGCGGCCGACCGTGCCGCGCTGGCCGAGGTGGTCAAGGGCTGCGAGCCGCCACTGACCGCCGTGGTGCACGCCGCCGGGGTGCTCGACGACGGCGTGCTGGACTCGCTGGACCCCGAGCGGATGGCGGCCGTGCTGCGGCCGAAGGCCGACGCGGCCTGGAATCTGCACGAACTGACCCGGGACATGCGCCTTTCGGCGTTCGTGCTCTTCTCCTCCGTCTCCGGCCTGCTGGGCCGGGCGGGCCAGGGCAACTACGCGGCGGCCAACGCGTTCCTCGACGCCTTCGCGCGGTTCCGTACCGCCGCGGGGCTGCCGACGGTCTCGCTGGCGTGGGGGCCATGGGAGAACGCCGACGGTATGGCGGCCGGGCCGGTCTTCGACCCGTCAAGCCCGCGGTCGCGGCCACGTGAGGTGCTCGTACCTCTGTCCACGCGGCACGGCCTCGCCCTGTTCGACGCCGCGCTGTGCTCCACCGAGCCGGTCCTGGCGCCCGTCCTGGTGGACCGGGCCGTGCTCCGGTCGGGCGCCGCGCACCTGCCGCCGCCGTTGCGAGGACTCGTCCGGCAGAACCGGCCGACGGCATCGGCGACTTCGGCCACCGCCGAGGGGTCCGGGTCCGGGCAGGGTCTGGAGCCCGGTGCCTGGCGGCAGCGCCTGGACCGGCTGCCCGCGGGCGAACGGGAAGCGGTGCTCGTGGAGTTGGTGCGGGCCGACGTGGCGGCGGTGCTCGGGTATCCGCACGCCGACGCGCTCCCGGCGGGCAAGTCGCTCGCCGAGCTGGGCTTCGACTCCCTGACGGCCGTGCAGATCCGCAACCGGCTGAGCACGGCGCTCAAGGTCGGGCTGCCGGCCGCGGTGGTGTTCGAGCACCGCACGGCCGAGGAACTGGCACGTCATCTGCTCGGCCTGCTGGAGCCGTTGGACGCGGTGGGCTCGGTGGGATCGGTGGAGGCGCTGGGCGACGGGGTGGACACCCCGGCGGCCAGCGGACTCATGGCCCCCGCCGAGGCCACCGCCGTCGAGCGGCCCTCGTACACCCTCTCGTCACTGTTCCGGACGGTCAGTGCCGCCGGGCAGCCGGTGGCGGCGATGCATCTGCTCGTCACCGCGTCCTGGGCACTGCCCACCTTCACGGCCGCCCAGGGGCACGACCATGCCCTGCCCCCGATCCGCCGCTCCCACGGCGCTCCCGGTTCCGGTGGGCCGACCGTCGTCTACTTCCCCGCGTACCAGCCGTCGTTCGCGGCGGGCGGCGGAGACTTCCCCCGCTTCCACGGCGCCTTCGAGGGCGACCTGGACGTCCTGGAGTTCCCGCACCCCGGCCTCGGCACCGGTGCGGCCGTGCCGGAGGACCGCGCCGCCCTGGCGCACACGCAGGCCGAGTGCGTGCTGCGGCACGTCGGTGACGGGCCCTTCGTGGTCGTGGGACGCTCGGCGGGCGGGAACGTGGCGCATCTGGTGGCCCATCACCTGGAAGGCATGGGGCGGGCACCGGCCGGCCTGGCGCTGCTGGACACGTACCACATCACGCCGGACAACAGCGGCACGGACTGGCTGCTGTCCCTGGCCGCACCGCCGCCCGGGGCCACCGAAGGGACCGACTTCGCCGGGCCCGACGACGGCATCCTGGCGGCGATGGGCGCCTACAACCGGATCTTCCTCGGCTGGGACCCCGAACCGGTCACCACGCCGACGCTCCTGATCCGCGCGTCGCACCCCACCGCCGCCATGGCGGCCTCAGCGGAGGCCGAATCCTGGCGCACGTCCTGGCCGTCGGCCGGTGGTGCCGTGGACGTCGTGGACGTGCCCGGCGACCACCTGACGATGATGCGGGAGCACGCGGGGACGACCGCGTCGGCTCTCCGCGGCTGGATCGACGCACGGACGACGGAAGGAGCGCGGCGCCCCGGGTGACGGCCAGAACCGTGCGTCCCGGGTGACGGCCAGAACCGTGCGTCCCGGGTGACGGCCGGGGCGGCGCGTCCGTCAGTCCTCGACCGAGATCTCCCGCTTGAGGATCTTTCCGGTCGGGCCCTTGGGCAGGCCCGGCACCAGCTGGACGATCCGCGGGTACTTGTACGGGGCCACGCGGGCCTTCACGAACGCGCGCAGCTCGTCCGCCGTGACCTCGGCGCCCGGCTTCGGCGTGACGACGGCGGCGATCTCCTCGCCGTGCAGCTCGTGGGGGACTCCGAGCACGGCGGCCTCGGCGACGGCGGGGTGCTCGTAGAGGACCTCCTCGATCTCGCGCGGGTAGACGTTGTAGCCGCCGCGGATGACCAGGTCCTTCTTCCGGTCCACGATGAAGTAGAAGCCGTCCTCGTCGCACCGCGCGAGGTCGCCGGTGCGGAACCAGCCGTCGGCGAAGGCGGCCTCGTCGGCCTCCGGGCGGTTCCAGTAGCCCGGCGTCACGTTCGGCCCGCGCACGGCCAGTTCGCCGACCTCGCCCTCGGCGACGTCCTTGCCCTCGTCGTCGATCAGCCGTACCTGGACCCCGTCGATGGGGGTGCCGATGGAGCCGGGCTTGCGGAGCCCCTCGACCCCGCCGAAGGTGACCACGGGGGACGTCTCGGACAGGCCGTACCCCTCGACGACCGGGCAGCCGAACGCCGCCTCGAACCGGTGCAGGACCTCGACGGGCATCGCGGCGCCGCCGGTGACGCACAGCCGCAGCCCCGCGCCCTCCGCGAAGCCGGTCGAGCCCGCCGCGTCGGCCGCGGCGAGCAGCCCGAGGAACATGGTCGGCACGCCCTCCATGACCGTGACCCCGTCGCGGGACAGGATGCTCAGGGCCTGCGCGGCGTCGAAGCGGGGCAGGAGGGTCACGCGGGCGCCGATGAGGACGGCGGCGTTCAGCCCGCAGGTCTGGCCGAAGACGTGGAAGAACGGCAGTCCGCCGAAGAGCGTGTCCGTCGCCGTGAGGCCCAGCTCGCGGACGACGGTGGCGGTGTTGCTGCCCAGGTTGCCGTGGGTGAGGCGGGCACCCTTGGGGCGGCCCGTGGTGCCGGAGGTGTAGAGCAGGACGGCGAGGTCGTCGGCGTCGCGCTCCACGATGTCCGTACGCGCCTCGGACGCGGCCAGCGCGGCGGCGAAGTCGTCGGCGGTGACGTCCGTGCAGCCGATGCCCAGCTCCGCCGCGGCGGCGCCCGCCTCGGCGGCCGCGGGGCCGTAGGTCAGGAGGATGCGGGCGCCGCAGTCCCCCGCGCTGTAGGTGATCTCGGGGGTCTTCAGGAGCGGGTTCATCGGCACGGCGACGGCGCCCGCGCGCAGTACGCCGTAGTAGACCACCGCGAAGTGCGGAATGTTCGGCAGCAGGATCGCCACGCGGTCACCCGGCCCGACGCCCTGGGCGGCCAGCCAGCCGGCCACGCGGGCGCTGCGCTCGTCGAGCGAGCGGTAGTCGAGCGTCTGTGCGTCCAGCTGGATCGCGACGGCCTCGGGGTGCGCCGCCGCGGTACGGGCCAGGTTGAGGGCGAGGTTGGTCACCGTTGACCTCTTTCCGGTGCTTCGGGTGTGCCGGTGGAGCTTGATCTTCCGGGTGGGGTTCGAGCGTCCCGCGCCGCGGCGCGACGCACAAGGTGGGAAAGATCACCAAGCGCCTCTTTGCGACACCCGGCCACGGGTGACGCGGGAGGTCAGCCGGGCCAGGTGCCGGTCAGCCTGCGGGCGGCGACGGCGCCGCCCCGGTCGACGGCGGCCTTGACCCCGGCGAAGATCGCGCCCTGCAGCACGGCGGCCGCCAGCACCTCGCTCCAGCCGCGGTGCTCGTCGGTGGCGTTCGGGACGTCGTCCTCGTGCCCCAGCCGTTTCCAGACCTTCTGGAACAGCTTTCCTGCCAGTACGCCGCCGACGGCGCCCAGGGTCAGGCCGACCGGCTGGTAGGCGATCCTGGCGGCCTTCACCGACGCCTCCTGGCACGGCGGACGAGCAGCAGCGCGACGAGCACGCCGCCCGCCGCGATCCACGGCGCCGGGCCGCGCCGCGCCGCCGGCGCCCTGTCCTGCACCACGTGAGCGGCGTGCGTCGCCTTCTGCCGCAGCTGATCCGTGGCATGGGCGGTCCTGTCGCCGAGCTGCTCCTTGGCGTGGGCCGTCCTGTCCTTGGCGTGCGCGGTCCTGTCGCTCAGCTGCCGCTTGACGGCCCCGGTCCTCTCCTGGGCCCGTGCCTTCACGTCCGCCTTCGCCGCGAGCGCCTCGACGGTCTCCCCCAGCTCCTGGCGGGTCTCGTCGACCTGGGCGCGCAGCTCCTCCGGTGTGGGCCTCTTGCCGCCGCTCCCCGGCTTGTCCTGGGTCATCGCTGCGTCCTTTCCTTGATCTCGGTCATGTCGGCCTTCAGGCTGTCGATCGTCTGCTCCGGCGCGGTCGGGGACGCCTTGCCGATCTGCTGCCTGCCCAGCCCCGCGAGCAGCGCGGCGATGACCGCCAGAATGCCGGTGACGATCAGGGCCGCCGCCCACACGTCCAGGACCAGCGCCAGACCGGCGATCCCCGCCGCCACCAGCGCCTGCAGGGCGAGGACGCCCACGACGCCGGCGCCGCCGTACAGGCCGCCGCCCCTGCCGAATCGTTTGCCCTTCTGCGCCATCTCGGCCTGCGCCAGGCGCATCTCGTCGCGCACCAGCCGGGACAACTGCTGCGAGGCGCGGCGGACCAGCTCGCCCACCGGCTCCTGCGCGCGGTCGCTTCCCCGGGGGGAGTCGGTTGCGGTCATCGGTGTTCACCCCTGCTTCCTCGGCGTTGCACAAGACGTGTGTCCGTGCGGCCGAGTGCCCCGATATCCAGCGGCGACGCATGCCGGTCGCGGGCGGCGGCCTAAGATCCGCCTGCGGAAGCACGGCACGCAGGCGGAAGGGCACATCATGAACGTCGGCCACGACGAAACGGCGCTCGACGACCCGGTGGGGACGTCGCTGACCGGCCATCACGCGCATCTGGCGCGTCGGGTCGGCGGGGCGTCCACCTATCTGCCGGACGTCGCGACCTTCGCCACGGTCCGCGCCGACGCCGGTCCTGCCGCCTGGACCGATCTGGCCGCCCTGCTCGGCAGCGGCGAACTCGCCGACATGTTCAGCTGCCCGGCGACCCCGCCGGACCACTGGGAGCCGGTCTTCTCGCTCGACGGCTTCCAGATGGTCCTTCCGGACGGCGTGGAGGGCGGTCTCGCGGAGGACACCGCCGACGCGGACGTCGTCGAGCTGGGGGCCAACGACGTACCGGAGATGCTCGCTCTCGTCGCGCGGACCAGCCCGGGCCCCTTCTGGCCGCGCACCCGCGAACTCGGCACCTACCTCGGCGTGCGCCGCGGCGGCGAGCTCGTCGCCATGGCGGGCGAACGGCTCCGTCCGCCGGGCTGGACCGAGATCAGCGCCGTCTGCACCGCCCCCGAGGCACGCGGGCAGGGTCACGCCGCCCGCCTGGTGCGCGCGTTGATCACCGGTATCGAGGCACGCGGCGAGCGGCCCTTCCTGCACGTGGCCGAGGCCAACACGGCGGCCGTGGCCCTCTACAAGCGGCTCGGGTTCGTGATCCGCAAGCCGGTGACCTTCCGCGGTTTCCGCACGCCGTGACCGCCGCCGGGGTCAGTCCGTCCCGGTCTCGAACACCCCGGTCTCGAACACCCCGGTCTCGAACGTACGCAGCAGATCGGCGGCGACGCTCACGGCGATCGTCGCCGGTTCCTTGCCGGTGATGTCGGTCAGGCCGATGGGGGTCTTGATCCGGTCGATCGTGGCCTCGTCGTGGCCTCCCTCGGTGGCGAGGCGTTTGCGGAACCGCACCCATTTCGCCGCCGACCCGATCAGGCCGATGGAGCCGAGATGGGCGGTGCGCAGGGCGGCGTCGCACAGCGCGGCGTCCTCGGCGTGGTCATGAGTCATGATCAGGACGTGGGTGCCGCGCGGCAGCTCGTCGAGGACCTCCTCGGGCAGCAGCGGCGTGTGATGCGTGTGCACGTGCGCCACCGCGTCCGCCAGCGCACCGAGCCGCGCCTCGGTGAGCATGTCGGCCCTGCTGTCGATCAAGTGGAGGTCCAGGTCCTGACGGGCCAGGATGCGGGCCAGTTCGAGGCCGACGTGCCCGACGCCGAAGACCGCCACCGCCCGGACCACCGGCAGCGGTTCGAGCAGCACCGACACCGTGCCGCCGCAGCACTGCACGCCGTGCCGGTTGGTCACCTTGTCGTTCAGGGCGAAGTCGACCAGCTCCGGTTCGGGCTTGGCCGCGCCGATCAACTCCCGGGCCCGGTCGATCGCTACGGCCTCGACGTTGCCGCCGCCGATGGACCCCCACGTCCCGCTCCGCCCCACGACGAGCTTCGCGCCGGCCTCGCGCGGGGCGTGACCGCGCACGGTCGCGACGGTCACCAGCACGCCGGGCTCCCGGCGTGCCCGCAACCGCGCGACCGCGGCGATCCACGTCATGTCAGGCACCGCTCAACGCTGCCGCGTCGCTGAGGACTTCGCCGCCCCGGCCGTCCGCCGGGTGACCGGACGCGGCGGATCCGTCGCGGGCGTGCCCGTCCGGTTCCCCGGCGCCTTCGCGGGCGGCCTCGACCGCCCAGAACACCGCCTCCGGCGTCGCGGGAGAGGCCAGCTCGACGGCGGCCCCGCCGGGCCCGAACGCGGCGGCGGCCTGCCGCAGCGCCTCGCGCACCGAGAACGCCAGCATCAGCGGCGGCTCGCCCACCGCCTTGGACCCGTACACCGCGCCCTCCTCGGAGGCGTTCTCCAGGAGCGTGACGTTGAACTCCTCGGGCATCTCCGAGAAGCTCGGCAGCTTGTAGGTGCTCGCGGCCTGCGTGAGGAGGCGCCCGCGGCCCGGGCCGTCACCGGTGTCCCAGCGCAGGTCCTCCAGGGTCAGCCAGCCGGCGCCCTGCACGAAGCCGCCCTCGACCTGCCCGATGTCGATCAGCGGGGACAGGCTGTCGCCGACGTCGTGCACGATGTCCACCCGCCGGATGCGGTACGCGCCCGTGAAGCCGTCCACCTCCACCTCGGCCGCGGCGGCGCCATGGGCGAAGTACTTGAACGGCGAGCCCCGGAACGACTTGGCGTCCCAGTGCAGCCCCTCGGTCCGGTAGAAGCCGGCCGCCGACAGCTGGACCCGCTGGAAGTACGCCGTGCGCACCAGGTCGTCCCACTCCAGCTCCGCGTCGCTGCCCAGGGCGCGCGCGACGCCCTCGACGATGCGTACGTCCGAGGCGTGGGACCCGAGCCGGGTGGCGGCCACCTGAAGGAGCCGCTCGCGCAGCTGCTCGCAGGCGTTCTTCACCGCCGCGCCGTTGAGGTCCGCCCCGGCGCTGGCGGCGGTCGCGGACGTGTTGGGCACCTTGTCGGTCCGCGTGGGGGCGAGGCGCACCTTGTGCAGCGGGATGCCCAGGGTCGTCGCGGCCACCTGGAGCATCTTGGTGTGCAGGCCCTGGCCCATCTCGGTGCCGCCGTGGTTGATCAGGACGGAGCCGTCCTTGTAGATCAGGACCAGCGCGCCGCCCTGGTTGAAGGCGGTGAGGTTGAACGAGATGCCGAACTTGAGGCCGGTGACGGCGAGGGCCCGCTTGGTGTGCGGGTGCGCGGAGTTGAAGGCGGCGATCTCGCGGCGCCGCTCGGCGATGCCGGCGTTCTCCTTGACCTGGTCCCAGACGGCGGCGATCCGTTCGGGCTGCGCGACCGGCTGTCCGTACGGCGTCGCCTGGCCCCGCTGGTAGAAGTTGCGTTCGCGCAGCTCCATCGGGTCGAGGCCGAGCAGCGGTGCGCAACGGCCCATGATGTCCTCGATCACGAGCATGCCCTGGGGTCCGCCGAAGCCGCGAAAGGCGGTGTTGGAGACCTTGTTGGTCCGGGCGATGCGCCCGGCGATGCGGGCGTTGGGGATCCAGTACGTGTTGTCGATGTGGCACAGCGCGCGGGCCACCACCGGCTCGGACAGGTCCAGGCTCCAGCCGCCGTCCGCGGTCAGGGTCGCGTCCAGGGCGCGGATGCGGCCGTCGGCGTCGAAGCCGATCCGCCACTGGGCGTGGAAGCCGTGGCGCTTGCCGGACATGGTCAGGTCCTGGGTCCGGTTGAGGCGCAGCCGGACCGGTCGCCCCGTCAGCCGGGCGCCGAGCGCGGCGACGGCCGCGAAGCCGTGCGGCTGCATCTCCTTGCCGCCGAAGCCGCCGCCCATCCGCAGGCACTGCACGGTCACCTCGTGGCTGTGCAGGCCGAGGACGTGCGCGACGATCTCCTGGGTCTCCGACGGGTGCTGGGTGCTGCTCTGGACGAACACCTGACCGGCCTCGTCGATCCGGGCCAGGGCCGCGTGTGTCTCCAGGTAGAAGTGCTCCTGGTCGGAGAACTGGATCTCGCCGGTGAAGACGTGCGCGGAGTCGGCGAACCCGGCGTCGACGTCGCCGGTCAGCATCATGGGCCGGGCGCCGTGGAAGCTGTCGGCCTCCATCGCGTCCCGCAGCGTGACCAGCGAGGGCAGTTCGTCGAGGTCCACCTCGACGGCCGCCGCGCCGAGCCGGGCCGCCTCCAGGGTCTCGCCGAGCACCCAGGCGACCGCGTGGCCGTGGAACATGACCTCGTCGGGGAAGAGCGGCTCGTCGTGCTTCATCCCGGCGTCGTTGACGCCGGGCACGTCGGCGCCGGTGAGCACGCGGACCACGCCGGGCACGGCGAGCGCGGGTTCGGTGCGCAGCGCGGTGATCCGGCCGTGGGCCTTCATGACCTGGACGGGGTACGCGTGGAGCACGTCCTTGGTACGGGCCACCAGGTCGTCGGTGTAGAGCGCGGTGCCGGTGACGTGCAGGGCGGCGCTCTCGTGCGGCATCGGGACGCCGACGACGGGCTTCTCGGGGCGCTCGGACAGATGACTCATGACGACACCGCCTCGGTGGTCTGTGCGTACAGCTTTCTCAGGCTCTGGCCGAGCATCGCGGAGCGGTAGAGGGCGCTCGCGCGGTGGTCGTCCATCGGCGTGCCCTCGCCCCGCAGCACCGGGGCGGCGCTCTCGACGGTCTCCGCCGTCCAGGGCCTGCCCTCCAGGGCCGCCTCGGTGGCCAGGGCGCGGATCGGGGTGGCGGCCACGCCGCCCAGGCCGATCCGGGCCTTGCGGACGGTCCCGTCCTCGATGTCGAGGGCGAAGGCGACCGCCACGCTGGAGATGTCGTCGAAGCGCCGCTTGGCGATCTTGTGGAAGGTCGTGACCGGCGCCAGGGGCAGCGGGAGGCGCACCGCGCGGATCAGCTCGCCGGGGCGGCGCACGCTCTGCCGGTATCCGGTGAAGTACTCCGCGAGCGGGACCTCGCGCTCGCCGTCGGCGTCGGCGAGGACCACCGACGCCTCCAGGGCGAGCAGCACCGGCGGGCTGTCGCCGATGGGCGAGCCGGTGCCCAGGTTGCCGCCGAGGGTCGCGCCGTTGCGGATGAGGCGGGAGGCGAACTGCGGGAACAGCTCCGCGAGGAGGGGGACGTCGCCGTCCAGGCGGCGCTCGATCTCGGTGAGCGTCAGCGCCGCCCCGATCTCGATGTGGTCCGACGCGACGCGCAGCTCGCGCAGTTCGGGCAGCCGGTCGACGGCGACGACGCACTTCGCGCGCCGGGAACGGATGTTGACCTCCACGCCCCAGTCGGTGGAGCCGGCGACCACGACCGCGTCGGGCCGCTCGCGCAGCAGCCGCAGCGTCTCGGCGAGGGTGTTCCTGCGCAGGAACGTGCTGTCGTCCCGGGCGTACTCGGTGGCGACCGGTGCGGGCGGGTCCTGCTCGCGCCGCCGGGCCAGGGGGTCCTCGTCGGTGGGGGTCCCGACGGCGAACGCGGCGTCGCGGATCGGGCGGTAGCCGGTGCAGCGGCACAGGTTCCCGCTGAGCGCGTGCAGGTCGAAGCCGTTCGGGCCGTGCTCGGCGCCGGAGCCGTCGGCCGCGCCCGTCTCTGCGCCCCCGTCCCCGTTCGCGCCCGCGTCCCCGTGGGCGCAGCGGTCCGGGCGGTAGTACTCGGCGGCCATGCTGCAGATGAATCCCGGGGTGCAGTATCCGCATTGGGAGCCGCCGCGGACCGCCATCTCCTCCTGCACCGGGTGCAGGGCGGGCGTGGTGCCGGGTTCGTCGACGGTGGCGAGGCCCTCGGAGGTGATGACCTCCTGCCCGTCGAGCGACGCGGCCGGGACCAGGCAGGCGTTGACCGCCACCCAGTCGGTGGGCTTGTCCACGCCGGGCCGGGCCACCAGGATCGAACAGGCGCCGCATTCACCCTCGGCGCAGCCCTCCTTGGTGCCGGTCAGCCCACGCTCGCGCAGGAAGTCCAGCGCGGTGGTGTGGGGCGCGGCGGGGGCGATCGGGGTCTCTGCCCCGTTGACCGTGATCCGTGCCGCCGTCATGACCGGCCCGCGTTTCGGTGCGCGATTCGTCGGTGCTTCATGTTCGCCAAGGTCGGGCAACTTTCTGTGCTCGGGCACGCCACGGGAGGGGTGCGGACGCAACGCGGCACGCGACAGCGGTGTGCCGTGAGGAAAGGAGATGACGGGAGACCCGGAAGGTGCCGGAATGTGCCACGGACGGGCACGGGAGGACGGCTCGTTCAGCAGCCGTGCGCGATGCGACCCGGGACCCAGGCGGTGCACTGGGCGAGGCGACCGAGGTCAGAGCTGGTGTACATCCGGTGGTCGCCTCCTTTCGGCGGTCGTGCATCGACGATGACCGGAAGCTAGTGGGGTGGCGGCGCGGAGGTCAAGGGTTGACTTCTGCCGAGGCGTACGTCACCGGCCACGCGGAGGCACGCCCCTCACGGCCCGAGGCGTACCCCACGGGGCCGGGCCGGACGGCCACTGCGTGTTAGCGTGAGACGTTTGCACGGTCGACGCTCCGTGATGTCGCCCGTGCGGTCCCCCTCGTCCGTCGGCCACGGATTCCTGCCGGGCCTTCCTCGGTACGTTCCCTTACGGAAGGCTCGTCATGACCGACCCCACCGCACCCCAGGTCGCCTCCTTCGCCGCACTCGACCTGCCGGCCGGGCTGCTGCGCACGCTGACCGAGCAGGGCGTGGAGAAGCCCTTCCCGATCCAGGCCGCCACGCTGCCGAGCGCCCTCGCGGGCCGGGACGTCCTGGGGCGCGGGCGCACCGGATCGGGCAAGACGCTCGCCTTCGGCCTGCCGCTGCTCGCGCGGACGGCGGGGCGCCGCGCGGAGGCGAAGCAGCCGCTCGCGCTGATCCTGGTGCCGACCCGGGAGCTGGCCCAGCAGGTCACCGAGACGCTCACCCCGTACGCCGAGGCGCTCCGGCTGCGCCTGGCCACGGTCGTCGGCGGCATGTCGATCGGGCGGCAGGCCGCCGCGCTGCGCGACGGGGCCGAGGTCGTCGTGGCCACGCCGGGCCGCCTGCACGACCTGGTCGACCGCAAGGCCTGCCGCCTGGGACGCGTGCGGATCACCGTCCTCGACGAGGCCGACCAGATGTGCGACCTGGGCTTTCTGCCGCAGGTCAGCGAGGTGCTCGACCAGGTGCACCCCGAGGGCCAGCGCATGCTGTTCTCGGCCACTCTGGACGGCGACGTCGACGGTCTCGTCCGGAGTCATCTGCACGACCCCGCCGTCCACGAGGTCGACCCGTCCGCGGGCGCGGTCACGACGATGGACCACCACGTGCTGGTCGTCCACGGCCCCGACCGGTACGCCGTCACCACGGAGATCGCCGCGCGCGACGGCCGTGTCCTGCTGTTCCTGGAGACCAAGCACGCCGTCGACCAGCTGACCCGGCACCTGCGGGCCAGCGGGGTGCACGCCGCGGCCCTGCACAGCGGCAAGTCCCAGCCGCAGCGCACCCGGACGCTGGCGCAGTTCAAGGAGGGCTCGATCACGGCGCTGGTGGCCACCGAGGTCGCGGCCCGCGGTCTGCACGTGGACGACCTGGACCTCGTGGTGAACGTCGACCCGCCCACCGACCCCAAGAACTATCTGCACCGGGCGGGCCGCACCGCACGGGCCGGCGCGTCCGGCCGGGTCGTCACCCTGGTGCTGTCGGGCCAGCGCCGCGAGCTGAGCCGGCTCATGGACGAGGCCGGTATCGCGCCGACCGTCACGAAGGTCCGCTCGGGCGAGGCGCAGCTGAGCCGGATCACCGGGGCCAAGGCCCCCTCGGGCACCCCGCTCGACGGCGGGCCCGCCGCGTCACGGCCCAAGAACCACAACGCCCCCTTCCGCGGCATCGGCACCAGCAAGGACGCCTCGCGCGGCACCGGCGGCAAGTCCCGCAAGGCCGGCGAGGCGCGCAAGCTCGCCGAGGCCCGCAGGGCGGCCCGGACGCGCCGCGGCGGCTGACGGTCCGCCCACCGCCCTCGTACCCCCACCCCAGCCTAAAGAGCGTGTAAAAACATGCGGTTATGCTGGGGCGTCTTGTCCGGGTTCGATGGGGGGCCGACCGAAGTGAACCGATCTGCCGTGCGCGTGATGGTGGTCGACGACGAGTTGCTCGTACGGGAGGGGCTGCGGCGCATCCTGGAGACCTTCGACGGTCTCGACGTGGTCGCGGTGTGCTCCGGCACCGCGGCCGCCGAGCAGGCCGCGCGGCACCGGCCCGACGTGGTGCTGCTCGACCTGCGGATGCCCGACCGGGACGGGCTGACCGTCCTCGCCGACCTGCGGTCGCTTGCCGCGCCGCCCGCCGTCGCCCTGCTCACCACGTTCGACGCCGACGAGTACCTGGACGCGGCGCTGCGCGGCGGCGCCACGGGCTTCCTCCTCAAGGACACCCCTCCCGCGCAACTGGAGTACGCCGTCAAGGAGTTGGCGCGGGGTGGCAGCGTGCTCGCGCCCCGGCTCGCGCGGACGGTCGTCCGGCACTACGCCGATGCCGCCGCCCAGGAGCCGGGATCCGTTCCCCGGCGTACTCCCCCGGCCGCTCCCGAACCGGCCGGACCCGAGCTCACCGACCGCGAACGCGAGGTGCTCGCGCTGGTCGCCGAGGGCCTGTCCAACACCGAGATCGGGCAGCGTCTCTTCATCGGCACCACCACCGTCAAGGACCACGTCAGCGCCCTCCTGGTGAAGTTCGGGGTCGCCAACCGCGTCCAGGCGGCCGTGCAGGCGTACCGGCTCGGTCTGGTGCCCGCGGACCCCGTCGCCGTCGGCGGCGCCGCCGCACGATGAGGCTCGACCGCCGCACCGCCGAGCGCGGCGTCGCGTTGCTGGCGTGCGCCGAACTGCTCACCGTCGCCGGGACCTTCGACGCCCTCGGCCTCGCCGTCTGCTCGGCGGCGCTGCTCGTCCTGCCGCTGCGCCACCGCTTCCCGCTGAGCACCCTGGCGGTGACGCTGCCCGCCACCGTCACCGAGTACCTGTGGCTGCCCGCGATCCTCGCGATGTTCGTGGTGGCCTGCCGTGCCTCGCCCCGGGTGATCCGGGTCTGCGGTCTGCTGCTGTTCACCGCCGCGCTGGTCCCCTGGCCGCCGGACGCGCTCCTCGACCACTCCCGGCCCGAGGTCCTGACGATGGTCGAGGGGGCCGGGCTGCTCAGCCTCGGTCCGATCGTGCTCGGCCTGCTCGTCAGGACCCGCGACGAGCTCAGGCACCGCCTCACCGACCTGGCCGCCACCCAGCACCGCGAACAGTGGCTGGAGTCCCAGCGCGCGGTGACCCGCGAACGCGCCCGGCTGGCCCGCGACATGCACGACACCGTCTCGCACCACGTCGGCATCATCGCCGTCCAGTCCGGCGCCCTCAGTGCCACCGAACCCGACGCGGCACGCCGGGCGGACATCGACGTGGTGCGCGAGCACAGCGTGCGGGCGCTGGAGGAGCTGCGCAACATGGTCGGCGTCCTGCGCGGCGCGGACGCCACGGCGGCGGCCGCGGCCGGCCGGACCCGCCTGACGGATCTGCACGGCCTCACCGCGGAGAGCCTCCTCGACGTCGGCGTGCACATCGCCGTGGCGCCCGGCGCCCGCTGGGACCCCGCGCTGGAGGCAGCGGCCTTCCGCATCGTGCAGGAAGCGCTCAACAACGTGCGCAAGCACGCCCCCGGGGCGCCGGTCCAGGTGTCGGTCCTGGCACCGGAGGGCCAGGACGTCCTCGTCGTGGAGATCGACAACGGACCGCCCGCCGCGGACCGGACCGCGCCCACCCTGCCGTCCGGCGGCCATGGGCTCGCCGGGCTGCGCGAGCGCGCGGCCCTCGTCGGCGGTCGCGTCACCGCCCGCCCCAGCGCGGACGGCGGCTTCACCGTCCGCGCCGAACTCCCGCTGTGAACCCGGCGGGCCCGTCCCCTCCACCTGGAGGGGGCCGGTGGACGGTACCGGCCACCAGGGCTTCGAAGACAGCATGGTCCCCGGCCGGAACGCCCATGACCTGCGGCGACGGCCACCGGACGGCGGGCCGCCACAGGCCCGCCGTGACAACCGAGACGACGCCGCCCGTACGACGGTGCGGCAGGGGGAGAACCCACGTGATGTCGACGAAGCAGCGCCCCATGACCCGCCGTGCCTCGCTGGTGGGCGTGGCCGCGCTCACCGCGGGCGCCCTGTTCGCCGGGGCCTCCCCGGCCCTGGCCTCCCACGCCGCCGAGACCCGTGCCGCCTCGGCCTCGGCCACGCAGGAGATGCCCGAGCTGACCGCCGAGCAGCTCCGCTTCATCGAGGACGGCATGGGCCCCGAGGCCATGGCGGAGCTCAACAAGGCCATGAGCGGGGGCGGCGACGGCGAGATCCGTCCGCGGGCCTTCCCCATCGCCGCCGTGGCCATCGGCGCCGCCGCCTGGTGTGCCAAGGGCGCCGTCGCCAGCATCCCCACGTCGGTGCTCAGCGACGTCGCCGACGGCAAGTTCTCCGGCAAGGGCACCTACGTCAAGAACGCCATCATCGGCTGCCTCGGCGGCGAGATCGGCGGCGTGGTCTGGAAGTTCCTGCCCGGCTGGGTCAAGAACAAGGCCGTGGCCATGGTGGCCGCCTTCATCATCAAGTACATCCGCTAGGCATCACGCTCATCCGCCATACGTTCGGGGCCCGCTCACTCATGACGTACGTCTTCATCCTCTGCTGCTTCACCCTGCTGGCCGTGGTCACCCTGCTGGCCGCCCGTGTCGGCCGCCGCGGGGAGGTCTGCGACCGCAGCGTCGGCTACGAGGTGCCGGACGAGGTCAAACGCGACCCCGAACTGCGCGAGCAGGCCAACCGCCTGGTGGCGCACTGGTGCACGGGGGCGGCGATCCTCAGCCTCGCCCCGCTGATCCCGGTCGGCCAGCTCCTGTTCACCGACGGCGACTGGAGCATCGGGACCGGCGGGCTGATCGCCCTCGCGTTCTACGGTCTCGTCGTCGTGGTCGTCGCGGGCTACCCGTTCGAGAAGATCAAGCACCTGGGGCGCTGAGCGCCCACGCCTGTGTCCCGGTCCAGGGCCCTGGACCG
>NZ_LIRJ01000147.1:0-314 GCF_001419745.1 Streptomyces silaceus | reverse complement strand
CGGTGAGGTCGTCGGGCTGGAAGTACAGGCCGGGCTCGACGGTCAGGCACATGCCCGGTTCGAGCACGCCCGCCACGTACCCCTCGTTCCTGGCCTGCGCGCAGTCGTGGACGTCCAGGCCGAGCATGTGGCCGGTGCCCGCCATGGTGAAGCGCCGCTGGAGACCCAGTTCGTACGCGCGCTCGGCCGGCCCCTCGATGAAGCCCCACTCGACGAGCCGGGCCGCGAGGTGGCGCTGGGCCGCCTCGTGGAAGTCGGAGTACGCGGCGCCCGGCTTGACGGCCGCGAAGCCCGCCTCCTGGGCCTCGTACACC
>NZ_LIRJ01000146.1 GCF_001419745.1 Streptomyces silaceus | reverse complement strand
TCGCCACCCTGCTGCCGCCCCGGCCCCCCGAGAACGTCCGGGTCCTGGTGACCAGCCGCCCGCACCCGGGCGTCCCCCTCGACGTGCCGGACGACCACCCGCTGCGGCACTGCGTCTGCCGGCGCCTGGACGCGAACGAGTTCGCCCGGCACACCCGGGACGAGGCCAAGCGCGAGCTGCACGAGGCGCTGCGCGGCGACCGTTCGCAGGTGGACCTGCTCGGCCTGCTCACCGCGGCCCAGGGCGGCCTCACCGCCCGCGACCTCGTCGAGCTGACGAAGATGCTCCCCTACCAACTGGAGTCCCGGCTCGCCAGCGTGCTCGGCCGCAGTCTGCGCACCCGCACCCGCTGGGACCTCCAGGAGGAGCAGGGCTATCTGTTCGCCCACGAGACGCTGCGCGAGCAGGCCGAGCAGGCGCTCGGCCCGGCCGTCGCGGAGTACCGCGCCCGCATCCACGCGTGGGCCGACGGGTACCGCGACCGGGGCTGGCCCGAGGAGACGCCCGGCTATCTGCTGCACACCTACGGCAGGCTGCTCGCGGGCGGCGACGACCTGAAGCGCCACCTCGCCACCATCACCGATCCGCGCCGCCAGGAACGGCTCCTCGCCGTCACCGGCAGCGACGTCGTCGCGCGGGCCGACATCCAGGCCGCCCGCAGACGGCTCGTCGCGCTGCCCGGTGCCGACCTCGGCACGGTGAGCGACCTGGCCCTGCTCGACGACGAGCTGGGACACCGGGGCGGATCCCTGCCGGAGTGCCTGCCCGCCGTGTGGGCCGCCCTGGGGCGCGGGGCGCTCGCGGAAGGCATGGCCCGGTCCCTGCTCTCGCCCGAGGGCAGGAGTCGTGCCCTGGCGCGGATGGTCGCGCACACGGCGGTGCCCGACCCGCGGCTCGCCCGGAGCGTCGCCGAGGAGACCGCGGACCTCGCGAGGCGGTCGGTCGGGGCCGTGCCGTCGGCGGCCGGGTACGCCCACCACAGGTTCTGCCTGGACCGTGCGACCGGGCTGCTCAGGGCGGGGGAACCACGCGCCGCCCTGGCCGAGGCGCTGCGCCCCGAGGAGGTCCGGGAGCGGGTCGCCGTGCTGCGCGCCCTCGCCGAGCGCGCCCGCGCGGACACGTCCGTCGACGTCATGGAACTGGCCGAGGCCGCACAGGAGTCGGCGGAGCTGCTGCGCAGGCGGCCGGACCGTGAGCAGCCCGACCGCGCCCTGCTCCTGGGGTGCGCGGCGCTGCTGGTCCGCGAGGCCCACCCGGACCGCGGCGAGCGCCTCCTGCGGGCCGCGGAACAGGTGCCCCGCAGACGCGCCGGGCTCGCCCTCTCCTCGCTCGCCCTGCTGTTGTGGCCGACCGATCCGGTGCGCGCCGAGCGGCTGGACATCCACGCGCGGGTGCGCGGGGGCGGGGCGTACGTGCGCCAAGACGCGGTGCCCGGCGACACGTTCGCGCTCTGCGCGGCCGCCGAGCGCGGGGAGCAGGTCGACCTGCCGCCGCTCGACGCCGGGGCACGGCGGTACGCGGGCGAGGCGCTCGCGCTGGCGGGGCGGACCACGGAGGCCGGGCGGGCCGCGGCCACGCTGGCCCCCGAGACGGCCGCCGAGGTGGAGGCGGCCATCGCCCTCTCCCTGGTCGCCACCGCCCCCGAGGAGGCCGTCGCCCGCGCGCGGTCGCTCGCGGAGCGCTCCCGCAGCCCCGGCAGCGACCGCGTCGCGCTGCGCCCGGTGCTCTCGACGCTCCCCACGGCGCTCGCCACCGCGGGCAACGGCGACCTGGCGCGCACGCTCTCCCGGCACGCCGCCGAGCCGTCGACGACCTGGGCGTACACCCTGGCCTGGCGGTTCGAGGTCGGGGCCGGGACGAAGGGCGTCCTGCGCAGGGCGGGGCTGCGGCTGCCGAACGGCGCCGGCGGGCTCTGGCCCGACGCGGTCGACATGCTGGCCCGCTTCAAGGGGGTGGACCGGGCCGCCGCCCTCGTAGAGGAGGGGTACGGCGAGAGGGCGGTCACCTGTCTCGCCTCGCTGATCAGACAGCTCCCGCCGGACGACCCGCGCCGGGCGCGGTACGCGGAACTGGCCCGCGCGAAGGCCGGTGAGGAGGACCCGCGGCCGGACCCCTCCGCCGTGTGGTGGGCGGCGCTCGCCGCGACCCTGTGGGGCCAGCCGGACGCGGTGCGCCAGTGGATCGCCAGCCGTGAGCGTTCCGTGGGCCGGGCGGCGACGGGCCTGCACTCCCGTATGCCGAGGACGGCCTCCACGCGCTGGCTGGCCTCGCCGTTCGAGCGCGCCTCGGCGGTCCTCGCGCTGGCCCGCGTCGACCGCGCCGAGGCCCGTGCGCGGTTCAAGGAGTGGCGGCGCAGGGACGTGTGGTCGGGCAGCCCGCAGCGGGCCGAGTCGGAGGCGCTGTGGGCGATGACCGCGTTCCTGCTGGACGACGCCGTCGGCGCGTGGGAGCCGCGGGTGCCGGAACAGACCGCCGGGACGTTCCTCGCCACGGCCGCCCTCGCCCACCTGGGCGGCGGCCGGGAGTGGTGCTCGATGGACGGTCTGCCCATCGGCATCCCGTCGATGCTGCGCCGTCTCGTGCTCCTGCACGCCTATGCGGAACCGCCCCCGGAGGTCCGCGCGGCCTCGGGCGAGCAGCTCGTCCGCGACCTGCTCGTGCGCGACGACTGGTGGCGGGTGCTGCCCGTGCTCGCGCTGCTCGACCCGGCGGCGGTCGACCGCTTCGGCGAGACCGTGCGCGGCCGGCTCAGCTGACCGGGGGGCCGCCCGCGCACCCGTGCGCCGGCAGCGTGAACCAGACCGCCTTGCCCGAGTCGGTGGCGCGGTGGCCGCAGGACGAGCTGAGGGTGCGGATCAGGAGGAGACCGCGGCCGTGCTCCTGCCAGGGGTCCGGCTCGCCGGCCGGGTCCGGGTCCGTGAGGTCGCCGGGCGGCAGGGGGTTGGAGTCGTGCACCTCGACCTGGCAGCCGGTCGGCAGCAGCTCGATGACCAGCTCTATGGGGTCGTGTCCCTCGGTGTGCTCGACGGCGTTGGCGACGAGTTCCGCGGTGAGCAGCTCGGCGGTGTCGGTGTCGGCGGTGGACTCGATGTCGTTGAGCGCGGTACGGACCAGGGCGCGCGCGATCGGTACGGCCGCCGTGGTGTGCGGCAGCGCGATGCGCCACGAGGCGGGGGAGGGAGGTTCGGGCAAGGCGGGTCCGTTCAAGGCAGCAGGCGGTCCTGCTTTCAACCGTACGAATCTTAAGCGCTATGTCGACAGGGTCGACGGTCGGGCATGCCCGGGACGTCCGGCCCTGTGGTGCTCCGTGAGACAAGACGCGCATGTCGTGATTTCCGTTCCCTTTCCGGGCGGCCGGGACGGCTGAGGTCCGCCCTCGGCCGGGCCCGGTCGCACCCCCCGGATGTGCTGTATCGCGTACTCGTGACGACAGTCACGGAACGGTGATACCTTCGGAAGGCAGCGCACTCCAGCCCCCAGGCCGAGGAGGCCGCACCTGATGAGTCCCTTCACCGGCTCCGCGTCCCGCACCCCCGACTGGCGGCACCTGCGCCTGACCGTCGACGACGGGGTCGCCACGGTCACCCTCGCCCGCCCGGACAAGCTCAACGCGCTCACCTTCGGCGCCTACGCCGACCTGCGCGACCTGCTCGCCGAGCTCTCCCGCGACAAGTCCGTGCGCTCCCTGGTGCTCGGCGGCGAGGGGCGCGGCTTCTGCTCCGGCGGCGACGTCGACGAGATCATCGGCGCGACGCTCGCCATGGACACCGCCCAGCTCCTCGACTTCAACCGGATGACCGGACAGGTCGTACGGGCCGTCCGCGAGTGCCCCTTCCCGGTGATCGCCGCCGTCCACGGGGTCGCCGCGGGCGCCGGCGCCGTGCTCGCCCTCGCCGCGGACTTCCGCGTCGCCGACCCCTCGGCGCGCTTCGCCTTCCTCTTCACCCGCGTCGGCCTCTCCGGCGGTGACATGGGCGCCGCCTACCTCTTGCCCCGCGTCGTCGGCCTCGGCCACGCCACCCGGCTGCTGATGCTGGGCGAACCGGTGCGCGCCCCCGAGGCCGAGCGCATCGGACTGATCAGCGAGCTGACGGAGGAGGGCGGCGCCGACGAGGCCGCGGCGGTCCTCGCCCGCCGCCTCGCCGACGGCCCCGCCCTCGCGTACGCCCAGACCAAGGCGCTGCTCACCGCCGAGCTGGACATGCCGCTCGCCGCCGCCGTGGAGCTGGACGCGGCGACCCAGGCCCTACTCATGAACGGCGAGGACTACGCCGAGTTCCACGCGGCCTTCACGGAGAAGCGCCCGCCGAAGTGGCAGGGGCGGTGACGATGGCGACCTCCGCGACCCCCGCCCCGGCCGCCTCCCCGACCCCTGCCCCGGGTGGTGGCGCCCGCCGCATCGCCGTCATCGGCGGCGGCCCCGGCGGCCTCTACGCCGCCGCGCTGCTCAAGCGGCTCGACCCCGCCCGCGAGGTGACCGTCTGGGAGCGCAACGCCCCCGACGACACCTTCGGCTTCGGCGTCGTCCTCTCCGACGAGACCCTCGGCGGCATCGAGCACGCCGACCCCGCCGTCTACGCCGCGCTCCAGGCCGAGTTCGTGCGCTGGGACGACATCGACATCGTCCACCGCGACCGGCGGCACACCTCCGGCGGCCACGGCTTCGCCGCGCTCGGGCGGCGCCGGCTCCTGGAGATCCTGCACGCGCGCTGCCGCGACCTCGGCGTCGAGCTCCGCTTCCGCGCCGAGGCGCCGCCCGCCGCCACGCTCGCCGCGGCGTACGACCTGGTCGTCGCGGCGGACGGCGTGCACAGCCTCACCCGCGCCGCGTACGCCGACGTCTTCGGGCCGAGCGTCACCACCCACCGCTGCCGCTACATCTGGCTGGCCGCCGACTTCGCCTTCGACGCGTTCCGCTTCGAGATCGCCGAGACCGAGCACGGCGTGATGCAGCTGCACGGCTACCCCTACGCACGCGACGCCTCGACGGTCATCGTCGAGATGCGCGAAGAGGTCTGGCGGTCCGCGGGCTTCGCGGAGCTCGACGAGGGCGAGTCCACCGAGCGCTGCGCCAAGATCTTCGCGGACGCGCTCGGCGGCCGCCCCCTGCGCGGCAACAACTCCGCCTGGATCAACTTCCGCACGGTCGTCAACTCCCGCTGGTCGCACGGCAACACGGTCCTGCTCGGCGACGCGGCCCACACCGCCCACTTCTCCATCGGCTCCGGCACCAAGCTCGCCGTCGAGGACGCCCTCGCCCTCGCCGCGTGCCTCCAGGAGCAGCCCGACCTGCCGAGCGCGCTGGCCGCGTACGAGACCGAGCGCCGCCCCGTCGTCGCGTCCACGCAGCGCGCGGCCCGCGCCAGCCTGGAGTGGTTCGAGCGGCTGCCCGACTACCTCGACCAGCCGCCCCGCCAGTTCGCGTTCAACCTCCTCACCCGCAGTCGCCGCGTCACCCACGACAACCTCCGGCTGCGCGACGCGGACTTCACCCGCGGCGTCGAGCGCGACTTCGGCTGCCCGGACGGCACCCCGCCGATGTTCACGCCCTTCCGGCTGCGCGGGCTGACCCTGCGCAACCGCGTCGTCGTCTCCCCGATGGACATGTACTCCGCGGTGGACGGCGTCCCCGGCGACTTCCACCTCGTCCACCTGGGCGCGCGGGCGCTCGGCGGCGCGGGCCTGGTCATGACCGAGATGGTCTGCGTCAGCGAGCGCGGCCGCATCACCCCGGGCTGCGCCGGCCTCTACACCGCCGAACAGGCCGGGGCCTGGCGCCGCGTCACCGACTTCGTCCACGCCCAGGCGCCCGGCACGGCCCTCGGCGTCCAGCTCGGCCACTCGGGCCGCAAGGGCTCGACGAAGCTGATGTGGGACGGCATCGACGAACCGCTGCCCGACGGCAACTGGCCGCTGGACGCCGCGTCCCCGCTGCCCTACCGGCCCGACAGCCAGACCCCGCGCGCCCTCTCCCGCGCCGGACTGAACGAGATCCGCCGGCAGTTCGTCGAGGCGGCCCGGCGCGCCGACCTGGCCGGCTTCGACCTCCTCGAACTGCACTGCGCCCACGGCTACTTGCTCTCCGGGTTCCTCTCGCCGCTGACCAACCGCCGCACGGACGCGTACGGCGGATCACTGGAGAACCGGCTCCGCTTCCCCCTCGAAGTCTTCGACGCGGTACGGGAGTCCTGGCCGGACGGCAAACCGATGACGGTCCGCATCTCCGCCACCGACTGGGCCGACGGCGGCACCACCGCCGAGGACGCGGTCGGGATCGCCCGCGCCTTCGCCGCGCACGGCGCCGACGCGATCGACGTCTCCACGGGCCAGGTGGTGTCCGACGAACGCCCCGACTACGGCCGCTCCTACCAGACGCCGTACGCCGACCGGATCAGGAACGAGACCGGCATCCCCGTGATCACGGTCGGCGCCGTCTCCTCCTGGGACGACGTCAACTCCCTGATCCTGGCGGGCCGCGCGGACCTCTGCGCCCTGGCCCGCCCCCACCTCTACGACCCCCACTGGACCCTGCACGCCGCCGCCGAGCAGGACTACGCGGGACCGGGCGCGCCCTGGCCCGTGCAGTACCGCGCGGGCAGCCGACGCCCCCAGACGGGCCGCACCGACACCCCCAAGCAGCGCCTCACGCTGGAGAGCTGAGGCCGGGCGCCGGGCCGGCCGGGCTCAGGCGCCCTCCGTCACGAACCGGCCCCCGGCCTCCCGCAGCCGGCCGTCCAGCGCCGCGAACACCGCGGCCGAGCGGGCGCCCGGCCAGCCGTCCGGCAGCAGGTCCGCGGGCAGGCCCGGGTCCGCGTACGGGAGCCGGCGCCAGGAGTCGAGGGCCAGGAGGTAGTCGCGGTAGGCCTCCTCGGGCGGCGGGGGAGTGTCCTTGTGCCTCTCCCAGGAGTGGAGCACCGGCTCGTGGCGGTCCAGGAACGCCTCGTGCTGCTTGGCCAGCGAGGAGAGGTCCCACCAGCGCGCCACGGCCTCGGCCGTCGGCGTGAAGCCCAGGTGCTCGCCGCGGAACAGGTCGACGTACGGCGCGAGTTGGAGGCGTTCCAGGGTGTGCCGGGTCTCCTCGTAGAGGTGCGCGGGGGCGATCCAGACGCCCGGCGCCGCCGTGCCGAAGCCGAGGCCCGCGAGGCGGGAGCGCAGCACGTGCCGCTTGTGGCGCTCCGCTTCGGGGACGGAGAAGACGGCGAGGACCCAGCCGCTCCCGCGCACGGTGTCCGCCGTGGCGCCGTGGACCAGCCGCACGCCGTCCCGGCGGGCACCGGCCGAGGCGGCGTAGATGCGGTGGTCGCCGTCCTCCAGGAGCTGCCGGGCGTCGGGCGAGAGCGCGTACCCCGCGGCGCCCGACTCCGTGCGCGCGGGCACGAGCAGGCCCCGCCGCTTCAGCCGGGACACCGACGAGCGCACGGAGGGCGCGTCGACGCCGACCGGCGCGAGGAGGCGCACCAGTTCGGCGACCGGCACCGGGCCGGGCGCGGCCCGGCCGTAGGCGCCGTAGAAGGTGACGATCAGGGACCGTGGAGTGTGCTGCTCGGACACGTGATCACTCTACGGGCCCGGATCCCGCCGGCCGTCCGGCCCGGTCCCCGGCCCGCAGCACGAAACGCTGCAGCTTCCCCGTCGCGGTGCGCGGCAGCGCGTCCAGGAAGACGATCTCGCGCGGGCACTTGTAGGGCACGAGCTCCGCCTTGACGAACTCCCGCAGCCGGTCCGCGTCCGGCGCCGCTCCCGCGCGCGGGACCACGTACGCCACCACCACCTGCCCGCGCAGCTCGTCGGCGCGCCCCACGACCGCCGCCTCGGCGACGTCGGGATGGCGCAGCAGGGCGTCCTCCACCTCGGGACCCGCGATGTTGTACCCGGCCGAGATGATCATGTCGTCGGCGCGGGCGACATAACGGAAGTAGCCGTCGGCGTCGCGTATGTAGGTGTCGCCCGTGACGTTCCAGCCGTGGCGCACGTACTGGAGCTGGCGGTCGTCGGCGAGATAGCGGCAGCCGACCGGGCCGCGCACGGCGAGCAGTCCGGGCTCGCCGTCCGGCACCGGGGCGCCGGTCTCGTCGACCACGCGCGCGTGCCACCCCGGCACGGCCCGGCCCGTCGTGCCGGGCCTGATCGCGTCGTCCGCCGCGGAGATGAAGATGTGCAGGAGCTCCGTCGCGCCGATGCCGTTGATGATGCGGTGCCCGGTGCGCTCGTGCCAGGCCTGCCAGGTGCCCGCCGGGAGGTTCTCGCCGGCCGAGACGCAGCGGCGCAGCGAGGAGACGTCGTGCTCCGCCAGCTGGTCCAGCATCGTGCGGTACGCGGTCGGCGCGGTGAAGAGCACCGTGATCCCGTGCCGTCCGATCGCGGGCAGCATCTGTTTGGGCCCGGCCTGTTCGAGCAGCACGGACGAGGCGCCGAAGCGCAGCGGGAAGATCACCAGGCCGCCGAGCCCGAAGGTGAAGCCCAGCGGGGGACTGCCCGCGAAGACGTCGTCGGGGACGGGCTTGAGGACGTGCCGCGCGAAGGTGTCCGCGATGGCGAGCACATCGCGGTGGAAGTGCATGCAGCCCTTGGGGCGGCCCGTGGTGCCGGAGGTGAACGCGATCAGCGCGACGTCGTCGGCGGCCGTGTCCACCGCCTCGTAGGACGCGGGCTGCCGCGCGGCGCGCGCCAGGAGGTCGTCGGGGCCCTCGCCGCCGTACGTGGTGACGCTCAGGCCGGGCACACCGGCCTTCGTCAGGTCGTCGACCGAGCGGATGTCGCACAGCGCGTGCCGCACCTCGGCGATCTCGCACATCGTGGCGAGCTCCTGGGCGCGCTGCTGGGCGAGGACGGTCACGGCGACGGCGCCCGCCTTCATCACGGCGAGCCAACAGGCAGCGAGCCAGGGGGTGGTGGGCCCGCGCAGCAGCACGCGCTGTCCCGGCCGTACGTCGAGCTCGTCCGTCAGCACGTGCGCGATCCGGTCGACGTGGCCCCGCAGCACGCCGTACGTCCAGGTCTCGCCGGACGCCGCGTGGAAGGCGGGCCGCTCGGCGCCGAGCCGCTCCACGGTCCGGTCGAGGAGTTCCGCGCCGCAGTTGAGCCGGGCGGGGTAGTGCAGCTCGGGGCGGTCGTGGACCAGCGCGGGCCACCGTTCACGCGGCGGGAGGTGGTCCCGGGCGAAGGTGTCGACGTGGCCGGACGGTGTCAGCCCTGGGTTGCCGATGGAGTCCATGGCGGCTCTGCCCCCTTGCCTGCCGGTCGGGCGCTGTGGTGGGCTCGCTCCATGAGCGTATCGTGATGGTGACGACAGTCAACGGTGCGCGATAGAGGAGGGGTCCGAGATGACGGCATTCTCGCTCAATCCGGAGCAAATCGCCCGCTGCGCGGAGCTGCGCACCCTCGCCGCCGAGCGGCTGCTCCCGCTGGCGGAGAAGGGCGAGCCCGGCCATGTGAACCGGCCACTGGTGGCGGCCCTGGGGGAACTGGGGCTCCTGGAGGGCCTGTTCACCTCCGGCGCCCTCGACCTCTGCCTGATGCGGGAGTCCCTCGCCCACGCCTGCACGGAGGCCGAGACCGCCCTCGCGCTCCAGGGCCTCGGCGCCCATCCGGTGCACGCGCACGGCTCGGCGGCGCAGCGGGAGCGCTGGCTGCCGGGGGTGTGCGCGGGGCGCACCGTCGCGGCCTTCGCGCTCTCCGAGCCGGGCGCGGGGTCCGACGCGGCGGCCCTCTCCCTGGAGGCGGCGGGCGACGGCTCCGGCTGGCGCCTGACCGGAGAGAAGTGCTGGATCTCCAACGCCCCCGAGGCCGACCTCTACACCGTCTTCGCCCGTACGTCCCCGGGCGCGGGCTCCCGCGGCGTCACCGCCTTCCTGGTCCCCGCCGACCGCGCGGGCCTCACCGGCAGCCCCCTCGACATGCTCTCCCCGCACCCCATCGGCACGCTCGCCTTCGACGGCGTGCGGGTGGACGCGGCCGACGTGCTCGGCGAGGTGGACCGGGGCTTCAGGGTCGCCATGACCACCCTCAACCGCTTCCGGCCCAGCGTCGGCGCGTTCGCGGTCGGCATGGCCCGGGCCGCCCTCGACGCCACGCTCGCCCACACCGCCGAACGGACCGCGTTCGGCGGCCCGTTGAAGGACCTCCAGGCGGTCGCCCACCAGGTCGCCGAGATGGCCACGCGCACGGAGGCGGCCCGCCTGATGGTGTACGCGGCAGCGGCGGCGTACGACCGCGAGGGCCCCCAGGCCCCGGGCATCGCCCGCCGCGCCGCCATGGCGAAGCTGCTGGCCACCGAGACCGCGCAGTACGTGGTCGACGCGGCCGTCCAGTTGCACGGCGCGCGTGCGCTGCGGCGCGGGCACCTCCTGGAGCACCTGTACCGCGAGGTGCGCGCGCCCCGCATCTACGAGGGGGCGAGCGAGGTCCAGCGCACCATCATCGCGAAGGAACTGTTCGCGAACCCGCCGCAGCCCGCCCCGACCTCCGCCGAGGAGCCGCCCGCATGAGCAGCCTGCACCGCGTCAACCCCGCCGAACTCTCCCCGCCCACCGGCTTCTCGCACGCCGTCGCCGCGACCGGCTCCCGGCTCGTCTTCCTCGCCGGGCAGACCGCCCTCGACGGCGAGGGCAAGGTCACCGGCGCGACCCTGCCCGAGCAGTTCGAGCGGGCCCTCACCAACCTCCTCACCGCCCTGCGCCACTCCGGCGGCACCCCCGCCGACCTCGCCCGCGTCACCGTCTACGCCACGGACGTCGCCGACTACCGCGCGTGCGCCCCCGAACTCGGCCGTATCTGGCGGCGGTTGGCGGGCCGCGACTACCCGGCGATGGCGGTGGTCGGCATCGTCCGCCTGTGGGACGAGCAGGCCATGGTGGAGATCGACGGGGTGGCGGTGCTCGACTGACCGCGCTGTTCGCGTGCGTGATCCATGGCGCGTGGCCGCTCGATTCTTCGCGCTCGACCTCTCGATTCGCCCCGCCGCGCATTCCCCCGATTCGCCGTTCCATGCGGGAAGGGTGAATTCCCGGATTCCGTGTGAGAGCGGGGAATTCCCGGGTACCTGATGGCAATCGCGGTCATCGGGGCCGCGGGGAATCGGGACGTCCAGGCGTTCCGCGGGAGGTTGAAGACGTGCGCGCCTGCAAGGTTTCGGGTGTCATCGGGATCACGGTGCTTTCGGCGGCTCTGCTGACGGGCTGCGGCGACGACGGCGGGGACGGGGGCGACTCGGGAAAGCCGTTCGCCGGGGACAGCGCGGACCAGATAGCGGCGAAGGCGGTCGCGGCGACCAAGAAGGCTGATTCGATGCGCCTCAAGGGCGACATGACGCAGGGCGGTAAATCGGTCGCCATGGATCTCGCGGTGGACCAGGAGAAGAACTGCGAGGGCACGGTCGACACCGACGGTGCAAAGGCAGACGTGCGGCACACGAATGGTGTGCTGTACATACGCGGAAACGAGCACTACTGGAAGAACGCTCTGAAGAACAAGCCCGGTTCGGAAAAGGTGCTTTCCAAGGTCGCCGACAAGTGGGTCAAGATGCCGGCCGACGACGCCTCCACATCCGGAATGTGCGACAAGCAGGGGCTTGTCGCGTCGATGGACGAGAACAAGTCGGAGCGCACGGGCCTGAAGAAGGGCGACACGACGTCCATCGACGGCAAGGAGGCGATCGCCCTGACGAAGAAGACCTCGGGCGGCGAGACCCACACCCTGTACGTCGCCACGGAGGGCGAGCCCTACCTCCTGCGCACCTCCGTGAAGGGCGGCGACCGGCCCAACGAGGCGACGTTCAGTGACTACGGCAAGCCCGTGAGCCCGAAGGCGCCGGGCAAGGACGAGACGGTCGACCTGAAGGAACTCGCCGCTTCCGGCGAGTAGCCCCGTGCCGGGGACGGCCACCCGCACCCGGCACGGGTGGCGTGGCCGTCCCCGGGGCCGCCGGGCTCAGATGTCCCGGAAGGTCTCGATCTGGGCGCCCACCGAGTTGAGCCGCTCCGCCAGGTCCTCGTACCCGCGGTTGATGACGTAGACGTTGCGCAGCACGGACGTGCCCTCCGCCGCCATCATCGCGAGCAGCACCACCACCGCGGGCCGCAGCGCCGGCGGGCACATCATCTCGGCGGCGCGCCAGCGGGTCGGCCCCTCGACCAGGACCCGGTGCGGGTCCAGGAGCTGGAGGCGTCCGCCGAGGCGGTTGAGGTCCGTGAGGTAGATCGCGCGGTTGTCGTAGACCCAGTCGTGGATCAGCGTCTTGCCCTGCGCCGCCGCCGCGATGGCCGCGAAGAAGGGGACGTTGTCGATGTTCAGGCCCGGGAACGGCATCGGGTGGATCTTGTCGATCGGCGCCTCCAGCTTGGAGGGCCGCACCGTGAGGTCGACCAGGCGCGTACGGCCGTTGTCGGCGAAGTACTCCGCCGTGCGGTCGTGGTCCAGGCCCATCTCCTCCAGGACCGCGAGCTCGATCTCCAGGAACTCGATCGGCACCCGGCGCACCGTCAGCTCGGACTCCGTGACGACGGCGGCGGCCAGCAGGCTCATCGCCTCGACCGGGTCCTCGGAGGGGGAGTAGTCGACGTCGACGTCGATGTTCGGGACGCCGTGCACGGTCAGGGTGGTCGTGCCGATGCCCTCGACCTTGACGCCCAGCGCCTCCAGGAAGAAGCACAGGTCCTGGACCATGTAGTTCGACGAGGCGTTGCGGATGACGGTCGTGCCGGCGCTGCGCGCCGCGGCGAGCAGCGCGTTCTCGGTGACGGTGTCCCCGCGCTCGGTGAGGACGATGGGGCGGTCGGGGGTGATGTCGCGCGCGACCTCGGCGTGATAGAGCCCCTCGGTCGCCGCGATGTCCAGGCCGAACCGGCGCAGCGCGATCATGTGTGGCTCGATCGTGCGGGTGCCCAGGTCGCAGCCGCCCGCGTACGGCAGCTTGAAGCGGTCCATGCGGTGCAGCAGCGGGCCGAGGAACATGATGATCGAGCGGGTCCGGATCGCGGCCTCCGCGTCGATGGCCTCCATGTCCAGCTTCGCGGGCGGCACGATCTCCAGGTCGACGCCGTCGTTGATCCAACGGGTGCGCACGCCGATGGAGTTGAGGACCTCCAGGAGGCGGTAGACCTCCTCGATGCGGGCGACGCGGCGCAGCACCGTGCGGCCCTTGTTGAGCAGGGACGCGCAGAGCAGCGCCACGCACGCGTTCTTGCTCGTCTTGACGTCGATGGCGCCGGAGAGCCGGCGACCGCCGACCACCCGCAGGTGCATCGGCCCGGCGTAGCCGAGCGACACGATCTCGCTGTCGAGCGCCTCGCCGATCCGGGCGATCATCTCAAGGCTGATGTTCTGGTTGCCGCGCTCGATGCGGTTCACGGCGCTCTGGCTGGTGCTGAGCGCCTCGGCGAGCTGCGTCTGTGTCCAGCCCCGGTGCTGCCGGGCGTCACGGATGAGCTTGCCGATGCGTACGAGGTAGTCGTCTGCCATGCGTCGCAGGTTATCTCAGATATGAGATGGCGCACGCGCTGGGGTAGGCCATATGAGGAGCGGCCGCCCGGCGACCGCTCCCCGCACGGGAGTTCAGCCGCAGCCGCACGACGCGTGTCGCCCGCCGTGCACCGACGCGTGAGCCGTGGGCCGGGGCCCCGCCGCCGCCCGCGTCACTCGGGCGGCGGCCGCGCGACCTGCCGACGACTCGGCGTCGTGCACCACTGTGCCCCCGACGAGCGTGAGGCGCACCTCGACGGAGCTGATATCGGCCACCGGACACCGCGTCACATCGCGGTCGAGCAGCACCAGATCGGCCGCTTTGCCTCTCTCGACGGTCCCGGTGATGTGCTCCATGCGCAGTTGACGCGCGGTGCCCAAGGTGTGCATGAGCAGGGACGACGTCCGCGTGAGGCCTTCCTCGGCGCGGTAGAGGCCGCCCCCGCCCTCCGTGCCCTCGCGGTCGATCGCGGTACGGATCTGGTTCCAGACCTGTAGAGGGTCGACCGGCCAGTCCGAGCCACCCGCGAGCGCCGCGCGCCGGTCCCGCAGACTGCGCGCCGGGTACAGCCACCGATGGCGCTCCGGGCCGATGTAGGGCAGCAGGGCGTCCATCGTCCAGGTGTTGCGGGCGGCCCACTGGAGCTGCATGCACGGGACGACACCCAGCGCGGCGAAGCGGGGGAGGTCGGCGGGGTCGACCAGTTGGAGGTGCGCTGTGGTGTTGCGGAGATCACGGCGGCCGGTGCGGCGCAGCGCGTACGCGTACCCGTCCAGGGACGTCCGCACGGCGCGGTCGCCGATGGCGTGGGCGTGCATCTGCCAGCCGTCGGCGTTGAAGGCGGCGCTGAGGCGGCCGTAGTCCGCCGCCGACACGTACAGGTCGCCGCGGTGGTCGGTGGGCCTGCCGTCCTCGTCGAGATAGGGCTTCAGGAGCGCGGCGGTCTGCGCCGGGTACTCGATGACGCCGTCGAGGAACACCTTGATGGTGCCGAAGCGCAGTGCGCGTACGTCCCGGAAGTCCTTGCGCAGCTTCCGCGCGTACGCGACCGCGGCGGCCGGGTCCTTGGTCTGCTCGGTCTCGACGCGCAGCGCGGGCACGAAGCGCTGCAGGAGGCGGTCCGACTCGGCGAGCCGCCGGTAGAGCCCCAGTTCGTCGCGGCCCACCACGGCCTCCATGAACGTGGTGATCCCGGACGCGGCCGCCTCGGCGAGGATTTTCGCGGCGGCATCGGCCAACCGGGTCTCGTCGGGCTCGGGGATGTGCCGCGCGACGAGCGGCTGCGCGTCGTCCTTGAGCACGCCGGTCGGTTTCCCGTCCGTACCCTTCACGATCTTTCCGCCGACCGGGTCGGGCGTCGAGTCGGTGATCTTCGCGATGTCCAGGGCGCGCTGATTGGCCCACAGATTGTGGCCGTCGCCGCCGCGCAGCGCGATCGGCCGGCGCGTCGGCAGCGCGTCGAGCATGGAGTGGTGCGGGGCGGTGCCGTGCGGGAGCAGTCCCACCGGGTTCCAGTCCTCGACCACCAGCCAGCCGTCGGGCTCCTGCTCGGCGGAGTCCCTCAGGAACCCGGTCAGCGTCTTCTGCAGCTCCCCGACGGTCTGCTCGGCGCCCGCGAGCGAGGGCCGCAGCGAGCGGTTCGCGGCGTCCATCGGGTGGGCGTGGCCGTCGTGGACACCGCTCATCACGGTGCCGCCGCGCGCGTCCACGACGTCCGTGTCGCGCCCGACGAAGCGCCGCAGGGCGGCGTCCGTGCCGACGGCGAGGATCTTCCCGTCCCGTCCGACGGCCACCGCCTCGGCGGACGCGTGTCCCGAAGTGCCGGTGAACACACGGGCGTTGTGCACGACGAGTGCGGCGGAGCGGCGGGGCGAGGAGGCCTCGGCGGGGCCCGCGACGGTGACGAGGCCGGCGGCTCCCGCGGCCCCCGCGGCGGCGAGCAGGCCGCGCCGGGAGAGCGGGGGAAGGGACGACTGGGGCATGACCACACTCCAACGCGTAGCGGTGACGGGTGGAGGGAACCCTCGACGAGTAATCCGTTAACCAGAACCCGCCGCCGACGACGGATTCCGCACGAGCGGCGTCCGCCGCCGGCGGACTCCGTACGATGTGCCGCGTGCCAGGCCCGACACTCGCCGACATCGCCCGCGCCGCGGAGGTCTCGACCGCGACGGTCTCGCACGCCCTCAACGGCACCGGCAGGATCGGCGAGGCCACCCGCCGCCGGGTCCGCGAGACCGCGACACGCCTCGGCTACGGCACCCCCGGCCCGCCGCGCGGCCGCACGATCGGCATCGCCGTCACCACCTTCCCCGCCGCCTGGAACTACACGGAGATCGCCTACTTCTCGCGCGCGGTCACCGCCGCCACCTCCGCCGCCCACGCGCGCGGCTACGCCCTCACCACGCTCCCCGCCGACCGCGCCGCCGACGACTCCTGGCACGGCCTCGCCGTCGACGGCATGGTGATCATGGACAGCCCGCGCGGCGACCCCATGGCCCGCGCCCTGCGCGCCCGCGGCATCCCGCTCGTCTTCGACGGCGTCCCCGGCGACCCGTGCCCCGGCGACCACTGGGTCGACAACGACCACGAGGCGACCACCCGCGAGGTCCTCGACCACCTCGCCGCGTCCGGCGCCCGCCGCGTCGCCCTCCAGTCGGGCAACGGCGACGAGCACTACGCGCGCGCGGTGACGGCGGCGTACGAAGCGTGGTGCGCGGAGCGCGGTACGCCCCCGCTCGTCGTGTGCTTCGACCCGGCCGACGACCAGGGTCACGCCTTCGACGAGCTGTTGCGACGCCCCGACCGCCCCGACGCCTGCTACGCCGCCTACGACCCCGGCGGCCGGCAGCTCCTGTCCGCCGCGGCCCGGCACGCCCTGCGCGTCCCGGACGACCTGCGCGTGATCTGCGCGAGCGAGGACCCCGCCTACGCCCGCACGGCGCCCCCGCTCACCACGGTCACCCTCGACCCGGAGCGCACGGCCCGCACGGCGGTGACGCTCCTGATCGACCTGGTCGAGCACACGCGCACGACCGCACCGGGCCCGGTGACCGTGCCCGCCCGGCTCCTCGTCCGCGCATCGTGCGGCGCTCAGCCCGCGGCGGGGTAGTCGACGTATCCCTCGGCGCCGCCCTGGTAGTACGTGGCGGGGTCGCCGGCCGCCAGCTCCCGCCCGAGCGCGAACCGGCTCACCAGGTCCGGGTTGGCGACGAAGTGCGTGGCGAAGGAGACGGCGTCGGCGAGTCCCGCGTCGACGAGGGCGTTCGCGGACTCCCGGGAGAAGCCGTTGTTCGCGATCAGCGGCCCGTCGAACCGCCGCCGCCAGCGCGCGAACGTCGCGAAGTCGGGGGTCTCGTCCGGGCCCGCGAGGTCCGGGCCGCGCAGATGGAGGTAGGCGAGGGGACGGTCGGCGAGCACCGTCACGAGTTCGTCGTGGTCGGCGAGGAGCGCGTCGTCGACCACGAAGCGCTCGGTCGGGGCCATGTACGGCGACAGACGTACGCCCACCCGTCGGCCGCCCCACTCGGCGACGGCCGCGTCGACGACCTCCAGGAGCAGCCGTCGGCGTCCCGCCCGGTCACCGCCGTAGGCGTCGGTGCGGTGGTTGAGGCGCGGGTTGAGGAACTGGGCGAACAGGAACGCGCCGAGGGCCCCGATCTCGACCCCGTCGAACCCGGCGCGCCGCGCGTTGGCCGCCGCCGCGCGGAAGTCGGCGACGGTGGCCCTGATGTCGTCGACGGTCATCGCGCGCGGCGTGGGCGTCGCCTTGAACCCGTCGGCGGTGAAGGTCTGCGCGCGCGGGTCGACGGCCGACGGCCCCGCGGGCAGCGCGCCGCCGAGGTGGTCGGGGTGCGAGACGGCGCCGGTGTGCCAGAGCTGCTGCACGATGCGGCCGCCGAGCGCGTGGACGACGTCGGTGACCCGGCGCCAGCCGGCGACCTGTGCCTCGCTGTAGACGCCGGGCACGTTGACGCACCCGATGGCCCGTTCGCCGACCCAGCTCCCCTCGGTGACGAGGAGTCCGGCGGTGGCGCGCTGCGCGTAGTACGCGGCGTGCAGTTCGGTCGGTACGAGGCCGGGGTTGGCGGCGCGGGCCCGGGTCAGCGGCGCCATCACCACGCGGTTGGGCAGCCGGAGATCCCCCAGGCGGGTGCCGTGCAGCAGGGGCTGGTCGAGCGCGGTGCACAGGGTGGTGGTCATGGCGGTTCTCCTTCGGCGCGTTAGTGTCGCGGCGGCTCGGCCGCGGGGGACACGGAGGCGACGACGCGTGACGGGGAAAGGTGACCGATGGACGGGCAGGAGTTGCTGGCGGAGCGGTTCGAGGGGCAGCGGGGGCAGCTGCGGGGCGTCGCCTTTCGGCTGCTCGGCTCGCTGAGCGACGCCGACGACGCCGTCCAGGAGACCTGGTTGCGGCTCAGCCGGTCCGACGCCGACGGCATCGAGAACCTCACCGCGTGGCTGCGCACCGTCGTCTCCCGGATCTGCCTGGACATGCTCCGCTCCGCGGCGTCCCGGCACGAGGAGGCCGCGGGAGACGAACTGCCCGACCAGACACGGGAGTCCGGTGGTGAGGGCGTCCCGGAGGACGAGGTCGTGCTCGCCGACTCGGTGGGGCGGGCGCTGCTCGTGGTGCTCGATGCGCTGGGGCCCGCCGAGCGGGTCGCGTTCGTGCTGCACGACCTGTTCGCCGTGCCGTTCACCGAGATCGCGCCCATCGTCGAGCGCACCCCCGTCACCACGAAGAAGCTCGCGAGCCGCGCCCGCCACAAGGTGCGGGGCACGCCCCGCGTCGCCGCCCCCGAACTCGCCGAGCACCGGCGCGTCGTCGAGGCCTTCCTCGCCGCCGCCCGCAGTGGCGACCTGGCGGCGCTGCTCACCGTCCTCGCGCCCGACGTCGTCCGCACGGCCGACCTCTCCGCGCTCCCGGCCGGCCGGGCGGCCGAGATCCGCGGCGCGCGGGCGGTGGCGGAGGAGACCGTGCTCCTGCGACGCAACGCCCGCTACGCGCAGGCGGCGCTCGTCGACGGCACGGTGGGCGTGGTCGTCGCCCCCCGCGGCCACCTGCGGCTCGCGCTGCGCATCACGGTCGAGGCCGGCCGCGTGGCCGCGTACGAGGTGATCGCCGACCGGGTACGGCTCCGGACGCTGGAGGTGGCGGTGCTGGCGGGGGCTCCCGGAGCGGAGTGAGGAGCGGGCCGCCGAGGCGCGCGGCGCGCCGCTCCTCACCCCTCTCCTGTCACCACCCCCGCGAGCACCGCGTCCACGACCCTGTGGAGCTCCTCCGCCGGTGGCCGCGTGCCCTCGTGGCCCGCGAAGAGCAGGTGGCCGGTGCCGATCAGCGTGAGCGCCAGTGTGTCGACGTCGGCGTCCGGGGTCAGGCGGCCCAGGTCGCGTTCCGCCGTGAGGTAGGCGGCGAGTTCCACGCCGGCCTCCGTCAGGACGGGCAGGCCGGTCGGCGTCGTCGCCCGCAGCCGTGCCCGCAGCGTGTCCCGCGCGGTGACCAGGCCGAGGATCGCCAGGGCGACCGAGCCGAACAGCTCCGTCAGGGCGTCGGCCACCCGGTCCGGCACCGTGCCCGTCCCCGCGGCGGCGCGCAGCGCGGCGCCCCGCTCGCCGACGCGGCCGATCCGGTCGGTCACCAGCTCTTCGAGGAACGCGTCGACATCGGCGAAGTGCCGGTGCAGCACCCCCTTGGCGCAGCCCGCCTCCGTGGTGACGGCGCGGCTGGTCAGCGCGTTCGGTCCGTCCCGCAGCAGCACTCGCTCGGCCGCGTCGAAAAGCTGCTCGCGCACGTCGCGCATGGCCACTCCTGTCGGCACGTACGTCCCGCCCTTCTTCCGTAGTTCCCACGCATCGGTTGACGAGTGGGCATGCGCCCACTCAGAGTGGGCGCATGCCCACTATCTCGCGGAACGAGCCCCACCGGCACCGTCAGGTCGCCGAGTCCTTCGGTGTCGACGCCGAGCGCTACGACCGTGCCAGGCCCCGCTACCCCGAAGCCCTGGTGGACCGGATCGTCGACGGCGGCGCGCCCGCCGTCCTCGACGTCGGCTGCGGCACGGGCATCGCGGCCCGGAGGTTCCGGGCGGCCGGCTGCGAGGTCCTCGGGGTCGAGCCCGACGCGCGCATGGCCCAGGAGGCGGGCCGGCTCGGGATCACGTCCGAGGTCGCCACGTTCGAGGACTGGGACCCGGCGGGCCGGCGGTACGACGTCGTGGCGGCCGGTCAGGCCTGGCACTGGGTCGACCCGGTCGCGGGCGCCGCGAAGGCCGCCCGCGTCCTGCGCCCCGGCGGCCGCCTCGCGGTGTTCTGGAACGCCCCCGAGCTGCCGCCCGCCGTGACGGCGGCCTTCGCCGAGGCCTACCGCCGCGTGGCGCCCGACTCCCCGATGGCGGTGTCGGCGGCGCCGGGAAAGGCCGAGGAGGGGTACCGGCCCCTGCTCGACCTGGCGGCCGACGGCATGCGGCGCGCGGACGGACTCGACGCGCCGCAGGAGTGGCGCTTCGCCTGGGAGTGGACGTACACGCGGGACGCGTGGCTGGACCAGCTGCCGACCCAGGGCTCGCTCACCCGCCTCCCGGCGGAGAGGCGGGCCGAGGTCCTGGCCGCGGTCGGCGCCGCCGTCGACACGCTGGGCGGCACCTTCGCGGCGCGTTACGCGACGATCGCGGTCACGGCACGGGCGACGGACGGCGGCGGGCGCGCGGAAGCGCGGCGTGACCCAGGGCATGCGGACACGCCTCGTCGTACCCATGGGTGATGTACTAGGGTTATCTCGACATCGAGATATCTGCCGAGGCGCACCAGTAGCCGCCACCCGGTAAGGGTTACCTAACTAAGCCTTACCTTAGCGGATCGACGAGGAGTCGTGGCGGCAGGATGTGATGGAACGCGCACATATATGAAGGAGACTGTCGTGTCGGCGAACAGCTTCGACGCCCGCAGCACGCTGCGCGTGGGCGACGAGTCGTACGAGATCTTCAAGCTGGACAAGGTCGAGGGCTCCGCACGCCTTCCCTACAGCCTGAAGGTGCTGCTGGAGAACCTGCTCCGTACCGAGGACGGCGCGAACATCACCGCCGACCACATCCGTGCCCTCGGCAACTGGGACTCGCAGGCCCAGCCCTCGCAGGAGATCCAGTTCACGCCGGCCCGCGTGATCATGCAGGACTTCACCGGCGTGCCCTGCGTGGTGGACCTCGCCACCATGCGCGAGGCCGTGAAGGAGCTCGGCGGCGACCCGGCGAAGATCAACCCGCTGGCCCCGGCCGAGCTGGTCATCGACCACTCCGTCATCGCCGACAAGTTCGGCACCGCCGACGCCTTCGGCCAGAACGTGGAGCTGGAGTACGGCCGCAACAAGGAGCGCTACCAGTTCCTGCGCTGGGGCCAGACCGCCTTCGACGAGTTCAAGGTCGTCCCCCCGGGCACCGGCATCGTCCACCAGGTCAACATCGAGCACCTGGCGCGCACGGTCATGGTCCGCAACGGCCAGGCCTACCCCGACACGCTGGTCGGCACCGACTCGCACACCACGATGGTCAACGGCCTGGGCGTCCTGGGCTGGGGCGTCGGCGGCATCGAGGCCGAGGCCGCGATGCTCGGCCAGCCGGTCTCCATGCTCATCCCGCGCGTGGTCGGCTTCAAGCTGACCGGTGAGCTCAAGCCCGGCACCACCGCCACCGACCTGGTCCTCACGATCACCGAGATGCTGCGCAAGCACGGCGTCGTCGGCAAGTTCGTCGAGTTCTACGGCGAGGGCGTCGCCGCCACCTCGCTGGCCAACCGCGCCACCATCGGCAACATGTCGCCGGAGTTCGGCTCCACCGCCGCGATCTTCCCGATCGACGGCGAGACGCTGAACTACCTGAAGCTGACCGGCCGTTCCGAGCAGCAGGTCGCGCTCGTCGAGGCGTACGCCAAGGAGCAGGGCCTCTGGCTGGACCCGGCCGCCGAGCCGGACTTCTCCGAGAAGCTGGAGCTGGACCTCTCCACGGTCGTCCCGTCGATCGCCGGCCCGAAGCGTCCGCAGGACCGCATCGTCCTCGCCAACGCCGCGCAGCAGTTCGCCCTCGACGTACGCAACTACGTCGACACCGCGGACGAGGCGGGCCAGGAGTCCTTCCCGGCCTCCGACGCCCCGGCCACCACCAACGGTGTCCCGTCGCGTCCGACCACGGTCACGGCCCCCGACGGCTCGACCTACGAGATCGACCACGGCGCGGTGACGGTCGCGGCCATCACCTCCTGCACCAACACCTCGAACCCGTACGTGATGGTCGCCGCCGCGCTCGTCGCGAAGAAGGCCGTCGAGAAGGGCCTGACCCGCAAGCCGTGGGTCAAGACCACCCTCGCCCCGGGCTCGAAGGTCGTCACCGACTACTTCGACAAGGCGGGTCTGACCCCGTACCTCGACAAGGTCGGCTTCAACCTCGTCGGCTACGGCTGCACCACCTGCATCGGCAACTCGGGCCCGCTGCCCGAGGAGGTCTCGAAGGCCGTCAACGACCACGACCTGGCCGTGACGTCCGTCCTCTCCGGCAACCGGAACTTCGAGGGCCGCATCAACCCCGACGTCAAGATGAACTACCTGGCGTCCCCGCCGCTGGTCGTCGCGTACGCCATCGCCGGCTCGATGAAGGTCGACATCACGACCGAGGCGCTCGGCACCGACCAGGACGGCAAGCCGGTCTTCCTCGCGGACATCTGGCCCTCCGAGGCCGAGGTCAACGACGTCGTGGCGAACGCCATCGGCGAGGACATGTTCAACAAGTCCTACCAGGACGTCTTCGCGGGCGACGCCCAGTGGCAGGCGCTGTCCATCCCGACGGGCAACACCTTCGAGTGGGACGCCGAGTCGACGTACGTCCGCAAGCCCCCGTACTTCGAGGGCATGGCCCACGAGCCGGCCCCGGTCGAGGACATCGCCGGCGCCCGCGTCCT
This sequence comes from Streptomyces silaceus, assembly GCF_001419745.1. Classification (GTDB taxonomy): domain Bacteria; phylum Actinomycetota; class Actinomycetes; order Streptomycetales; family Streptomycetaceae; genus Streptomyces; species Streptomyces silaceus. The sequence continues at coordinate 22,302 of NZ_LIRJ01000146.1, read as the reverse complement.
GGCCAAGCTGGGCGACTCGGTCACCACCGACCACATCTCCCCGGCCGGTGCGATCAAGGCCGACACCCCGGCCGGCAAGTACCTCACGGAGCACGGCGTGCAGCGCCGCGACTTCAACTCCTACGGCTCGCGCCGTGGCAACCACGAGGTCATGATCCGCGGCACGTTCGCCAACATCCGCCTGCGCAACCAGCTCGCGCCGGGCACCGAGGGCGGCTTCACCCGCGACTTCACGCAGGCCGACGGTCCGGTGTCGTTCATCTACGACGCCTCGCGCAACTACATCGAGCAGGGCACCCCGCTGGTCATCCTGGGCGGCAAGGAGTACGGCTCCGGCTCGTCCCGCGACTGGGCCGCCAAGGGCACCGCGCTCCTCGGCGTCAAGGCCGTCATCACCGAGTCGTACGAGCGCATCCACCGCTCGAACCTCATCGGCATGGGCGTCCTTCCGCTCCAGTTCCCGGAGGGCCAGAGCGCCGACTCCCTCGGCCTGACCGGCGAGGAGACCTTCTCCATCACCGGCGTGACCGAGCTGAACGACGGCTCGACCCCCCGCACGGTGAAGGTCACCACCGACACCGGTGTCGAGTTCGACGCGGTCGTCCGCATCGACACCCCCGGTGAGGCGGACTACTACCGCAACGGCGGCATCATGCAGTACGTGCTGCGCAGCCTGATCCGCAAGTAAGCGGTCGGGCAGGGCAGTTGAGGGTCGTACCCCCGGACGTGTCCGGGGGTACGACCCTCGTCGCGTTCTCACGCGGTGGCGCTCACGGGGGCGGGCTCATGCGGCGGCGGTCCTCACGCCGTGACCAGTGACGTCGACGAGCCCGAGCGCATGACGTGGTCGACGTGGATCAGGCGGGCGAGGAACCGCCCGTTCTCCACGTTGGCCGCGATGCCCACCGGGACCACGTAGTTCCCGTCCGGGAGCCCGGCGTAGTACAGGCCGGGGAGCGCCCCGAGGAGACCTCTCTCCTGGACCGGTGCCCCGTTCGCGTCGAGCACGTGCCGCGGCAGGATGCGGTAGTCGGGACCGAATCCGGTGCACCAGACGATCGACGTGATGCCGTGCTGCGCCAGGTCGAGCCGCTCGCCGAAGCCGGCGACGTGCTCCATGGGCACCCGGGGGGCGGGTTCCTCCTCCGGGGCCACGAAGCCCCGCCGGCGGATGCGGTCGTCGATCATGTCGACGGCGTGCCGGAAGGAGCGGGCGGACTCCTCGGCGACGGCGACGACGTTGTCCTTGAGGTGGAGCGTGCGGCCGTCGGCCGCACGCACGGAGCCGACCAGGGTGACGCCCTGCGCGGCCAGGGTGCCGACGTTCAGGTCCTCGCGCTTGTCCCGCACGGCGGTCACCGGCAGGCCGGGCAGGACGAGGCCGCCGTCGCCGCCCACGGTCCCGAAGTCGTCGTACAGGGAGAGCGCCGACAGCCATTCGAGGAGGCCGCGGCCGCGGTAGTGGCGCGGCCACGCGCGATGCCGCCCGACCGACAGGAAGGTGCGCCGCCCGGCGCCCGCCAGCTCGTGCGCGATCTGCTGGCCGCTGATGCCCGCCCCGACCACGAGCACCGCCCCGTCCGGCAGGGCCGCGGGATTGCGGTAGTAGCGGGAGTGCAACTGGTGGACGGACGGGGCGACATCGGCGGCGAGGGCGGGGGTGCGGGGCGCCGCGTAGCCGCCCACCGCCACGACCAGGTTGCGGGACTCCACGACGCCCCCGGCGGACAGCCGCGTCCTGAACCTCACCTCGTCGTGGTCCGAGGCGTCCGGCAGGCACTCCACCTCCCGGACGGGCGTGTGCTCGCGCACCCGCAGCTCGCGATCCTCCACGTACCGGCGCAGCCGCCGGGCCAGCTCGGGCCCCGACATGAACCCGTCGGGGTCGTCGCCGTCGTACTCCCGGCCGGGAAAGCGCACCGACCGGTTCCCGCTCCCGACCAGCAGGCTGTCCCACCGCTCGTGGGCCCAGGCCTGGCCGATCTCACCCCGCTCCAGGACGAGCGCCTCGTGCCCGAGCTCCCGCAGGGCCCCGGCCACTCCGCACCCCTGTTGTCCGGCGCCGATGACGACGGACTCCGCGTATTCGACGTACTCGTCTGCTGCCATGACCGAACCCCTCCGCCGCGAGAACGCGGCTACTTAGGCTTACCTAAGAAAGACCTTGCCTTCTCAAGTCGCCTTGATGTCAACTGTGTTCATGGCGCGACGGAGCGAGGTGCTCATCGGCGACGCGGCGGCCCTGTACGGCCTCGCGCCGTCCACGGTGCGGTGGTGGGAGCGGCAGGGGGTGCTCAACCGGCCCGCCCGCGACGGCGGCAAGCGGCTCTACGGCGACACCGACCTGCGCCGCCTCGGCCTCGCCTATCTGTGCTGTGTGGTCGGGCGGATGCCGCTGGACCAGGCCGCCGTCGTCAGCTCGGGGAAGGCCACACGGGACGCCTGGCAGGAGGCCATCGACGCCCAGCTCGTGCGACTGGAGCGGACGATCGCGGAGTTGGAGGCGGCCCGGGGATACCTCCGCCACGCCTTGAACTGCACGAGCGACGACATCGCGGGCAGCTGCTCGATCATGGACGCCGAACTGGCCGCGCGCACCCCGCGCGGGCGCTTCCCGGGCTCCGACCTCGTCACCGCCGCCCGCGCGGCCCGCCCTGCGGGTGACGAAAGTCCGGTGCTCTGCCCCGGCTGCCGGGGGCCGGTCACGCGGACATCGGGCGGCCGGCCCCGGACGTACTGCTCACAGGCCTGCCGGCAACGCGCCTACCGCGCGCGTCGCCGCGAGTGATCAGCTCAGAGGGATGTTCTTCACGGCCGACAGCAGCGGGACGAGTACGTAGTCGCCGTTGCCGGAGCCGCAGGTCGGGCTCGTCTCCTGGGTGTCGGAGATCTTCGTGCCCGTTGTGTACCGCTTGTCCGGCGCCGGTACCACGCTCGTCATGTGGCTCTTGAGCCGCTCCGAGTAGTACACGCACTGGTGCAGGTTGAGGTAGCGGCCCGCGGTCAGGTCCAGGGGCAGGGAGCCCGAGAGACCGGGGTTGGGCACGTGGTTGCCGTTGCCCGGACCGCAGGTGGGAGTGGTCTCCTTGGTGTTCGAGACCTTCGTGCCCGTGGAGTAGCGTCCGTCGCCGCTCGGCGTCACGAGGGTGGTGAAGCGGTCCGTGCTCGCGCTCCGGTAGTAGTCGCACTGCTGGAGGTCGAGGTAGCGCCCGGCGGTGAGGTCCAGCGCCTTGACGCCGTGCAGGACCGGGACGGGTACGTGATTGCCGTTCCCCGCGCCGCAGGCCGCCGTGGTGTCGGGGCTCGCGGAGTGCTTCGTGCCGGTGGAGTAGCGCCCGTCGCCGCTGGGCGTCACGAAGGTGTTGAAGTGGTCGTCGAGGCTGCTCGCGTAGTACGCGCACTGGTGCAGGTTCAGATACCCGGAGACCGCCGCCGCCTCCGCCTGCCGGGCCTGCCGGTCCTGCCGGTCCTCAGCCGCCGGGGCCCGCCCGGTGGCGCCCAGGAAGGCGCCCGCGGCGAGGGTGAGGGCGAGTACCGGTCGCCACACGCGTGTGGCCGTCCATCGCATCATTTCGGTTCTCCCGTCCGGGTGCGGGCTGCGCTCTGGAACCGTCCCGCACTTCCTGCGACGAAGGTCCCAGGAGCACCCCGCACCCCGGTATCCCGAAATTCGGGGATTGCGGTTACGGGGCGGGCCAGCCGCCGTACGGCACCGTGATCAGCTCCATGGCGTGGCCCGACGGGTCCAGGAAGTAGACGCCCTTCCCGCCGTCGTTGCGGTTGATCTCGCCGGGCTGCTTCTGGTGGGGGTCGGCCCAGTGCGGGATGCCGCGCTCGCCGATCTTCGCGTACGCCGCGTCGAACTCCTCCTCGGAGACGAGGAAGGCGTAGTGCTGCGGAGTGATCGACTCGGCGGGGATGGCGGCGAAGTCCAGCGTGACGCCGTTGCTCAGGGCCACCGCGACGAACGGGCCCCATTCCGAGGTGATTTCGAGGCCCAGCAGGTCCGCGAAGAAGTCGGCGGACTCCCGGTTGTCCCGGGCGTGGATGATCGTGTGGTTCAACTCGACTGACAAGGAATGCCTCCAGAAGGCATCTCCCGACACCTCCATGCCTCACCCAGCCGGTGACCGACACGCGATGTCGCCGTGGATCTTAAGCACGGCGACATCCCGTTGTCGAGCCGCTTCTCGGGCGTGGTCAGCGCGGCGTGCGCTTCCTGGGCGCGGCCAGTACGACGCCCGCGGCGGCCGCGAGGACCGCGGCCGCCGCCCACGCGAACGCCGCCCGGAAATCGACCGCTTGGGTCGCGCCGCCGCCGACCGCCGCGCCCACCAGGACCGCGAGGCCCAGCGAACCGCCGAGCTGGTCCACGGAGCGCTGCACCCCGGACGCGGCGCCCGCGTCGGCCTCCGTGACGTCGGACAGCGCCGCGTTCTGCAGGGCGAGCAGCCCGAGCCCCATCCCGGCCGCCACGGCCAGCATCCCCGGCAGCACGTCCACCCACAGGCCGCCCTCGTCCGGCAGCCGCGCCAGCCACCCGAGCCCGGCGGCCGTGAGCAGCAGGCCCGCCAGCGCGGTGCGCCACATGCCGAGCGTGCCGATCAGCGAGGACGCCGAGTGGATGGCGATGAGCAGCACCGCGCAGAACGGCAGGTACGCCAACCCGGCCTGGAACGGGCCGAGTCCGACCACGTCCTGCAGATACAGGGTGACCAGGAAGAACATCGCGGAGAGCCCGGCGCTGAGCGGAATCGTCGCGGCGTTGGCGACGGCGCGGGCGCGGTGGGTGAAGAAGGAGAGCGGCACGAGCGGGTGGTCCGTACGCGCCTCGACGGCGACGAACGCCGCCAGGAGCACCGCTCCGACGAGCAGCGAGGCCACCGATCCGCTCAGCGCGCCGTGGACGAGGGCGAGCGGGCCGCCGGTGAGCAGTGCCGCGCCGGGCAGGTCGAGCCGGCCGCCGGAGGCGCGCGGCCCGTCGGCGCGCACCAGCCGGGGAGCGAGCGCGACGACGGCCGTCACGATCGGCACGTTCACCCCGAAGATCCACCGCCAGTCGAGGAGTTGGACGATGGTGCCGGAGAGCAGGACACCGACGACGAGACCGCTCGCGGAGATCGCGCCCCAGACGCCGAGTGCCTTGGCCCGCTCCGCGGGTCCGGGGAAGAGGAGCGCGATCAGCGACATGGCCGCGGGGGAGGCGAGCGCCTCGCCCACGCCCTGCGCGAACCGCGCGGCGATCAGCGTCTCCAGGTTCGGCGCGAGCCCCGCCGCGAGGGACGCGGCGCCGAAGAGGACGGCGCCGAGCAGGAACATCCGGCGCCTGCCGAACAGATCGGTCAGCCGCCCGCCGAGGAGCAACAGGCCGCCGCCGGCGAGCGTGTAGCCCGTGACGACCCAGGACAGGGAGGCCGTTCCGGCGCCGAAGCGGGCGCCGATGGAGGGGAGCGCGACGTTCACGACGGTGACGTCGATCGCGATGAGGAACTGGAGGAGGGAGAGCAGCGCGAGGCTGAGGGCGCGGCGGTCCCGCGTAGGGGTGTTCATGAAGTGGGCACTCCAGGTCGGCCCCTGGCCGGTGTGCGGCGGGGGCTGAGGAAGACAGGTCGCTTCCGTGCCACGGACCCGCGGGGCGGGTGGGGCACCTGGAGTTACTTGGTCCCGGACATGAGGGGGACCGTAGCCGATGGGGGCGGGCGGCGCAGCTGGATTTCCGCGGCGGCTCTTCCGGATGACGAGAGGCTCGACGGCGCACCGCCCTGCATGGGTGCTCGTCCCGCATGGGTGCACCGCCCCCCACATGGGCCCCCGCACGGCCATGGCTGGATGAGCGCACGGCCATGGCTGGACGAGCGCACGGCCATGGTCCGCACATCGGAAGCGGAGCGCCCGATGCCGTAGGTCTGGACTTGGCCGCGTGCTCTCTCTACGCTCTGCCGCACCATGAGCTGAGAGCGCTCTCAGATCTCAACTCCGCTCCACCGCCGTCCTGTTGGAACGACGAGAGGTCCTCCTGTGAGACGCAAGACCAGCGCACGCCTCCGCCTGTCCGCCGTGCTCCTGACCACCGCCTGCGCGGCCGCCGGCCTCACCGCCACCGGCCTGGCCCCCGCCGCTGCCGCCGACCCCGCCCCGGCGCCGGAGTCCCGGCAGCCGGCCTCCCCGGCCCTCCTCGACGCGATGAAGCGCGACCTCGGCCTCACCCCCGCCGCCGCGCGCGAGCGCCTCGCCGACGAACGGCAGGCCGTCACGACCGAACGCGCGGCGCGCAAGGCGGCCGGTGCGGCCTACGCCGGATCCTGGTTCGACGCGGCCCGGGGCAGGCTCACGGTCGCGGTCACGCAGCGGAGTGCCGCCGCGGACGTACGGAAGGCCGGCGCCGACACGCGCATGGTCGAACACAGCGCCGCGCACCTCGACGCGGCCAAGAGCCGTATCGACGCCCTCAAGGCGCCGAAGAACGTGGCGAGTTGGCGGGTCGACCCCAAGGCGAACAGCGTCGTGGTGGACGTGGTCGCCGGACACCGTACCGACAACGATGTCAAGACCTTCCTGCGGAAGGCCCGTGCCGCCGCGCCCGTCCAGGTCGGCACGGTCGCGAACGCGCCGAGCACCTTCGCCGCCGGAACGGTGGGCGGCGACCCGTACTACACCGGCAACGTCCGCTGCTCCATCGGCTTCTCCGTGCACGGCGGCTTCGTCACGGCCGGACACTGCGGCAGGGCGGGGGCGGCGGTGCGCGGCTGGGACGGCTCCGGCATCGGCACGTTCCAGGGCTCCTCGTTCCCCGACAACGACTACGCGTGGGTGTCGGTCGGCAACGGCTGGTGGACCGTCCCGGTGGTCCTCGGCTGGGGCACGATCCCGGACCAGCTGGTCCGCGGCTCGGCGGAGGCGCCGGTCGGCTCGTCGATCTGCCGCTCCGGCTCCACGACGAAGTGGCACTGCGGCAACCTCCTCGCGAAGAACGAGACGGTCAACTACTCGGACGGCACCGTCGTCCACCAGCTCACCAAGACCAGCGTCTGCGCCGAGGGCGGCGACTCGGGCGGCTCGTTCATCAGCGGTGACCAGGCCCAGGGCGTGACGTCGGGCGGCTGGGGCAACTGCGGCAGCGGCGGCGAGACGTGGTTCCAGCCCGTGAACGAAATCCTCCAGCGCTACGGCCTGACCCTGCACACGGCCTGACCTCCGGCGCCGCCCTCCCCGGCGCCCCACCGTGACGGTGAGAGCCGACGTGCGGCTCTCACCGTCACAGCGCGTTCGCCGCACGCCACAGCGCCCACGACGGCTGCACGCTGTGGCGTGCCGCGAACAGCCCTTACGGGATCTTGAGACCACGAGCGGCCGATGGCAGGCTCATGCCGCATGATCGACGAATTCGCGAAGGGCAACCTGCACGGGAGACTGCGGCGGGACCGCAAGGCGCTGCTCTGGAAACTCGACGGCTTGTCGGAATACGACGCCCGCCGGCCTTTGACGGCGACCGGGACGAACCTCCTCGGCCTGGTCAAACACGTGGCCACCGTCGAGGCCCGGTACTTCGGCGAGGTCTTCGACCGCCCTTCCCCGGAACCGCTGCCCCGGTGGCAGGACTACGACGGCGACGACTTCTGGGCGTCCGAGGACGAGACCCGCGATCAGATCATCGGGTTCTACCGGCGCACGTGGGAGCACTCGGACGCGACGATCAACGAACTCTCCCTCGACGCCCCCGGACACGTGCCGTGGTGGCCGGAGCCGTATCCCAACACGAACCTGTTCGCCATCATGGTCCATGTCCTCGGCGAGTCCATCCGGCATGCCGGGCACGCCGACATCCTGCGCGAGGGCCTCGACGGCCGGACCGGGGTGCGCGCCGAGAACGAGCAGCCGATCGACGAGGAAGCCCGTGCGGCCTACTGGGCGAAGATCGACCAGGCCGCCAGATCGGCCGGACCGGTCAAGGCTTAGCCGTCCGCCCCGTTGGACCGGGGCTCAGCGAGCCGAGGCCCCCGTCTCCCCGCGATGACCGTGAGTGCCGCGCGCAAGGCCGTCCTGTCCCGGTGGGGCGGGTGAGGGTGGGTCAGTACGTACGTGTCGGCCTCCTCCGTGTCGAGGGAGGTCAGGGCCGGCAGGGCCGCGTCGCGGCACGCCCAGTGGTCGTCCGTCAGGAGTGCCGTCAGGGGGCGGGCCGCTGCCGGGTCCCCGCGCTCGCCCAGTGCCGCGGCCACCGCCACGTGGACCTCCTCCGGGTGGGTCGGGTCCGTCAACTCGCACAGGCCGGCCACCGCTTCGGGGCCGGGGCAGCCGGCGAGCGCGGCGATCAGGTCGTCGGCGAGTTCCGGGCGCAGGGGGCGGGTCAGGGAGGCGAGGACCGGTGCCGCCGGGGCGCCGATGCGGCCCAGGGCGCGGACGGCCGCCCGCGCGACGTCGCGGTCCGCGTCCCGGGCCGCGAGCGCTCCCAGCGCCTCGGCCGCCTCCGCCCCGGGGAAGGCGCCCAGGGCCTTCGCCGCCTGGAGGCGGACCGTCGCCGACGCCTCCCGGACGGCGGCGAGCACCGCAGGGAGCGACTCCCGCGCTCCGATGCGGCCCAGCGCGTGCAGGGCCCTGGACCGGAGCGTGCCGGGCAGCTCGGCGTCCTCCGCCAGGGTGGCGAGGCCGGCGGCCGCCGGGCGGTGACGCAGCGCCGCGAGCGCGTCGACCGCGGCGGCGCGCGGCTTCGGGGGCTCCTCCTCGCCGAGGGCGGTGGAGAGGAGGAGGGATGCGGCTGCCGTGTGTTCCAGATGGCCCAACGCCTCGGCTGCGTACAGGCGTTGGGTCGCGTCACCGGTTCCTGACAGGAGTGCGAGCAGGTCCCGCACGGGTGGCCGCGGCAGACGCGCCATGGCCCGCGCGACCGCCTCCCCGACCCGCCGGTCACCGAGGGCGGCCAGCAGAGCCTGGGTCGCCACCGTGCCGCCCACGGCCCCCAGCGCCCCGGCCGCCGCCCTGCGCACGGTCGGTACGGCCGCCGCGTCGAGCAGCTCGATCAGGGTCGGTACGTCGCGGTAGTCCTGCTCCTCGCCGAAGAGGTCGGGCCGCTTCTGGATGAAGCCGCAGACCGTGACGGCGACACAGTCGGGGACCCGGTACGGGGCACGCCGGCCCGGCACGGAGTCCATCAGGCCGCCCCGCAGCTCGTCCCGCCCCGTCTTCGTACGGGCGAGCAGCTCGGCGGCGGGAGCCGCGGTCGCCGCGTCCGGGTCCCGCAGCGCGCGGCGCAGCATGATCTCCGGAATCCATCCGGCCGGCGGTGGCCAGGACTCCTCGGGAAGGTCGGCCAGCGCCGCGACGGCCGCCCTGCGCAACGGGGGAGAGGTGCCCTCGGAGTCCACGAGGAACAGCAGGGGCGCGCCCGTCCGCGGATCGCGCATCGCCCCGAGCGCCCGCACGGCATGCACCTCGTCCCAGGGCAGCAGCGTCCACAGCGCGGCGAGCAGCGCGGGCACGGCCTCCGGCGGACGCAGCGCGGCCACCGCGTCGACCACGTACTTCGAAGGGCGCGGCCCGGCGAGCCGCTCGACCAGTTCGCGGACGACCTCGGGTCCGCCGAGGGTGCCGAGCGCTCCGTACAACGTCTCGGGCCAGCTCGTGTTCTCCGGCAGCCCCTCGCGCAGCCGCCGCAGCAGGAAGGGGACCGCACGGCGCTCGCCGAGCCTCGCCAGCGGCGAGATGACCCACAACTCCAGGTGGCGGGGGTAGCGGCCCGGCATCGCCAGGCAGTGGAGGAGCGCCTCACAGGCCTCGGGGCCGCCGATGTCCCCGAGCAGCTCGGCGGCCCTCAGGGCCGTCGAGACGTCCTCGGACCGCAGGCTCCGGCGCAGGCCCGCCACGTCCCCGGCCAGCCGCATCCGGATCAGCTCGGGGACCGCCTCGTCCGGCGCCACTCAGGCTCCCCGCCCCGGGTCCTCGTCGGCCATCGCCACGTACAGCGGGGTGCCGACGACGATCCGCAGCTCCCGCCCGTCCGGTCCGGTGACGGTGCCGGTCAGCAGGCGCCGCGCGAGGAACTCGGCGTAGACGGGCGCGACCGTCAACGAGTCGGAGAACTCAAGGACTTGGTGCAACGCCTGGTTCTCGTGGGCGGGCGTCACGGCCCGGGGCGTCCGGTACTGCCGGGGCCAGTCCTCCGGCGCGTCGTCCAGGAGCCGGAACAGCGACGGCAGCATGGAGTACGAGGCCCGGATCGTGTCCTGGGCCGCCCGCTGCCCGACCAGATGGCGCGCCGACCCGATGAGCGCGACGACCGTGTCGCCCTCCCGCCCCGTGATGAACGTCGGCCCGTCGGGCGAGCCGTACCCCGCGATCCGCAGGCCGAGATCGCCCCGGAACCACGGCCGCGGCTCCGTCATCCAGCTGACGTCGGACTCCCGCTCCAGGTACGCCTCGACGATGTCGAGCCGGTCGTACGTGCTCGTCTCGGCGCGCGGCGACTGCACGGCGACGCTCAGCACCTTGAGGTCGACCTTCGCCTCGACGGCGAGCCGCTTCAGGAGCTTGGCCGGGATCTGCTCGTACAGCATGTCCAGCTTGTCGCCGGACAGATAGAGGTAGTAGCGCACGGGGGAGGCCTCCGGGTCGCGAGCCGGGAGCCGCAGCATCGCACACTTCGCGGCGCGGACGGGGGCGGGAGTGAACTCACCACTCCCGCCCCCGCGTCACCGTGATCCGCCGCGACGGATCAGCTCAGGAGCTCCACCTCCGCGAGCGTCGCGGACCCGTCCGGCACCAGCCGGTAGTGCCCGTACGTCCCCGGATCGGTCACCGTGAACACCCGCGTCTGCTTGTCCCACGCGAAGGACTCGCCGGACCGCTTGTCGAGGTCCCTCCACTTCTCGCCGTCCTTCGAGCCCTGGAGGACCCAGCCGCGCGGCGCCTTCGCCCGGTCGCCCGACGACGTCAGCGTGTACTGCACCGCCTTCGTCTCCTTGCCGACCGGCAGCTCCACGGCGGAGTCCGCGGTGGCCGCCGTCGCCGAGGAGTCGTCGAAGAGCGCGCCCTCACCCTTGAGGGCATCCTCGCGCGGCGACGGCACCTTGTCGTCCTGCGTGATCGACGTCGGCTGGCCGCCCTTGCCGGAGCCCCAGGCCGACGGCTTCGGACCCATGTCGAACTCCAGGACACCGCCGCGCGCGATCTCCTTGTGGGGGAGCGCCGTCGAGCCCCACTTCTTGCCGTTGACCCTGAGCCCCTGCACGTACACGTTCTCGGCGCTGTTCTTCGGCGCCTTGACGACCAGGTCGCGGCCGTTGTCGAGGTGCACGGTCATCTTCGTGAACTGCGGTGAGCCGATGGCGTATTCACCACTGCCCATGACCAGCGGGTAGAAGCCGAGCGAGGAGAAGAGGTACCAGGCCGACTGCTCGCCGTTGTCCTCGTCGCCGTGGTAGCCCTGGCCTATCTCGCTGCCGGTGTAGAGGCGCGAGAGGACCTCGCGGACCTTCTCCTGCGTCTTGGCGGGCTGTCCGGCCGCGTCGTACATGTACGCCGCGTGGTGGGCGACCTGGTTGGAGTGGCCGTACATGCCCATGCGGACGTCGCGGGCCTCCGTCATCTCGTGGATGACGCCTCCGTAGGAGCCCGCGAACTCGGCGGAGCCGGTCTCGGGGGTCGCGAAGTACGTGTCGAGCTTGTCGCCGAGGCCCTTGCGGCCGCCGTACAGGTTCGCCAGACCGCGCGAGTCCTGCGGAGCGGTGAAGGCGTAGCCCCAGGCGTTGGTCTCCGTGTAGTCGTGGCCCCACACGCGGGGGTCGAACTTCTCCGACGGCACGCGCCAGACGCCCTTGCCGTCCTTGCCCTGGAAGAAGCCGGGGCTCGTGCCCGCCCCCGCCGCCTTGTCGTCGAAGAGGTTCACGTAGTCACGGGCGCGGTTGAGGAAGTACGCGGACTCCTCCTTGTAGCGCTTCTTCCCCGTCTTCTTGAAGAGGGCGTCACCCATGCGGGCGATGCCGTAGTCGTTGAGGTAGCCCTCGAGCGCCCAGGACAGGCCCTCGTGGGTCTCGCTGGGCGTGTAGCCGAGGAACGGCGACTTCTCCATGCCCTTGCGGCCGACGCCCGAACTCGGCGGCACCACCGTCGCGTTCTTCACCGCCGCGTCGTACGCGGCCTCCGCGTCGAACTTCACGCCCTTGACGTACGCGTCGGCGAACGCCACGTCCGACGAGGTGCCCGTCATCAGGTCCGCGTAGCCGGGCGAGGACCAGCGCGAGGTCCAGCCGCCGTCCTTGTACTGCTGCACGAAGCCGTCGACCAGCTCGCCCGCCTTCTTCGGCGTGAGCAGCGAGTAGGCCGGCCAGGTGGTGCGGTACGTGTCCCAGAAGCCGTTGTTGACGTACGGCTTGCCCTCGACGATCTTCGCGCCGGTGTGGGTCGGGGTGTCGGGCCCGGTCTGCGGGGAGAAGGGGGACGCGTACTTGTACGTCGCCCTGCCGCCCGCCGAACGCACCTTCTCGAAGCCCGAGTTGGGGTAGAGGTACAGCCGGTACAGGCTGGAGTAGAGGGTCGTGCGCTGTCCCTCGCTCGCGCCCTCGACCTCCACCTTGCCGAGCAGGTCGTCCCACTGCTTCCGCGCGCGGTCCTTCACGCGGTCGAAGGACGTGCCGGACGGGATCTCCTGGGCGAGGTTGTCCTTCGCCTGGTCCAGGCTGATCAGCGACGTCGCGATGCGCAGGTCGACCGTGCGGTCCTTGCCCGCCTTGAAGCGGAGGTAGCCGGTGACGTCGCCGCCACCGCCGCCCTCCAGCTTGCCGCCCGCCGTCACGGAGTCGTCGAAGACGCCGTACACGAACATGCGCGTCGCGCCCGTCGACAGACCCGACTTGACGTCGGAGAAGCCGGAGACCGTCCCCTTCTCCTTGTCGAGGGTCAGGCCGCCCTTCTCGGAGACGTTGTCGAAGATCACGCTCGCGTCGTCACCGGGGAAGGTGAACCGCATCATCGCGGCGTGGTCGGCCGGGGCCATCTCGGTCCGCAGGCCGTTCTCGAACGTCACGCCGTAGTAGTGCGGGCGCGCCGTCTCCTTCGCGTGCCTGAACGGCAGGGCCCGCTTGGTCCGCGAGGCGCTCGGGGTGTCCTTGTCGACGGACGGCATCATCTGGAACGTCTGCCGGTCGCCCATCCACGGGCTCGGCTCGTGGCTCGCGCTGAACGCCTGGATCGTCGGCAGGTTGTCGTCGTTGTTGCCGCGCGCGTAGTCGTACAGCCAGCTCAGGGAGCCCGCGTTGGTCACCGGCGTCCAGAAGTTGAAGCCGTGCGGGACGGCCGTCGCCGGGAAGGTGTTGCCGCGCGAGAAGCCGCCGCTGGAGTTGGTGCCGCGCCGGGTGTCCGCGTAGTCGGAGGGGTGCGCCTTCGGCTTCGCGGGCGCCTTCTCCTTCAGCGACACGTCGTCCAGCCAGCCGCGGAACTTCGCCGGGCCCTTGGGGGAGTCGTACGCGAGGAGGATCCGGTCGACCGTCTTGCCGGCGGCGACCTCGCCGACGCGGGAGGCGACGTCGTTCCACTGGTTGACGTACAGCACCTTGGACGCGCCCTGACCGCTCGGGCTCAGCGCAAAGCCGTGCTGGTCCACGGCCTTGAGGTCACTGAGGTACGTGCCGTCGGTGAAGGCGAGGTCCACGGCGACGTTCGTGGCGGCGTAGTCGAGGTCGCCCTCGGCCATCGAGGGGAAGACGCGGTAGCCGAGCTCGGTGTCGCGGCGCACCTTCACATCGACGTCGAAGACCTTGTTGTACGAGTAGCCGCGGCCGTCCGCCTTGTGGGTGCCCGCGTAGCGCAGCGCGTGCGTGCCGGTGAACCCGGCGCGGGACTTGGCGGTGGGGGAGCCGCTGGGGCCGCGGTCCACCAGGCTCAGCATGTCCTCGGGCGCGGGGGCCTGCGTGCCGCCCACCGACAGCTGGACGTCGGCGAGCTGGAGCGCGTCGTCGGCGCCGTTGTTCGCGGTGACGTCGAGCCGGTAGTGCGCGTAGGCCGTGGCGTCCCCGGGCTCGGCGAAGTCGTACTTCTTCGTCTTGTGCCGGCCGTCGAAGGTCTCGCCCTTGCGCTCGTCGAGGACCTTCCACTCCTTGCCGTCGGCCGAGCCCTTGAGCGTCCAGTCCTTGGGGTCGCGCTCTGCGTGGTCGTTGGCGGAGGTCAGCGCGTAGGTGAGGACCTTCGCCGGCTCGTCCAGGTCGAACTCGACCCAGCCGTCCTTCGCGAACGTCAGCCACTTGCTGGTGGCCTCGCCGTCGACGAGGTTGGCCGCGACCTCGCCGGAGCCCGTGTTCTCGCCGCTGGTGCGGACGTCCGTGACGTGGTCGTTGACACTGCCGGGCAGGCCGGAGCTGAACTCGCCGTTCACGCCGGAGGCCTTCTTCTTGCCGTCGGGGCCCGTCTCGACGGTGCTGAGCCAGTCCGGCTGGGCCTCGCCCTCCTCGAAGGAGGAGACGAACTCCTGCTGCTGCCGCGGAGGTTGCTCGGGCCCGGCGACGGCGGCCCCCTGTGCCGCCGCGACGAGCGCGAGCGCCAGCGCCCCGGCGGCCGCGGCCGAGCGGGGTCCCTGACCGGGCGGACGGTGGTGTCTGAAACGAGGTCTGCGTGCCGAGTGCGGCATCCCCGAGCCCCTCCTTGCGGGTGTGGACAACGTTGTCACGGTCGCTGCGCAAGGTCTAGTAGGGCGGCAAGTGACGAGTGGTGTCAAGGCTGTTGGCGGGGGGCGTGATGGTGTAGAGGGGCCGGCGCGCCGTGGAAGGAATCCGGCCAGGCGCCCGGCGCGACGGCGATCGGGCGGCGCGGCCTGCGAGATCGTCGGACGGATCCCGAAGGCCGCCGACGCCCCGTGGGTCACCTGCCGGAAAGTCCATGGAAACCGCCGCGAAAGTCCACGTGGATCGACGGTGATGTGCGAGAGGTTTCGGAGGGGAACATCGCAGGTCTCAACTCGGACAAGGCTGCCGGTCAATGCTGTATTCGATCTTGCCCACCCCGCGGCGAGTGGACTATACCTGTCGGCGTCTGCACGGCCGTTCGGCCGGTTCGCGGGCCCGGGACGGCGGGGTGCGGGGGCTCGGATGTGCGAACTCCGTTTTCCGCCAACCGAATCCGATGTTCCACCGCTCCATCGCAGTGCCCTACAGATCCATCGCAGTGCCGCTCCACCGAACCACCGCAGTGCTCCACAGATCCACCGCACGACCCAGCTGTAACGCACGACCCCAGCTTCACACCACCGCGGTGCCGGGGAGGGTCCGGTTCACCGCCTGAGTCCTGGAGAAGGCGAGGACTTGAGCATGGGATCCACCAGCGTCAACCGTCGTGATGTCATGAAGAGGGCGGCAGCCGTCGGTCTGCTCGCGGTCCCCGCCGTCGGGGCCCTCACCTCCTGCGCCAGCGGAGGCGGCGAGGACAACAAGGCCGAGAAGGGCAAGAAGTCCAAGAAGAACCCGCTGGGCGTGAAGGACGACGCGGGCCTGACGGTCTACATCTTCAACGGCGGATACGGCGACAAGTACGCCCAGTTCGTCACGGACATGTATGCCGAGAAGTACCCGAAGGCCGAGCCGGACCAGAAGGCGACGACGAAGATCGCCACCCAGGTCCAGCCGAAGATCGTCCGCGGCAAGCCCACGGCGGACGTCGTCAACAACTCCGGCGCCGAGCAGATGAACATCGGCAAGCTGGTCCACAACAAGCAGGTCGCCGACCTCGGCGAGGTCCTGGACGCGCCCTCCTGGGACGACCCGGGCGTCACCGTGCGCGACACCCTGGTGCCGGTCGTCGAGCAGATGGGCCGCTTCGGCGGCCAGGAGTGCTACCAGCTCAACATCACGCTGACGGTGTACGGCAACTGGTACTCCAAGAAGCTGCTGGAGGAGGGCCTGGACTCCGCGTACCCCAAGACCTGGGACGAGATGCTCGCGGTCTGCAAGAAGGCCAAGGGCAAGGGCATCCACGGCTGGAGCTACCCGGGCGGGCACCCGCGCTACATGTTCTTCAGCATGTACGCGATGTTCGCCCAGCGCGGCGGCCGCGACGTCATCGAGGCCATGGACTACCTGGAGCCCGACGCCTGGAAGCACGACGCGGTCAAGGACGTCTTCGAGGCCTGGGAGGAGCTCGTCTCCAAGAAGTACGTGCTCACCGGCTTCGACGGCACCGAGGCGCACACCGAGATGCAGACCGCGTGGACGAAGGAGGGCAAGTGCGTCTTCGTCCCCAACGGCTCCTGGGTGGAGAACGAGGCGAAGGACACCACGCCCGAGGACTTCGCGATGACGGTGGGCGCGACCCCCTCGCTCGACTCCTCCGACAAGATGCCGTTCGGCACGCTCTACGCCCCGGCCGGTGAGCCCTTCATCGTCCCGGCCAAGGCCCGGAACCGCCAGGGCGGCCTGGAGTGGATGCGGATGATGTACAGCAAGGAGGCCGCCCTCAACCTCTTCAAGGAGGTCGGCTCCATCCCCGTCGTCAAGGGCGCCATCGACGGCCAGAAGCTGCCGTCCGGCGCGGCGAGCGCGAAGAAGGCCATCGACGCGGCGGGCGAGAACATCGTCATCCCCAAGTTCTTCGACTGGTACAACGAGCTGTTCCGCGAGGACTTCAACAACATGATCCACCAGTTCATGCAGGGCCAGATCGGCACCAAGCAGGCGATGGAGACCATGCAGAAGGCCTCCGACCGGATCAAGAACGACCCCGACATCACCAAGATCAAGAAGGCCTGACCCTCCAGGCGGTCCGGGGCCTTCGCGGCCCCTGACCCCGGTACACGACCGAGGGCGTACGGCCCGGCGGGCAGGCCACGGCACCCACCGGGCCGTACGGCACCCAACAGCACGTAGAGCATGTGACAGAGCGGGCGGGGCTGAGCAGCGTGAAGACCGACACACGGGTGGACAATCCGCCACCTTCGACGAAGCAGGCGGGCAGCGGGCCCGCGCCGGGCGCGCCGAACGCGCTGTTGTTCGTGCTGGCCGTGGTGCTGCCACCACGCTTCACCCCCGAGCGGGTCCGCTACGACCGGCGCTATCGCACGCTCGACAAGTACCGCTTCATCGTGGGCTTCCTCGCCGTGCCACTCGCGTTCTACGCGCTGTTCGTCATCTCGCCCTTCCTCCAGGCGATCTACTACTCGTTCACCGACTGGTCCGGCGGCCCGGTCGCGAACTTCATCGGGTTCGACAACTACCAGAAGATGTGGAACGACGTCCGGTTCTGGGACTCGGTGAAGGTCAGCACCCTGCTGCTGGTCGTCGCCCCGTTCCTCACCCTCGTCCTCGGCGTCTTCTTCGCCTACATGATCACCTCGGGCGGCCGGCACCGCAGGGGCCAGGCCATCGCGGGCATCGCGGGATCCTCGTTCTACAAGGTCGTCTACTTCTTCCCGCAGGTCCTGTCCGTCGCCATCATCGCCGTGGTGTGGGGGCGCGTCCTCAACACCAACAGCGGCCTGATCAACGGCGGCCTCGACAAGATCGGCATCACCGGGCCCGCCTGGCTGGGCGGCGAGTGGTCCCTCGGTGTGATCTCGCTGCTCGTCGTCATCAGCTGGAGCTTCGTCGGCTTCTACGTCGTGCTCTTCTCCGCGGCGATGGGGTCGATCCCCAAGGACATCTACGAGGCGGCGCTCCTGGACGGCGCGGGCCGCACCCGCACCTTCTTCAACGTCACGCTGCCGCTGATCTGGGACACGGTCCGCACCGGCTGGATCTACATGGGCATCCAGGCGCTCGACACCTTCGCGATCTGCCTGGTGATGGTGCCTCCGCACGTCCTGAAGGTGACTCCGGTCTTCCTCTACGAGCGCTTCCGTGACGGCCAGTACGGCTACGCCACGGCCATCGGCGTCGTCCTTCTCGCCCTGAGCATGGTCTTCTCCCTGATCGTCATGCGCGTCGGGAATCGCGACCGGATCGAATACTGAGACCGCGGGAGCACTGCATCATGACCACGACCACCGCCGCCGGGCCCCGTGCCGAGAGCAAGGACGCGCCCCGCCGCGAGAGCGAGACGGGCGGCGCCACCCTCAACGTCTTCTCGCACGCCTTCCTCGTCCTGTGGGTGATCCTCGCCGCGGGACCCCTGATCTGGGTCGCGCTCACCGCGTTCCGCCCCTCGGCCGAGATCCTCAGCGATCCGATGGGCTGGCCGGCCTCCTTCCACTGGGAGAACTTCAGCAACGCGTGGAACAAGGCCAATATCGGTCAGTACACCCTCAACTCGCTCATCATCCTGGCCGGTTCGCTGACCGGCACGATGCTGCTCGGTTCGATGGCGGCGTACGTCATCGCCCGCTTCACCTTCCCGGGCAACCGCCTCGTCTTCATGCTGTTCGCGGGCGGCATGATGTTCCCGGTCATCCTCGCGCTCGTGCCGCTGTTCGCGGTCATGGAGAACTTCGGTCTCCTCGACACCCGGCCCGGCCTGATGATCGCGTACATCGCGTACTCGCTGCCCTTCACCACCTTCTTCCTGACCTCCTTCTTCCGCACGCTGCCGACCGGTGTGCAGGAGGCGGCGATGGTCGACGGGGCCTCGCACACCCGGACGTTCTTCCAGATCATGCTGCCGATGGCCAAGCCGGGCCTGGTGAGCATCGGCATCTTCAACTTCCTCGGCCAGTGGAACCAGTACCTGCTTCCGCTGCTGCTGAACAACGAGGAGGAGAAGAACTACGTGCTGCCGCAGGGGCTCGCCTCGCTGGCGGTCTCCCAGGGCTACCGGGGCGACTGGGGCGCGCTCTTCGCGGGGCTGACGATCGCCATGCTGCCGGTGCTCGTCGTGTACGCGGTCTTCCAGCGACAGGTACAGGCCGGTCTGACCGCGGGAGCCATCAAGTGACCTGGTGGAGCAGGTGATTTCAGCTTGGCCACGAAAGTGGTCTAGGCCTGTTGAGGTGATTCTGGGCGTGAGTAGTCTCGGCCCACGGCGCCGCGGGGGGCGACTGTACGCGCTCAAGTCGACACCGATGTCGAAGGGTTGAACAGCAATGAGGAATCGAATGGTCGCCACCGGTGCGGCAACGCTCTGCATGGCACTGGCACTTGCCGGCTGCAGCGGGGACAGCGACGGCGGTGACAGCAAGACCATCAAGCTCGTCGCCGCCGACTACGGCGACAAGGCCTCCAACGCCTCCAAGGTGTACTGGGCCGAGGTCAAGAAGGAATTCGAGAAGGCCAACAAGGGCTACACGGTCGACGTCCAGGTCATCAACTGGAACGAGATCGACAAGTCCGTCAAGAACATGATCCAGGCGGGCAACGAGCCCGACCTGCTGCAGACCGGCGGCTATGCCGACAAGGTCGCGGACGACCTGCTGTACAAGGCGGACGACGTCCTCTCGCGCGAGACCCGCGACAACCTGATTCCCTCCTTCGCCAAGGCCGGCGAGGTCGACGGCACCCAGTACGGCATTCCGTGGGTCTCCTCCAGCCGCGTGATGTTCTACAACAAGGACGTCTTCAAGAAGGCCGGCATCAAGAGCCCGCCGAAGAACTGGGACGAACTCGCCGCCGCGGCCAAGAAGATCAAGGACAAGAAGGCCGCCGAGACGCCCTACGCCCTGCCGCTCGGCCCCGAGGAGACCCAGGGCGAGTCGATGATGTGGGAGCTCGGCAACGGCGGCGGCTACACCGACGCGGACGGCAAGTACACGCTCGACAGCGCGAAGAACGTCGAGACCTTCGACTGGCTGAAGACCAACCTGGTCAAGCCCGGCCTCACGTACGCCAACCCCGCCTCCACCGACCGTAAGACGGCGTTCGCCGACTTCGCGGCGGGCAAGGTCGGCATGCTCAACGGCCACCCGAGCCTGATCCAGATGGCCAAGGAGGGCAAGGTCGACTACGGCGTCGCGCCCATACCCGGCAAGGCGGGCCCGCTGAACAGCACGCTCGGCGTGGCCGACTGGATGATGGCGTTCAAGGACGGCGGCGCGGAGAAGGAGGGCGTGAAGAAGTTCCTGGACTTCACGTACTCCAAGAAGATGCTGGCGTTCGACGAGATGTACAACCTCATGCCGGTCACCAAGGACGCCCTGAAGCAGATGACGGACAGCGGCAAGCACAAGGACCTGGAGCCGTTCTTCCAGGTGCTGCCGAACGCCAAGTTCTACCCGCTGGGTGACACCTCCTGGGACGTCGTCTCCGCCGAGATCAAGAAGACCGGCGGCAAGGCGGTCTCCGACGACGCGAAGTCGGTCCTCGGCGACCTGCAGAAGAAGGCGGAGTCGGCTGCGGCGGAGTCCAAGTAGCCGTCACGTCACCGTAGTTACCCCAGTTCACCCAGTTCGCAAGGAGTCCTTGTGTCACTGAAGGCCCCTCCGTCCCCGGCCGAGACCGGCCGGGGACGGGGCGGGCGCGCGCCCAGGCCGGTGAGCCGCCGCAGCGGCATAGCCAGGCTTGGCCCGCTGCCCTGGATAGCGCCCGTCATCCTGCTGATCCTCGCCGTGGTCGTCTGGCCCGTCATCGAGCTGATCCGCACCTCGTTCCTCAACATCTCCATCGCCGGCAAGGTGCGCGGCAGCGCCGGGACCGACAAGTTCAAGAAGCTCTTCGAGGAGAGCGACTTCGGGTCCGTCCTCATGTGGACCGTGCTGTGGACGGTCGTCGTGGTCGGCGTCACCATGCTGTTCTCGCTGGCCCTCGCCCAGCTGTTCAACCAGCGGTTCCCCGGCCGCCGCATCACCCGCTGGGCGCTGATCGCCCCCTGGGCCGCCTCCGTCCTGATGACCGCCATCGGCTTCAAGTGGATGCTCAACCAGACCGCGGGCGTCCTCAACACGCTGATGCTGGATCTCGGGCTGATCGACAGCTCCAAGGACTGGCTGGGCAAGCCGGAGACCGCCTGGCCGTGGATGATGGGCGTCGCCGTCTTCGTCTCCCTCCCCTTCACCACGTACACGCTCCTGGCCGGTCTGCAGACCATCCCGCAGGACGTGTACGAGGCGTCGCGGATCGACGGGGCGGGGCCCTGGCAGACGTACCGCCACATCACGCTCCCGATGCTGCGGCCCGCCTTCCTCGTCGGCGTCGTCATCAACCTCATCAATGTCTTCAACTCCTTCCCGATCATCTGGGCGATGACCCAGGGCGGTCCGGGCTACGACACCTCCACGTCGATGGTGTTCATGTACAAGCTGAAGGAGACCGACATCGGTGAGTCCGCGGCCATGTCGGTCGTCAACTTCCTGATGGTCGTGGTGCTCGTGCTGATCTTCCTGAAGGTCAGCCGGTGGAACGAGGAGGACTGATGGCCACCGCGACGGCGACCCGCCCGGCGCCGCAGAAGAGCGGCGGGGGTGACCGGCCCGGGCGCACGTTCCGGCCGCGCACCCTGGTCATCACGGCCTGCGCCTGGCTCCTCGCGGCGATCTTCCTGGCGCCGTACCTGGAGATGATCGTCACCGCGCTCCGCCCCAAGGAGGAGCTGCGGGACCGCACCTACCTGCCCCAGAACCTGGAGTGGGCCAACTTCATCGACGTCTGGAAGGAGTCCGAGCTCGGCCAGAACCTCCAGGTCACGCTGCTGGTGGCCGGCGGCGCGACGCTGCTGGTGCTGCTGGTGTCGCTGCCCGCCGCGTACTACACGGCGCGCATGCGCTACCGGGGCCGCAAGCTCTTCCTCCTCCTGGTCCTGGTCACCCAGATGTTCCAGCCGACGGCGCTCCTGGTGGGCCTCTACCGCGAGTTCCACCAGCTGGACATGCTCAACTCCGTCTGGACGCTGATCCTCACCAACGCGGCGTTCAACCTCGCGTTCGCGGTGTGGATCCTGACGGCCTACATCTCCTCGATCCCGCCGGAGCTGGAGGAGGCCGCCATGGTCGACGGCACCAGCCGCTTCGGCGCCATGATCAAGGTGACCCTGCCGCTGGCCCTGCCGGGCGTGGTGACGGCCGTGATCTTCACCTTCATCACGTCCTGGAACGAGTTCGTGATGGGCCTGACCCTCACCACGGAACCGGACAAGCAGCCGCTGACGGTGGGCATCAACAACTTCATCGGCAACTACACGGTGCAGTGGAACTACCTGTTCGCCGCGTCGGTGGTCGCCATCGTCCCGGTCGTCATCCTGTTCGCGTTCATCGAGCGGCATGTGGTGTCGGGCCTGACGGCGGGCTCGGTGAAGTAGCGCTCACCCGTCACCGGGCGCGGGGTCCACGGGGGATCCGTGGGGCCTGCGCCCGGCCGGGGCTCCGCGATACCCAGCACGCCCCCATCGATTCCGACCCCGGACGCGTCGATCCTGCGAACCCGCTCCGCGCGGCGGCGGAGTGGGGGGTTCCGGGGGTGCGTACCGTGAGGG
>NZ_LIRJ01000145.1 GCF_001419745.1 Streptomyces silaceus | reverse complement strand
CTGACAACCCGTCTCGGAACCTCCGACGCGGGTTCCGAGACGGGTTGTCAGCCCCGGATGAAGGACAGTCCTGACCGCGGAGCAGTTGTCCCTGGCTGACGCTGTGAGCGCTGTGATCTCGCAGGCCCACCGCGGGCGGCGGCAGCGGCGGCTTCGGCGGTTGGGTGCCCCTCGCCATCAGGCGCACGGGTCGAAGATCCTCCGATGCCCGATCGTGATCCACCGGTGCACAACCCCGTATGGACTCCGGCTGTCTGAAAGGCGCCGGAGCAGGGCTCTCCGGCGCCTTTCGGTACAGAGAGACAGAGATCGGAGATCAGGTGGGCAAGAAAGTCTGGAGAGCTGTCGTGGCCGGTGGCGCGGCGGCGGTGTTCACGGGCGTGGCGGCGGTGCCGGCCGGGGCGGCCGAGGGTGGGGTCTCCTTCACCCGCGTCCAGGTGAACGGCGGCAAGCCGATCGTGATCGGGGTGTCCAAGGAGGTCGCGGCGCCCACCTCCTTCCGGATGGCGACCACCCACAAGTGGAAGTGGCCGGCGGTCTTCCTGTACCGCGGCAATACGGGTGACCGGCTGTGGCACGCCATCGAAACGAGCGACTGCCACGAGGTGAGCTCGGGCGTCTGCGACTTCAACGAGACGATGTTCTTCGACCCCAGTGTGTGGGACATGCGCAACAGCGAGGCCGGAGCCTGGAAGGTCGCGGCCGAGGTGTCCTTCAAGGGCGGCGGCGGTGACACGGACGACAAGGGTCTGACCGTCTACGTCAAGCGCAACTCCCGCCTGAGTGTGAACGCCGCGCCTGAGCCGGTGGCCAAGGGCAAGACCATCACCGTGACCGGCAAGGTCACGCGGGCCAACTGGGAGACGAAGAAGTACGCCGCCTACGGAAGCCGCCTGGTGAGCTTGCAGTTCAAGCCCAGCGGAGCCACCTCCTACACCACGGTGAAGAAGGTGCACGCCAACGGCTCGGGTGATCTCAGGACGACCGTGAAGGCGTCCAAGACGGGTGCGTGGCGCTGGGCGTACTACGGCAACACCACCACCGGACCGTCGACGTCGACCGCGGACAACGTCGTGGTGCGGTGAGAAGCCGTCCTTTGAACCCCCGCGAGTTCGAAGACAGGCGTTGAGGGACTGCGCTACAACGCACCCGAGCGGTCGCGCGGGCTGTTCACCGGGCTCGTCGCATCGGGTTCGGGCTTGTCTCACCGTGCTCGTCGTTCGATGACGGGCGTACCGTCCGGCGCGGTGCGCACGAGCTCGGCGCCGGACGACAGCGCATCCACGACGGCGCTGACGAGCTTCTGCATATCGGCTCCTGCCGGCAGTGCCGGGGCAGCGCCCGCGACGGCGCGGCCGGCGAAACCCGTATCCAGATGCCCAGGTCGGACGTCCAGCACACCAATTCCGATACCGCGCGCCTCGCGGCGAACGGCGCCGAGCCAGGCACTCAGCGCAGCCTTGGACGCACTGTAATCAGCCATGCCCGGCTGCGGATGCTCGGCAACCACACCAGTCACCGCGGCGAGCATCGAACCGGGCTCCATGATGCCGAGTGCGGCTCGGAAGAACGCCGCGGGCGCCAGGTAGTCGACAGCCATCAGATACTCCGCGACTTCATCCCCCACCTCGCCCGCTTCGCCGAAGGCCACCGCTCCGAAGGCGGTCACGACAGCGTCCAGTCCGCCCAACGCGGTGGCCGCATCCTGTACAACGCGCGCACAGGAGGAGGGGTCGTATGCGTCGAAGGACACCGCGTGAGCGCCCTCGCGCCGGGCGGCGGCGGCGAGCCGGACCGGATCCCGCCCGGCCAGAACCGGACGCGCACCCCGGGTGACCAACTCAGCGGTGATCGCACCTCCCAGGACCCCAGTGGCACCGGCCACCAACACGCGCGAGCCTTCGATGTCCATGGCGCACTCCCGAATTCACATACAAATTCGCACTTTCTTCCCTCTCTTCTTCGTCTCATTGGCCGCACGCGGATGCACCGGCCTCCACCGGAGTCCGTATAAGTCCGGAGTCCGTATAAGCAGGGAGTCGTATCGCGGGCGTATCAAAAAGTGCATACGCCCCCGCAACAGTCCTGCGCCTTCAGTGGGGCCACAAACCACCGCGCTTCAGCGGTTGCGACTGTCCGCTGACGCAGAACGTGACCACGAAGGCGACCCCGAGAAGGAGAAGACGTGGGCAACAACGGGAAATGGGACCGGCGTTCGCTGTTACGAGGGGCCGCGGTGCTGGCCGGCGCCGCGGCGACCGCTCCGCTGCTGGATGGGGCGGCTTCGGCAGTGGCCGGCATCGGTGACGCGGACGCGCTGTTCAAGGCGGGAGAGTTCGAGAAGGCCGGCCGCGCGTACGAGGAGATCCTGAGAAGAGACCCCAAGAACCTGCACGCAGCCCGCCGACGCGGCTATGTCGGGCTGCTGGCCAACGAGTTCCCCGACGCCGAGAAGTACCTCAAGATGGCCATCCGGCTGGCGCCCGACGACAAGGACGCCCACTACTTCCTGGGTGACTGCTACATGCGGCAGGACAAACTCGCCCTCTCCGCGCCGCACTGGCAAGCGGCCGGTGAAAAGGCCTACGCCCAATGGTTCGCGGCAGTCCGCGGCGAGGCGTATCAGGTGCACGGAGACATCGCGCGGCTGCCATTTCAGCAGATGGACCCGGCACCGCTGGTGGAGGCCTCGATCAACGGCGGACCGACGAAGAGCTTCACGTTCTACACCGGCGCCACGAATCTGAGCTTGACCGCGACGGTGGCCAAGGAGGCCGGGCTGAAGCCCGTCGCCAGTCAGAGGGTCGATTTCGAGGACGGCACCGTATGGGCGTACTTCGGGATACTCGACTCCTTCAAGCTGGGCGGCATCGAACTGCGCAACATCCCCGTGGGCTGGTCGTCGACGGAGTCCGGCGAAGATGTCGGCACCGACAGCGCCGGCATGATCGGCACGTGGGTCTTCTCCCACTTGCTGACCACTTTCGACTACGCGGGCCGGGAGCTGATCCTGCGCCGGCGCACGCCGGAAACCGCCAGGAAGGCACGCGCCACCGCCGCACGGGCGGGTGCCGAGGCCCTGCCGCTGTGGCTGGCTGAGCAGTATCTGCACACCAGGGGCTCCATCGCCGGCGGCGGGGGCTCCCGCACAGGGGTGGTGGGCGTGAACTTCGGAGGAAGCGGCGGCGAGAGCGCAGCGGTCGTGTTCGGGCAGACGGCCGAGCAGTTGGGGATCCGCAGCGACTACGACCGTCCGCTCGGGACTTTCGCCCACGGCCACCCAGCGGTGACCTACCCCTGCTACCCGAAGGAGATCCGTCTTGGCGACGCCGCGGCCAAGGACATCTACTGCGAGACGCACCCGCAGGCCGCGCTCGCCCCCTACGGGTTCGACGTGCGAGCGTCCTTCTTCCACAGCTTCCACAAGCCGTACAACATCACCGTCGACTTCACCGGCATGAAGCTCTACATCGCCCGAGGCAAGGCCGCCTGACCACTGCGACTGCACGGGCGCCGGGTGCTGTGCGGAAATTTCACGGTCCCTGGGGCTGCTGCTACCCAGACTTGACAATGTACCGTCACGTCTGGGTGTCGGTGGCGCGGAGCGAAACGGAGCGGCTCATGTCCAGCCCCCTGAACCGAGTTGACACCTCAACGGCACACTCCGCTCGGGCGTACGACGGCATCGCGGCCGGCGCGGATCGCCCTCGCGGGCGGCGAGGCGGGCGACGGCACGTACCGGTTCCGCCATGGCCCCACGGCCCTGATCACCGACCTTCTCTCCACCATTCTCATCGCCTCGGCGCGGAGTCGAGCCCTGACCGGCACTGCCTTCTGCAGTTCACTCCACCGGTGGGCGTGTGGCGTCTCCCTGACCCGCTGGCGAGCGCGATGGCCCACCGGCCGAGGCTCGTATGCGGCCTTTCCACTCTCGGTTCCGGAGACGGAACCGAGCACCCTCCACAACCGAAAGGACAGCAATGCTTCACTTCAGACGGCTGGTCATAGCCGGCACCGCCTTAGCGGCCACCCTGACCATGGCGCCCGCCGCGAGCGCGGTGTCTGCCCCGGACGGCTCCTCGGTCAAGTCGGCGTCCGCCGTGGTGACACTGCGCTACGACGACAGCCAGGCCAGGGGCTGGGAGGCGGCGATCGCCGCCGGAGTCGCCTCATGGAACGCCAACGTGGACAACGTGAAGCTGGTCGAGGCCCAGCCCGGCACCCGGGCCGAGATCCAGATCGTGGCCACCAGCGGCTGGCCGCAGGCCACCATCGGCCCGGTCCGCCCGGGCGGCCGCGGCCGCGTCGAACTCGGCAGTCAGGCGGTCACCCAGGGATACGACAAGACGCGCATCGCCGCCCATGAGATCGGCCACAACCTGGGCCTCCCGGACACCAAGCCCGGCCCGTGCTCCCAGCTGATGTCGGGTTCCACGGCCGGCACCGGCTGCAGGAACGCGGTCCCCGACGCCGCCGAGCAGGCCCGAGTCGAGTCCGCCTACGCAAACGCCGCCGCATCGCGCATCCAGAGCGATGGCCGCCTGGTGATGGACGCCCCATAGCCCTTGAAAGTTCCTCGGCGCACCGGTGCCCGGTTGTGACCCTCGCGACCGGGCACCCTGCCATGAGCCCGGCGGCGGGCAGACGCTGTACTTCGCCGTCCACGGAGCAGACACCAACTCAACGCAGCCCACCACGAGATGGCCCGGCATCGTCCCGGGGGCCGACGACGTACCCGTTCCACAGCTACGCCCCTTCGAACCGCCGACCCTCTCGAAAGCTTCTTATGAGCAACCTGCTGACCGCGGATGCCGTCTCCAAGACCTACGCCGACGCTTCCACTCCGGCACTGTGCAACGTTGCGTTGGGCCGGCGGAGTTCGGCTGGTGCCCCCAGCGGGAGATCATCGACTGGTCGTTGACCGTCCGCCAGAACGTAGAGATGGGACTGGCGTTCCGCCGCGGGACCCTGCGCGGTGTGCGTGCGCTGGTGGAGGAGGTCTGCGAGGTCGTGGGCCTGGAGCGGTTCCTCGACCGGCAGGCGGAGACCCTGTCCGAGCTCGCATCGACCGAGGCCGCGCACCTATGAGTACCTTGCAGATGCCCCAGCGGGCCCGCCGTCTGGCCCGTCCCCTGATCGCGGTCCGCTTCCACTGGCTTTCCCTATGGAACTGGCGGCAGGTCTATTACGGCCGGATCGTCGAGCCGATCGCCTACTTGCTCTTCCTTGCCGCCGGCATCGGCGGAGCGGTTGCGGCAGGGCACAACCAGAGCCTGGGCGCCTATCTCGCGTTCGTGGTCCCGGGCATGTTCGCGATGCTCGCATTCCGCTCCGGTACGGCCGCCGTCTCGGATGTCGCCAACGACCGAAAATGGGGCGTGTTCGCTCTCTATACCCTGCACGGGGGCGGCCCCGCCGGATACCTGTCGAGCATTATCACGATCCTCGGATCGGTTTTCCTCGCCCAACTCGCGCTGGTCCTCATCCTCGCCGCCGCACTGGGCGGCCTCACCGACGTCTCGGCATGGCACCTGACGAGCACGGTGCTGACCGCGCTCTTCGTCGACGCCGGTTGGATCGCCGCAGGAGCGGCCGTCGCCGCCCGCGTCCAGTCGTACGCCGCTCGTGACTTCCTCCTGACCATCACCGCCCTGCCCGTGGTACTGGCGGCACCGCTGTTCTACCCACTGGATTCGGCGCCCGGCTACCTGCGGGCCCTGGCCCACGCCGACCCGCTCACCTACCAGGTCGCCTGGCTGCGCGGCACTTGGTCGGGCGATCCCTCCGGCCTGCTCTGGGCAGCCCTCTGGGCGGCGATCGCGGCGACCGTAGCCGTGCCGATGCTGACCCGAGCGGACCGCGTCACCCGGGAAAGGTAGTCGACGCGCCTATGACCTCACCCGCTGCGACCTCACTCATCGCCCTGACCGTCATGAAGGTCTTCACGGACCGCGTGGGACGCGCCGCCCGCCCCCTGAGGAACGAGCCGCCTCAAACCGGCAGACGTGCACCGATCGGCAGGCTCGGGTGTGAATTCCCGTTCAAGGCGGGGTAACGGGGGAAGCAGCAACCGTACAAGTGCCATCCCGTATGAGGAGTTGCCATGACCACCTTTGTCATTACCGTCCCGGGAACGTTCCTCACTGACATCACCGGCTCCACGCGGTCGGCTCTCGAACGGGCATTGGCGTCACGACACACAGAGGTGAGCGAGAGCGAAGGCCTTGACCTGCTCACGTTGAACGAGGACAACACTTTCTCGATCCGTCTGGAAGTCGAAGCACCGGACCGGTACGAGGCCGAACTGAACGCCACAAAGCTCCTCGCCGGCGCCCTGCGAGAGGCAGGCATCAAGGAATCGGATGCTCCGCTCGGTCCTCCCGCTGTCACGGGAATCGACAGCAGTCTCTGATCCGTCGAGCCCGCGCTGCGCCGCGTTGGGGTCGAGACAGATTACGGTCGATGGCGTCCCCTGCCGCTGGAGGCTCCGCAGGAAGCCGACCTGCAGTCAGGCCCTCGTTTGGACCCCACTGCGCTACGCGGTCGAGCATGCGAAGTCTCCTGGCGGCATCCTCGTGGTCACGACCAACCAGCCCGACCTGAGCAGCTGGATGCTCGAGCCGGCAGCACCCGTCCTTGCGCGTACGCGATCGGGGCGGGTACGTGGCCGACCCACGCCGTCGCGGGGCACACGACCTTTCTCCAGCACGGCCTCGAACTGTGATGAGTCGCCACGACTGGCCGTCACTACAATCGATAGAGGCTTCTGCCCCTGCTCGACAGTCAAGTGCAGCTTGGTCGTGAACCCACCGCGGGAGCGTCCCAGCCCGTGGTCACGGGGCTCGGTGAAGACGCCGCCGGGTGGTTCCTTGCGCAGGTAGCCCTCGGATCCCCGCCCCATGAAGCACGATTATTCACAGGTCAAGATCCCTATCGATACACGGCCTGGTGCGGTGACCGCAAACGATCACCGGCGTGGTGCGACGGCTGGGCGTCGGCAGGGGTGGATGTCGTGCAGGTTGACCGAAGGTCGTGCCGTGGCCCGTCAATCTGCTGCCGGGTGCTCACGGGACCGCGTATACGCCCGGCCTGGGCACTGAACAACTGCTTGTTGCTCAGAGGCGGTGCGCGGGCCCGCAGTCGTGATGGGCAGACGCCATGACATCTGCCCATCACACCATGCTCTGTGCGCTCCTACCGGTACACGTGCTCAGGCGGTGCCACCGTGTCACACGTCAGCTTGACGTTTGTCGGCACCAGGCGCTCCACGGATCCGGGATTGCCGTGGACAGAGGCCAGTTGGGACGCGTTGAGGTAGCCGATGAACAACTGGGTGTTCGGAGGCATGTTCTCCGGCTTGAAGATGAGACTGACCCGGCCGTCGTCCTCCCGTACACCAGTCCTGACGCGCTCCACACCGGCCCCCTCGCCCGACGGGCTCAGCTTCCCGTCGTCGTTGGGCCCCTTGCAGAACACGCCGACCTTCATGAGGACGGGGAACCCTGCACTGCGCAGCGCCCGCTGCAAGCCCTTGTGGTCCCTGAAGTACCGCTCCTTGTCGAAGGTGACGTGCACTGTGCCGTCCTTCTGGCTGTCCACGCTGTACGCGGCGGTATGGATGTGCACCCCGGCTCCGGACGTGGCGTAGGAGGGCGGGGCGGTCGACGGGTTGCTGAGGGTGGGGACACCTACCGAGAGGCCGGCGGTGAGGGCCACGGCGGCGACGCCCGCGACCTTGCGCCGCCGTCGGCGGGCTTGCCCGGCCGCGACGATGTCATCGAGGGGGACGGACAGGCGGATGTCGTCCAGCGATCCCCTGAGTGTGTTCAGTAGCCTTGTGGTGTCGGTGTCACTCATCATGATCCTCCTGCTGGGGTGCGGATACGAGTTCGCCGCGCAATGCCGCAACGGCCCGTGCCAGATGGGCTGTTACGGTGCTCGACGCGATCCCGAGTGCCTTGGCGGTGGTCGCCGTGTCCAGATCGAGGAAGACCCGGAAGGCGATCACCTCCCGCTGGCGCTGCGGCAGTTGACGCAGCATGTTCAGCAGAGAGGGGTCCAAGGCGGCATCGGTGGCCGGAGGGCCGGAGCTCTCGTGAGCCTCGGCGAGCGTCACTTCGCGCCGTCGACGTCGCCACCAGGTGATCCGGGTGTTGAGCGCGGTCCGTACGACCCAGGCTCTCGGTGACGGGTGTCGGCTCACCCTCGACCACCTCGTCCATGCGCGGGTAAAGGCTTCGGCCACCAGATCTTCGGCCAGCTGCCGGTCACCCACGCTCGCCAGGACGGCCCGCAGGCACACGTCCTTGTCCGCCCGGTAGAACTCCTTGAACTCCAGCTGCTTCACACTCCTACTACGCTCCGCGCCCGCGATCCGCTTACACGCAGATGTCCCTTGGCGAATGTCATAGAGGTACGTCGCCACTCGGCCTGCGTACTTCGTAGCAGCTGGACGAAGCTGCGTCGGACTGGCGCGAGGGGGGCCACGTTCCCCGCGGTGCGCTGCTCATCGGGTGGCCGAGATCCTCGGCATTGTGTTCGGCGACGCCCGCGTCCACGGCCGCGGCACCGCGGCGGTCTCGGCAACGGCCGTGCCCTCGACCTTGCTCTTCGCCTCGGCGGCGCCTCCATGTGGCGGGCATGGCGCCCACCTCGTTCACCCTGCTCACCGCAGTCGAATCGGTGATCGGCCACGGAGCAGCCGGCGCTGATCAGGGTGTTCCGGCACAGGGCGCCGACTGAACACGCAGCCGGACCACCCAGTTCGCGGCGGACTTCTGCAACAGCCCGTACGCGAGTACGGGCAGCAGCAGATGCGGCTTGTCGGGCAGTGCGGTGGTCAGCAGGACCGCGCTCGCACTGCTGTTGTTCATTCCGCAGGCGAGTGTGAGAGAGGAAGCCACCGGCCCGTCCAGGTGCAGGGCGTGGGCCGTGAGGCGGCCGAGGAGGAACGAGAACGCGCACACCATTGCGGCCACCGTGACTGCCGCGACGAACAGCAGAGGACGTGGGCGGGCCAGGAACGTCCCCAGCGCGCCGCTGGCGTTGACGTAGGTGAGCAGCAGCGAGCCCAGCAGCGCGCCGGGCACGGCCGCGGCCGTGATCCT
>NZ_LIRJ01000144.1 GCF_001419745.1 Streptomyces silaceus | reverse complement strand
GCGCTACGCCCCCGACCTGCTGGCCGACCCCGACATCCGCGCCGTCTCCCGGGCCTTCCCGGCCCTGTGCGCCCTCACCCTGGCCCTCCCCTTCCTCCTCGGGCTGGCGATCGGCGGCACCTGGGTCCACGCCGCCACCGNNNCTGGCACAACCTCCACCACGCCGACCCCACCAGCGCCCGCCACGGCGTCGAACGCGGCCAGATCGACCCCTCCGCCGCCGTCATCCGCCTCCTCGAACGCCTCGGCTGGGTACGGGACGTGCGCTGGCCCACCCCGGACCGCATCGCCGCCCGCCGCTCCTGAACTCCCGCCCTTTACAGGGGACTTGAGGGCGGTTTACGACCTCCCGGTCCGAAGGGTCCGGGACTACGCTCGCACGAGGACGCCGACGCCCGTACGCAGCTGTCCGAGCGACCGGAACACGACGTACAGGACGGGACGCATGGAGTTTCCCCCTGAGCGAGATCAGGACCGGGAGGCGCGGCGCATCGAGGCGGTACGCCGCTACGACATCCTGGGCACCCCGCCGGACGGGGCGTTCGACCGGATCGCCGCGCTGGCCGCGCGCCTCTTCGGCGCGCCGATGGCGACGGTGACGATCGTCGACACCGACCGGGTCTGGTTCAAGGCCGCGTACGGACTCGACCGTGTCACCCAGGCCGGCCGGGACGCGTGCCTGAGCACCTCGGTGATCCTCTCCGACGCTCCCTTGGTCATCCGCGACACCCACCGCGATCCCCGCGCCCGAGCGCACCCGATGGTGACCGGCCCGGCCGGTGTCCGGTTCTACGCCGCCGCCCCCATCACCACGCCGGACGGCCACCGGCTCGGCGCGGTCGACGTCCTGGACGTCCGGCCCCGCCGGATCACACGGGAGCGGGCCGCCGCCCTGACCGACCTGGCCGCGCTGGTCATGGACCAGCTGGAGCTGCGGCTCTCCGCGCTGCGCGTCCTGCGCAGGGAACGCGAACTCCTCGACGCCGCCACCGCGGCACGCGACCGGGCCGAGCGGGACCGGGCCCGCACCGCCGAGTTCGCCGCGGCCCTGCAGAGCACCCTGCTGCCGCCGGCCCTGCCCCAGGTGCCGGGCCTGCAGGCGGCCTGCCACTACACGACCGCGTCCGTCCACGACGTCGGCGGCGACTTCTACGACGTCTTCCCGCTCGGCACCGACCGGTGGGCGTTCTGCCTCGGTGACGTGAGCGGCCGAGGCACGACGGCGGCCGCGCTCACCTCGCTGATCCGCGACACCCTGCGCGCCACGGCACCGCTGGAGACCGACCCGCGCACCGTCCTGGAGACGCTGAACAAGGCCCTGTTGCCGGATCGGGCCGCCGACGTCCGCCTGTGCACCCTGGTCCTCGGCACCCTGGCACCCGATCCCGCGGGCGGATTCGCCATCACGCTGACAGGGGGCGGCCACCCTCCCGCGTACCACCTGCGTCCGGCCCTCGACGGGCTGCGGCCCCGCGCGGAACCGATGGAGCTGACCGGCGGCATGCTCCTCGGCGTACTCGCCGAGGCGCCGTTCGTCTCCCGGACGTTGCGCCTGGCACCGGGCGAGGCGCTGCTCCTGTACAGCGACGGGCTCATCGCGTCCCGCACCTCCCACGGCGGCCGGTTCGACGAGGAGAACCTCGCCGCGCACCTCGCCCACCACGCGGCCACCAGCGCGGCGCCCGGCGCGGCCGCGATCATCGACGACCTCACCACGCTCCTGGCCACCTTCCCCGACGGCCCGGCGGACGACGTGGCCCTCCTGGCGCTGAGCGCCACGCCCCCGGAAGCCGGCGGCGCGCCCGTCGGGGCCTCGGGCACCACCCACACCAGCGTGCCCCTCCCCGGTCAGGGCATACGACGGGTACGAGGGGGACGTGACTGAGTGGCGGGGGGAGACGGCGATCTGTGGGAAGGTGTCCCCGGATCCTTCTTGGAGGTGGGTGGGGCATGCCTGGACTGCCGCGTGAGGAGCAGTTGGCGACCGCGTTCGTCGACCTCGCCGACACCTTGGTAAAGGACTTCGACGTCATCGGTTTCCTGCACACTCTGGCCGAGCACTGCGTGGAGCTGCTGGACGTGGCGGCGGCCGGGGTCCTGCTCGCCACTCCCGGCGGCCGGCTCGTGGACGCCGCCGCCTCCGACGAGCGCACCCGCCGACTGGAACTGGCCAGCATCGAGTGGGACGAAGGCCCCTGCCGGGACTGCTTCCGGACCGGGGAACAGGTCTCTGACGTACCGCTGGCGACGCAAGCGGCCGCGACGCGCTGGCCCCGGTTCGCGCCGCGGGCCGTGGAACTCGGCTTCACCTCGGTCGTGGCGGCGCCGCTCCGCTTGCACGACCACGTGATCGGGGCCCTGAACCTCTTCCGGGACCGGCCCGGACCGCTGGAGGACCCCCAGGTGCGGCTGGCCCAGGCGCTCGCCGACACCGCCACCATCGGTGTCCTGCAGCAGCGGGCCGTGAGCGAGCAGATGACGGTGACCGCACAGCTGCAGGCCGCCCTGGACAGCCGCGTCGTCATCGAGCAGGCCAAGGGGTACCTCGCGAACCGCCGCGCCATCGGCGTCGAGGAAGCGTTCACCCTCATGCGCCGCCACGCACGCGATCACCAGACGCGGCTCACCGAGATCGCCCGCCAGGTCCTGCAGGGCACGGCCGACGTGTCGCTTCTCCCCCGGCGCGATCGGTGAAGCACCGGCCCATCGGCGCCGACCGGTGGGCCGGCCACCGGACGATCCGTACCGCGCCCGAAGGGGGGCGGCTTCGGTGACCCGTCCGGTGATGGCCGACTACCTGCGCGCCCTCAGCTCCCACACCGGCCCCGGCCCGGTTCCCCTCCCCTTCGCGGCCTTCGCCGACGTGCTGGGCCTGGACGGCCTCGGCCTGCTCCTGGCCCCGAGAGGCGGCCAGGCCGAGCTGGTGCAGTCCTTCGGTGAGCACACCCTCGCGCTGGAGGACCTGCAGCAGGTCCAGGGCCAGGGTCCGAGTCTGGACGCCGCCCGCCACGGGGCCCTGATGCTGCTGCCCGACGTGGCCGACGTCTCCACGTTCGCCACCGAGCGCTGGCCCGGCCTGCCGGGTTCCATCGAGGCGCTGGGCGTCCGCGCGGTGTTCTCCTTCCCGCTGCGCGTCGGGGTCGTCGCGCTCGGCGCCCTCACCGGTCATCGCACCCGCCCCGGCCCGATGTCCACCGCCCAGCTCACCGACGCCTTCGGGCTGGCCGGCGCCATCGCCCGGATCACCCTCGCCACCACCCCCCAGGAAGAGCTGCCCCACACTCCGCTGCTCGACGAGCCCGGCCTCCACTTCGCCGAGGTCCACCAGGCCACCGGCATGCTCGCGGACCAGCTGGACACCGACTGCGACCACGCCCTCATCCGGCTGCGCGGCCACGCCTTCAGCCACGGCCGGCCCCTCCTGGACGTCGCCCGTGACGTGCTGGCCCGCAGACTGCGCCTGGACGACAACGGGGACGTCACGCCCTGACGCATCCGGTGGCGACGGCTGCCGGGAAGCGCGTCCTCCAGCGCGTCCGAACCCGTCGCCGGATAGCAGCCGGGCGGGGACGAGCGCAGCACTTCGGCGGAACCCCTCAGAAGTCGGGCACGACCCGCCATCCTCTGGAATGCCGACCCGGATCCCGTTGGCTGCCGGTCCCCCGGGGACATCCGCCTTCGAGAGGGTCGTCATGACCTCACCTCCCGCGCCCACCTGTGTCAGGGATGTCCGCTCCTACGCGGGCTGCATCCTGGTGGCCCTGTGCGGCGAAATCGACATCCACACCGCGCCCGGCGTCACCGACTGCCTCGACGCCCTGACCCGTAGCGGCGACACCGACCTGCTGATCGACCTCCGCGCGGTCGACTTCATCGACGGCGCCGGAGTGCGGGTCCTCGATCGCGCGCGATCGAGGACCAGCGGCCGCCGCGGGCGGATGCGCCTGATCTGCACGCGCCGCGCGACCCTTCGCCTGCTCACCCATCCACGGTTACGTCTGGGATTCGACATCCTGAGCCGGCTGCCCGCGCCCACACCACCCCAGGCAGCGGCCTGACCGACGCGACCTCACCCGCGCCGGGGGCGCGGGCCACGGCGGTTTGTGGTGGTCGATCAGGGGCAGCGGGCGGAGAGGAGGGTGTGCCCCTCGACGACGCTGAGGGGCCCGATCGTCATGGAGAACCTGGAGGACCGGGAGAGCACGGTGGACCCGGAGGACCCGGAGGACCCGGAGGACCCGGAGGACCCGGTGGACCCGGAGCAGTCGGGAGTGCCGCTCATCGGGTGGTCGCCCCGTGCCGGGGAAGGTGCTGTACCGCGTCGTTTCGGCGCCGGTCCCTCCCCTCGTGGGGACCGGTGCCGAACGACGCGGCAGCTGTCGAACCGCGCCATGTCGGCGTATCGGCGCGGGTCGGTGAAGAGTCCGGATCCGCGTTCCTTGCGAAAGTGGTCCGGAGATGACCGACTTCACGGTTCTTGCGAGTTTCACGTGGCGGGTTCACCGCCACCACTTCGTCCGTCCGGCGAAAGCCGGCCAAGCGCGCGCGAAGCCTCAGGTGGCCCGTCCGAGGAGCGGGCCGTCGGCCTGCCCTGACGCTGCGCGGTCGGTCGGCGACTGGTCGCGATCCTGCCAGCTGTGGCTCTCCCCGAGGAGGTTCCGGAGTCATCCGGACCGCTTATCCGCAGGTCAGCCGTATAAAGTGAGTTTTCCGGTCCGGATGTCCGGGTGGGGCGGAAGTGAGGGGTGGAGGCCGTGGGTTCCGACTCGGGAGCGCGTACGGCCTTCGCGGAGCGCCTCGCGCTGCTCTACAAGGAGGCCGGGAATCCGCCTCTCCAGCGGGTGGCCGAGTCGGTCGTGCGGCTCCAGCGGATCGACGAACGCGGGCGTCCCGTACGGGTCTCCGCGCAGCGGATCAGCGACTGGCGGCGGGCCAAGAACGTGCCCGCGCAGTTCGCCGCACTCGCCGCCGTCCTCCATGTCCTGATCCCCGAGGCCCGGCGCGAGCGGCCCTCGCCGGTGTCCGCGGGGCTGTACGACATCGCCCAGTGGCAGCTCCTGTGGGAGCGCGCGGTGGCCAACCCGGCCGGCGACCGCGCCGCGTCGGCCGCCGAGGACGAGACGCGGGCGCCCGCCGAGCCCCCCGCCATCCCCGGCGTGTGCCCCTACCGGGGGCTGGCCTCGTACCGCCAGGAGGACGCCCGGTGGTTCTTCGGCCGCGAGCGCAGCACGCGGGCCCTCGCCGAGCAGCTGCGCGCGACCGAGGAGTCGGGCGGGCTCGTGATGCTCGTGGGCGCTTCCGGTGCGGGGAAGTCCTCTCTCCTCAACGCCGGTCTCGTGCCCGCGCTGCGGGACGGGGTGCTGAGCGAGGCGGACGAGGACGCTCCGGCCGGGCCCGTGCTCCAGCTCGTGCCCGGCGGCGAACCCCTCATGGAGCTCGTCCGGCACATGCCCGAGCTCAAGCACGTCCTCTCCGCAGCCTCCGCCACCGGACCGGCGTCGGACGTGGACCCCGACGGGGCCGGCGGCACGCGGTTCGCGCACGCCGTGCGGGAGGCCGTCGCCGCCTGGGCGCGGCAGGAGGCGCCGGACGGTGCCCGGCCCGTCGTCATCGTGGACCAGTTCGAGGAGACGTTCACCCTCTGCTCGGACGAGGCGGAGCGGCGTACGTTCATCCGGCTGCTGCACGCCGCGTGCTCGCCCGGGGAGCCCGGGGACGCGGGCGACTCCGGTGACAGCGCCCCCGCCCGCGTCGTCCTCGGCATCCGCGCCGACTTCTACGAGCAGTGCCTCGCCCACCCCGAACTCGCCGACGCCCTCCAGCACCGCCACATGGTGCTCGGACCGCTGACCTCCACCGAGCTGCGCGACGCGGTGACCGGCCCCGCCAAGGCCGTCGGGCTCGAACTCGAACCCGGTCTCGCGGAGCTGATCATCCGCGAGGTGAGCACGGACGGGCCGCGCGGGGCGCACGACGCGGGCGTGCTGCCGCTCCTGTCGCACGCCCTGCTCGCCACCTGGCAGCGGCGCAAGACCGGACGGCTC
The DNA here is from genome assembly GCF_001419745.1 of Streptomyces silaceus. Lineage (GTDB taxonomy): Bacteria > Actinomycetota > Actinomycetes > Streptomycetales > Streptomycetaceae > Streptomyces > Streptomyces silaceus. The sequence goes on along the minus strand of NZ_LIRJ01000144.1, from coordinate 33,405 downwards.
ACGCTGGCCGGCTACCGCGCGGCCGGCGGCATCCAGGGCGCGGTCGCGGCGACCGCCGAGCGCGCCTGGTCCGGCCTCGACCCGGCGGCGCGCTCCGCCGCACGGCTGCTCCTGCTGCGTCTCGTCCGCCTCGGCGAGGACACCCAGGCCACCCGCAGAAGAGGGACGCGGCGCCAGCTGGCGGAGGAGTCGTCGGACCCCCGCAAGACCGAGGAGTCGCTGGAGGCGCTGGTCCGGGCGCGGCTCGTGACGCTCGACGCGGAGACCGTGGAGATCACGCACGAGGCGCTGCTGCACGCCTGGCCGAGGCTGCGCGACTGGATCGACGAGGACCGCAACGACCATCTGCTGCGCCAGCGCCTGGAGGAGGACGGCAGGGCCTGGGAGGAGTCGGACCGCGACGCGTCGCTGCTCTACCGGGGCTCCCGTCTGGAGCAGGCCCGCGCCTGGGCGAAGTCAGCCGGGGACACCTTCCTGACCCGGGCCGCCGTGGAGTTCCTCGCGGCCTCGGCGCGGCTGCGGCGGCGTACGGTCTGGATCGCCCGCGGCGCGGTGGCCGCCCTGGTCGTCCTGTCGATCGTGGCCGTCGTCTCCGCGGTGGTCGCGGGCCAGCAGCGGGACGACGCCGTCTTCCAGCAAGTGGTCGCCGAGGCCGACCGCGCGCAGACCACGGACCCGTCGCTGTCCGCGCAGCTCGACCTGGTGGCACACCGCCTGCGGCCGGACGACGAGGCCACGCAGAACCGGCTGATCTCGATCGTGAACGCGCCGCTGGCCACCCCGCTGCTCGGCCACACCGGAGCCGTCTACCTGACCTCGTTCAGCCCGAGCGGACGGCTGCTCGCCACCGCGAGCTACGACCGGACGGTCCGGCTGTGGGACGTGACGCACCCCACGCGCCCCAAGCCCCTGGGCAAGCCCCTCACGGGCCACACCAGTTGGGTGAGCAGCGCGGTCTTCAGTCCGGACGGCACCACGCTGGCCAGCGCGTCCGACGACGGCACGATCCGGCTGTGGGACGTGCGCGACCCGCGCCGCCCGAAGCCGCTGGGCGAGCCCTTGGCCAACCACGGCGGCACCACGTACCTGCTCGCCTTCAGCCCGGACGGGCACACCCTGGCCTCCGCCAACGAGGACCACACCGTCCGGCTGTGGGACGTGACGGACACGGGCAGGCCCGAGCGGCTCGACACGCTGCGCGGCCACACCGCGGCCGTGCGCTCCGTGGCGTTCAGCCCGGACGGGCGGACGCTGGCCGCCGGCGGGGACAACGGCACGATCCGGCTGTGGAACACGGCCGATCCGCGCCGTCCCGAGCCGGTGGGCGAGCCGCTGACGGGTCACTCCGGCACGGTGCACTCCGTCGCCTTCAACCCCGACGGCCGCACGCTGGCCAGCGGCGGCTCGGACGAGACGATCCGGCTGTGGGACGTGCGCGACCCGAAGGACGCGAAGGCGCTCGGCGCGCCGCTGGCCGAGCACACCGCGCCCGTGTGGTCCGTGGCCTACAACCCCGACGGCACGATGCTGGCGGCGGCCAGCGCGGACAGCACGGCGAGCCTGTGGAACGTCCGCGATCCGGCGCGTCCCTCGCAGGTCGGCGAGCCGCTCGCGGGCAGCAGCGGGGAGATGTACGCCCTCGGGTTCAGCCCCGACGGACGGACGCTCGCCACCGGCAGCGGCGACAACAAGGTCCGCCTGTGGTCGATCCCGACGTCGGACATGCTCGGCCGGATCGGCGGGTTCCGCCCCGACGGGAAGGTGCTCGCCACGGCCGCGCGCGACGAGCGGGTCCGGCTGTGGAACGTGGCGGATCCCGACCGGCCCGAGGCGCTGGGCAAGCCGATCGAGCCCGGCAAGGGGGACGCGCGGGCGCTGGTGTTCTCGCCGGACGGGCGCACGCTCGCGATGCTGACGGGCAATCGCGCGGTGCAGCTGTGGAACGTCGAGGACCCCGCGCACCCCGTCGCCTACGGGCCGCCGGTCGCGCTCAGGACACGGTTCGCGGGCTCGCACGCGCTCGCGTTCGGCGCGGACGGGCGCACGCTGGCGACCGCGCAGACGGACCGCACCATCCAGTTGTGGAACGTCGCCGACCCGGCGCGCCCGCGCCCGTTCGGCGCGCCGCTCGCCGGTCACAAGGGGTACATCAACGCCCTGGTCTTCAGCGCGGACGGCCACACCCTGGCCAGCGGGAGCGCGGACGGCACCGTACGGCTCTGGGACGTGGGCGATCCGCGGCGCGCGAAGGCCCTCGGCGACGCCCTGAAGGGGCACCTCGGCGCGATCAACGTGCTCGCCTACAGCCCCGACGGCAACACCCTCGCCAGCGGCAGCGACGACGGCACGGTCCGGCTGTGGAGCGTCGCGGACCCGCGCAGGGCCACGCGGTTCGGCCCCACGCTCACCGGGCACACGGACGCGGTCGTGTCGCTGACGTTCAGCCGGGACGGGGACGCGCTGGCGAGCGGCGGCAACGACAACAAGGTGCGGCTGTGGGACGTCCGGCGGCCCTCGGAGGCCTCCGCCATCGGGGAGTCGATGAGTCCCAACGCCAAGACAGGCAGCTTTTTGTCGTTCAGCCCGCAAAGCCACATGCTCGGGGTGTCCAGCGGCACCGATACGGTCCGGCTGTGGAACCTGGACACCGACGCGGCAATTAGCCGCGTTTGCTCGACCACCCGGGGTGTTCTGACCCGGGAGAAATGGCGCGAGTATCTGCCCCGTCTCGACTACGAGCCGCCCTGCGAGGGGTAACGGCTCCACGGCGTGTCCAATGTGACGCCAAGGTGCGGCCAAAGTCGCCCCAAGCCCGGAATCCCGCGCTCCGGAGCGTGATCCCGATCACAACTCCTCAATTCGATACGGCAGTTGATTCCCCTCGGACGAGCGGCCTTGTTACTGTTGGACGCAGCCCGATCGCTGGTGCATCCCCCGTCGCCAGCGATCGGGCATTTTTCGTGGCCGCGCGGCCCGGTGGCCGAGAACCACCCCTGCCCGGACAGGTGTCCCGTGGCGAGAAGTTATTCGATACGGCGGGTCGAGTGGCCGGAATTCAGGCAATGGAGATCTCCGCGTTCCCTTCTGTCCCGGGTCGGCCGAATATCTTCGGGGCAGCTGGGTGGTGTGGCCATGCTTCGTGCGGGCGGGCCTTGCATCTCCGGCCGGGATCTCCGGGCGGACGGGCCCTCGATCTCCGTACGGACGGACCCTGGATTTCGCCGGATTGCCTCTGGGGTAACGGCCCCGGACCTTCAAGTCATTGAACTGTCCGGGGTCGTATCCTGAGCCGCGTCCGACGGTCGGACGACCCCCGGAAAGGTGGTGGAGCCGTGCCCCGGCGGATCGACGTCGTCACGGCCGTGCACGCGCCCGCGGCGGGCTTCCTGCCCGACGCGTACGACTCCCTGCGCGCCCAGGAGCTGCCCCCGGGCTGGGAGTGGCGCTGGCTGGTCCAGGAGGACGGCACGACCGACGGGGTCGCGCCGTACGTCCCGGACGACGTGCGGGTCTCCTTCCGGCAGGGCCGGCCCGGCGGCCCGGGGGTCGCCCGCACGATGGCGCTGGCGCGCGCGGACGGGGAGTACGTGAAGGTCCTCGACGCCGACGACCGGCTGGCGCCGGGCGTGCTGGCCCGCGACATCGCGGCCCTGGAGGGCGACCCGGAGCTCGGCTGGACCACGTCCCGCGTGCTCGACCTGCTGCCCGACGGCTCGACCGTCGGCTTTCCCGGCGACCCCGCGCACGGGCCGGTCGAGCGCGGCGCGGTCCTCGGCCACTGGGCGGCCCACGACCACCTCGCGCAGGTGCACCCGGCCTCGCTGTGCGTGCGGCGCGAGCTGCTGCTGGCGCTCGGTGGCTGGATGGCGCTGCCGGCGTCCGAGGACACGGGGCTGCTGCTGGCGCTGAACTCCGTGGCCCGCGGCTGGTTCTCGTCGGAGGTCGGCCTCTTCTACCGCAAGTGGGAGGGCCAGGTCACCGGCCAGGCCCCGCACACGGACGGCGCCGAACGGACCGCCCGCATGGCGGTGATCGCGGCGCGGGCGCGGGCGCTCGCCGACCTCCAGTGGCGCCACCCGGGCGGCACGGTGCCGCCCGGCCCCGCCGCGTAGCCACGGCCCCGCCGCGTAGCTCGCGGCTCCTCCCCGTAGCACCCGACCCTCCGCTCGACTCGACTCAACTCACAGCACCTCGGCGTCCACCCGCGAGAAGACCAGCTCCGTCTCCCCCACGACCGGCCCCCGCCACCGCACGGGCGCCGCGGGGTGCCGCATGGCGTGCGGGTAGCCCTCGGGGGCGTAGTCGTTGGCGAGCCGGTAGGTGTGGAAGCCGTACTCCCGCATGGTGGCGAGGAGTTCGTCGGCCGAGTCGCCGAGCAGGGCCATGCGCTCGGGGGTGACCTCCACGGCGATCTCCGCGTCGGGGCGGAGCCGGTCGAGGACGGGCCGCAGTCCGCGGATCACCCCGCCCTCCGCGCCCTCCACGTCGATCTTGATGACACGGGCGCGTGCGATCTCGTCCGCGTCGAGCAGTTCGGCCAGCGGCACCGCCTCGCGCTCGAAGGTCGACTCGGCATCACCGTCGTACGGAACGATCGAGTTCGCCCCCATGTTGCGGGAGCTGGCGAGGACGAACGTCAGCTTCTTCCTGCGGTCCGAGACCGCCGCGTCGACCGCGCGTATGTTGTCGCAGCCGTTGAGTTCGGCATGGCGCAACAGCCGCCGGTGGAAGTCCGGCGAGGCCTCGACGGCGACCACCCGGCCCGCGGGGCCCACCAGCCGGGAGCCGAGGACGGCGAACACCCCGATGTTGGCGCCGACGTCGACGAAGACGTCCCCGGCGCCGAGCCGGGTCCTCAGCCACCGCGTCATGTGCGGCTCCCAGCCGCCGAACAGATACAGGTAGCGCTGGATCAGGTCCTGGGTGTCGACGGCGAAGCGTGCGCCGAACTCCACGTCGACGACCCTCCGTCGCGGGTGGTCCCGCAGCCGCGGGTTGAGGAGGCGGGCCGCGAGCGCGCTCTTGAACAGCGTGCCCGGGGCCCGTCGCACATAGGCCCGGCCCAGCGTGACCAGGGTCTCCGTCGTGGGGTCGCTCGTCGCGCTCGTGGGGCCGCTCGACGTGGGCCTGCTCATCCGACCGCCTCTCCGCAGGGAACAGGCGAACGATAACGCCGGGGTGCCGGCCAGTGATCAGTTCCGGTCGAAGGGCAGGTCGAGCATCCGGATCGCGTTGCCGCGCAGCAGCTTGTACGCGACCTCGTCGGAGAGGTGCCCCACGTGCTCCTGGGCCACCTGCTTGGTGTGCGGCCAGGTCGAGTCGACGTGCGGATAGTCCGTCTCGAAGGTCGCGTTGTCCACGCCCACGGTCTCGATGGAGTCGACGCCGTGCTTGTCGCGGAAGAAGCAGCAGAAGATCTGCCGGTAGTAGTACGTCGACGGGGGCTCGGGGATCAGGTCCTTGACGCCGCCCCAGGCGCGGTGCTCCTCCCACACGTCGTCGGCGCGCTCCAGGGCGTAGGGGATCCATCCCATCTGGCCCTCGCTGTAGGCGAGTTTGAGGCGGGGGAACTTCACGAGGACCCCGGAGAAGAGGAAGTCCATCATCGAGGCCATCGCGTTGTTGAAGCTCAGCGAGGCCTGGACGGCCGGGGGCGCGTCGGGTGACGCGGCCGGCATCTGCGACGACGAGCCGATGTGCATGTTGACGACCGTGCCGGTCTCCTCGCAGGCCGCGAAGAACGGGTCCCAGTAGCCGGAGTGGATCGACGGAAGTCCCAGGTACGTCGGGATCTCGGAGAAGGTCACCGCGCGCACGCCCCGGACGGCGTTCCGCCTGATCTCGGCGACGGCGAGGTCGATGTCCCAGAGCGGGATCAGGCACAGCGGGATGAGCCGGCCGCCGCTGTCGCCGCACCACTCCTCGACCATCCAGTCGTTGTACGCCCGGACGCAGGCGAGCCCGACCTCCTTGTCCTTCGCCTCGGCGAAGGTCTGGCCGCAGAAGCGCGGGAAGGTCGGGAAGCAGAGCGAGGCCTCGACGTGGTTGACGTCCATGTCCGCGAGGCGGGCCTTGGGGTCCCAGCAGCCGCGCCGCATCTGCTCCCGGGTGATGCCGTCGAGGGTCATCTCGTCGCGCGAGAAGCCGACGGCCGCGATGATCCGCTTGTACGGGAAGAGGTCGCCCTCGTACTCCCACCAGTCGGTGATCTGGCCTTCCGGATCCGTCGTGAACTTGTACTTGCCGCCGATGTACGCCAACTCGCCGATGCCCGCCGTGAAGGGCTTCGGTCCGCGGTCGCGGTACTTGCTCGGGAGCCACCTCTCGAAGAGGTGCGCGGGCTCGATCACGTGGTCGTCCACGCTGATGACCCGGGGGAGTTCCTTGGTGCCGTCCTCGCTGCTGACCACTGATGTGCCCCCTACTGCCTGCCGGTTTCCCCGGCTCGTATCTGACGGTCCATCAGATCGAGGTTATGGGCCGACCGTGACTTCGGCAAGCGCCCACCCGGAACTCGACCCCTTGCGCGATCCCCGCGGATCCGGTGAACTGACGACTCGTCAGATTCGTTGGGAGGCTCTCGATGCAGACGATGTGGCTCGGCGGCGCCGAGTGGCTGGCCGTGCTCCGGATCGGGCTCGGCCTGTGGTGGCTGGAGAGCTGGCGGCACAAGGACAAGAAGGAGTGGTTCGGCGGGGGCGGGATCGGCTGGGCCGCGAGCGTCGCCGAGAAGCACAAGTGGTCCGCCGTGCGCAGCGGCTTCGACGTCGTGGTCAAGCCCCGGCCCGTCGTCATGGCGTACGTCGTCGCCTACGCGGAGCTGGCCCTCGGACTCGGCCTGATCTTCGGGTTCCTCACGCCGGTCGCGCTGGTCGGCGGGCTCGTGCTCAACCTGATCTACCTGGTCCTGATGATCCACGACTGGGCCGAGCAGGGGCAGAACGCCATGATGGCGCTGATCTCCGTGGTCGCCCTGTTCGCGGCGAGCTGGCAGACCTGGTCGCTGGACGCGGCGCTCGGCCTCTTCTGAGGCGCCCTGTCCCTGTTCTGTTGGACCCCGACGTGCCACCCTGCCGCTCACCCGACGAGGAGATGGCCATGAGCGAAGGCAACCACGACGCACTCAGGGCGAGTCACGCGGCACGGGCCAGGAGCGCGGCGGTGCGCGCCGCCGCGCTCTGCCAGTACATCGAGCGGGCGGCCGCCGAGGAGCAGGACACGGAGGAGGCGCGGGAGGCCGAGGGCAGGAACATCGCCTGGAAGGCCGCCCACGCGGCCCGCGTGTCCGCGCAGGCGCTGGCCGTGCTCGCCGAGAGCGCCCCCAACCCGGCCGCGGACTCCCGCTGCGCGCGCAACGCCGCCGCGTCCGCCGCCCAGGCCGCGCAGATGGGCAGGCTCCACGACGGCTCCGGCGACCTCGCCGTCGCGGCCTGCGAGGCCGCGCTCAAGGCGTCGCAGGCCGCCTCGGACGCCGCCGGCAAGGAACACCTGGGCGCGAGCGCGGAGTTGAACGCCCGCGCCGACGAGGCCGAGGAAGCGGCCGTCGCCGCCGCCGAACGGGCGGGCTGGCTGCGGCGCGGCGAGCCGCTCCCCGAGGTGTCCACGGGCATGCGCAGCCCCGAGCTGATGTCGATGATGCACCTCTGACCGCACCGGACACGCCTCGCCGACCCCACCGGGCGCGCCTCGCCCCGGTCAGCGCTCCTTGTTGAGCGCGTCCACCGCGCCCCGCGCGTCGCCGAGCGTGGCGAAGTCGACCGCGACGAAGTTCACCGGCCGGCCGCGCTCGCGCTCGCAGCGGTGCGCGCGGTCGAGGAGGAAGCGCCGGGCGTTGACCTCGGCGGCGTCCGGACGGCTGCCGCCCGCGTCGGTGATGAAGTGGTTGAGCAGGAACAGCCGCTTGCCCGTGCCGCCCCGGTGGGGCACGCAGGACATCTCCGCGGGCGTGCGGAACGCGAACGGCGTCTCCATGGCGTACGCGTAGAAGTTCCGGTACCAGCGCGCGGGGCCGTCGGCCTGCTCGGCGAAGACCACCAGGCGGCGGTCCGTGCGCACCATCTCGCCGAGGGTGGGCCAGGGGCGGTCCGGGTCGGCGTCCGGCGTGAAGAGCAGCCGCGCCAGGCCCGCCTCGCGGAACGCCCGCTCGGTCTGCTCGCCGGTGATGGCGTCCTGGACGACCAGCGTCACCACCTCACCGGGGTGGCCGTCCAGCCAGGCGCCGATCCGCTTCAGGGTCTCGACCAGCGGGATCGCGCCCGCGCGGCAGACGCCGTGGCACAGCCACAGGCCGGGGCGCGGCGGGTTGGCGGCGGCGATCAGCTCCGTGATCTGCTTCTTCAACGCGGGCGGGAAGTCAGCCAGTTGGAGGCGTGCGGCGACCTCGTCGGGCTTCTCCCAGGTGTAGGTGTCGATGAGCAGACCGCGCGCGCCCGCCTCCAACTGCTCCTCGATGCCGGGGTCCTGGAGCGGTCCGATGAACGTGTCCGCCGTCGTGGACATCGAGTTGTGGGTGGCGAGGAAGGCGACCTCGTCGTAGCGCTTGGCGCACAGGGCCGCCGAGCCCATGCACAGCTCCCTGGGGTCCCGGCCGGCGGCGGCCGGGGCCAGCACCGCGCCCGCCAGCGCCGCGGCCACCACGGTGCCCGCCACCGCGCCCACCACGGTGGTCCGCCGCCGGGGCGACCAGCCGGCCGTACGCCGCGTCAGCGCCGTCCCCGCCAGCCGCTCGCGCACCCGCTCGTGCCATCTGTCGTACGCGAACGCCCCGCCGACCAGCACCAGCCCCGCCAGCAGCGGCAGGGCCGCCGCGACGAACCCCACGGCCACCAGGGCGTCGGCCGCACCGTGCTGGAGGTCGTCCAGGAGGCGGTTCAGGGACGGCGGCCAGGTGGCGGGCGGCGTCGCCACCAGGCCGTCCACCTGCCCGCGCACGTACAGCAGGACGAGCCCCGCGAGGGCGCCGCCCGCCGCGAGCCCCGTCCCCACCCGGCGCAGCCGCGCGGGCCACGACGGCGGCCCGGTGAAGGCGAGCAGGGCCACGGCCGCGAGCCCCAGCACGACGGCCGCCCCCTGCACCACGCCCAGCGTGAGGCGTGTGAAGGCCCGCGCCTGCTTGACCGCGCCCAGGTCGACGCCCGCCGCCTCCAGGTCGGGCACCACGTTCCAGTGCCCGTCGTCGGTGAGGGCGGACAGGTCGCCGGTGGCGTCGCGCTGCCGGTCGCCGAGCGCGTACGGGCCCACGGCGGCCAGCGCGGACGCCACGTCGCCGGTCGCGAGGGCCGCCCGCACCTGGGGGCGCAGGCCGGCCCGCTCCTTCTCGGGCACCGGACGCAGCAGCCAGTCCGTGGCCTGCCGGGCGCCCTCGGCGTCCAGGCGCAGCTCGGGCAGCGAGTCGGGGCGCCGGCCCGCCGCGATGTCGCCGAGCGCCCCGGACAGCTCGCGCGTGAACGCCGGGAAGTCGGCCGTCTCGCGGCCCTGCACGGAGGCGACCAGATCACCCAGGTAGATCTGGGCGAGGCCGCCGATGTTGGTCAGGACGGGTGCCAGGTCGACCGTGACCGCGAGCTTCGGCTCGTCGCCGCGCAGATAGCCCACGGCGTGGCCGATCTGCTCGTCCACCAGGGTGCGCAGGGTGGCGGGCGGCAGCACGTTCTTCAGGTTCGCCGTCACCTGCGCCTGCGGGACCGGGAGCCGGCCGAGCAGATCACGGGTGACGCGGGTGGTGGCCGGGTCGACGAGCACCTCGTCGTAGAGCCGTTCGTAGGCGTCCTGCTCGTCCAGGACGCTCTGGTAGTACGCGCGGTTGAGCAGCGTGCTGCGGGCGGTACCGGCGAGCACCAGGACGAGCACCGACAGGGCCAGGACGGCACAGGCCACCGGCGGCACCCAGGCCCGGCGCCCGGCGGGCGGCACCGGGTCCGGGGCGCCGGCGTCGTCGTCGCGCACGCTCCGGTCGTCCGTCGGGCTCACGCACCGATCATCCGTCGGCTCGCGCGCGGCGGCACGTCAGGAGGGCCTCCGGTGCCCGGCCGGCTTCTCCTCACCGAGCGTGAGACGGCCGCTGACGACATCCTGGGCGACGTCCTTGAGACGCCGTCGCGTGGCGCGCGCGTGGTCGCGCAGCACGGTGAAGGCGAGGTCGGGCGGGAGGGCGAGCCGGACGGAGAGCACCCCCTTCGCCTGCTCGATGAAGACCCTGCTGGCCAGGGCCTGTTCCAGCTGGCCGACCAGGACACTGTTCGCACGGAGCCTGCGGCCGTGCTCCAGGCTGAGGGCCGCGGCGTCCGCGAGGGACTGGCCGAGGGCCAGGGCACCCGGGCCGGGCCGCGCCGGGCCGAGGAGGGTCAGGGCGCCCGCGGACGGCTCGGGCTCGGTCCGCAGCGGCAGAGCGGTGGCCCAGCGATGCCCCAGGGCCGCGGCCCCGGCCGCGTACCGGGGCCAGCGCGCGCGGACCACCGGTGCGGTCAGATCGGTCGGCCGCACCGGTGAGTCGGTGGTCTCGCAGTCGTGCCCCGGGCCCTCCTGCCAGCCGGCCGCGGCCAGTTCCAGCCGGCACACCGCGGGCTCCGAGCCCGCCGCCTCGACCCCGTCCGGGGCCCGCGCGCGCACGGCTGCCGCCGTACAGCCGTCGAGCAGTCCGGCGCTGTGCCGCGCCAGCAGGCCCAGGACTCCCGCGCCCTCGGCGGTCCCTGGCGGGCGCGCGCCCGCCAGGGACACGAAAGCGTCCGCGATCCGCTGTTCCGGTGCCGTCACGCCCGTGCCTTCTTCCCTTGGATGCGTCGGCCGGAGCCGTCAGAACAGCTCGCCGGAGTCCGCGAGGACCCGCTGGGCGATGGCCTCCGTGGACACCCCTTCGGCGAAGGCCCTCGCCTTGATGACGGCCAGGGCGTCCTGGACGGAACCGCCCATCCGCACCGAGTGGGCGCCCGCGGCCTGGTGCACGGTGTCCCGGTGGTCGGTGCCCCCGTACAGCTCGGGTTCCGGGTCGGGGCCGAGCAGGACCGTGTGGGTCAGCGCCTCGGCGACCTCGGCACAGGCCCCGTACCCCATCGGCCGCGGACGGGATTCGTACAGCGTGAGGGCGCCGAGGCACTGGTCGCGCGTGGCCTCCAGCGGCACCGCGAGCACGAACTCCAGACCGAGGCCGACCAGTTCCGGGCCGTAGCCCGGCCACCGTGTCTCGATCATGGACGGACCGGTGGCGACGATCGGGCCCCGCCGGTCCATGGCGTCCCTGACCGGGCCCTCCTCCAGGATGAACTCCAGTTCCTGGGCGGCGCGGGAGGTGTCGTCGGAAGCGGCCACGGCCAGCTGCGCGTGGTCGTGGCCCACCAGGGTGAGAGCGGCACTGCGCACGCCGCACGCCTCGGCGACGCCGGTCATGAAGAGCGGGCGCGGGTCGCGACGCCGGGCCGTCTCCGCCAGCCGGCGGGCGAACGACTCCTGGAGCCGGGCCGAGGAGAGGTGCCGGGCCGCGACCCTGCGGTGCGAGGCGGCCACGCTCAGATGTACGTCGCGCATCTTCGCCCTCGTCGTGCGCGCGGCGAGGAGTTCCTGGGCTTCGGCGGAGTCCTCGGAACGGCGCGCCCGTTCGCGGGCGCCGGCGGCACGGCGCCAGGCCAGCGCCGCCACGCCCACAGGGTTCTCTCCCCGGCTCATCCCCTCAGCGTACGCCGGGAAACGGGCGTCAGTGGTCCGCTACGGACTGTTCTTCCATCAGCAGGACGACTCCCCCGTTGTGACCGTCGAACGGCGTACACACCACCGCACAAGAGATGGCCCTGCCACGGCGGTTGGTGGCCGGAATGTTCACCGGACCGGTGCGCCTGCCGGTTTCGAGGCACTCCTGGATGACCGGCTGGAGGGACTCCGCGGGCAGTCCGAAGTCGAGGGCGAAGAAGGCCTCGCCGACCGTCTCGTCCGCGCGCAGCCCCCACAGGTCGGCCGCGCCGCGGTTCCAGCACTTGACCTGCTTTCCCGCGTCGAGGACCACGACTCCGGCCGCGATGCTGCCGACCACGGCCTCCAGGAAGGCACGGGCCTCGTCCAGCTCCTCGGAGCGGACGCGCATCTCCTCGTTCATGGTCTCCAGCTCTTCGTTTCCCGACTGGAGTTCCTCGTTGGTGGTCTCCAACTCCTCGTTGGTCGACTGGAGTTCCTCATTCGTGGTCTCCAGCTCCTCGATGCTGGACTGGAGTTCCTCATTCGTGGTCTCCAGCTCCTCGTTGGTCGACTGGAGTTCCTCGTACGCCGTCTCCAGGTCCTCGCGGACCCGCTTGTTCTCCGCCTTGAGCTGCGTGGACACGGTCACGTCGTTGAAGGTGATGTTCGTGGCCACCGGCAGACCGTTGGAGTTCATCAGGGGGTGGATGAGGATGTCGAAGTACTGCACGTCCTCACCGACCTGCCGCTGCGCGCCGTTCACCCGCAGGGTGCGGCGTTCGTGCGCGGCCTGCTCGATCAGCGACCGCAGCTCCACCGGCCGGTAGGAGATCTCCAGGTCCTGGAAGGGACGTCCGACGTCGTTCGCGCTGAGCCCGAACTGTGAGCGTGCGTTGCTGTTGATCAGTACGACCTGGCCTTCGGCGTCCACGGCCACGGTCGGCGACGGGATCGAGTCGGCGATGAGGTCGCGCAGCTGGCGGTGGCGGGCCGCCGTCCCGATCTCGGGCCCGAAGGCGGTCCGGCCCTTCATGGGGGCCGGGTGGTAGGGCGGTGCGGCCTCGCCGGGGCGGCGGCGGAAGACGCGCTGGCGCATGCTCAGGACCTCGAAGCGGTCCCCGTCGTTGAGGAGCATCTCCGCCTTGCCGAGGAAGAGGAAGCCTCCCTCGCGGAGCGCGAAGTGGAAGCGGTCGATGATCTGGGTCTGCGCCTCCACGTTGAAATACATCAGCGTGTTGCGGCACACCAGCAGGTCCAGGCGCGAGATCGGGGCGTCCCGGGTGATGTCGTGCCGACCGAAGATCACCCGGCGGCGCAGGTCCGAGCGGAAGCTGAACTGAGTGCCGTTCGGCTCGAAGTAGCGGTCCCGCAGCTCGGGTTCGAGACGTTCGAGCACCTTGGCCGGGTACAGCCCGGAGCGGGCGGTGCGCAGCGCCTCCTCGTCGACGTCCGTGCCGTAGATCTTGACGCGGTGGAGCGCCTCCTCCTCGCCGAGCGCCTCGGCGAACATGATCGCGAGCGAGTACGCCTCCTCGCCGCTGGAACAGCCGGCGCTCCAGACCCGGATCTCCTCGTCGGGCTGCGCCTGCGCCAGGACCTCGGGCACGACCTCGCGCTCCATGAAGGTCCACGCGTCCGTGTCCCGGAACATCGAGGTGACATTGATCAGGATGGTGTTGAAGAGGAGGCCGAACTCCTCCGCGTTCGTCTCCAGCCGGTCGCGGTAGTCCGCGTACGTGGTGGCCTCGACGTCGGCCATCCGCTTGTGGATGCGCCGCCCCAGCGACGAGCGTTTGTAGCCGGTGAAGTCGAATCCGCGCGCGTCCCGCAGGAAGCCGAGCAGCTCCTCCAGCTCCTCATCCGGTTCAACGTCCGGCGTTTCGCTCATGATCGCCTCTTGGTCTCGACTAGTCCACTGATCACCGCGGCGATCTCGTCGAGAGGCAGAACATAGTCCACTGAGCCCGTACCCACCGCCGCCGCTGGCATGCCCCTGAATTCTGCCGTCTCCGGGTCCTGGGCGATCACCGTTCCGCCGCGCGACCTCACCGCGTCGACGCCCATGGCCCCATCGGTCCCGGTGCCCGTCAGGACGCAGGCGATGGCCTGCGGGCCGTAGGCGCCCGCGACCGACTCGAACAGCAGGTCCGCGGAGGGCCGCAGGAAGTGCACGAGCTCGCTGCTCGACAGGCTCAGGACACCGCCCGAGCCGACCAGCAGGTGCCGGTCGGGGGGCGCGAGGTAGACGGTGCCGGGCCTCGCGGTCTCACCGGTCTCCGCGAGCTTGACGCTCAGCGGAGTGCGCCGGTCGAGGATCTCGGCGAGCACGGTCCGGTGGCGCGGGTCGAGATGCTGCACGACCAGCACCGGCACTGGAAGGGCCGCGTCGAAGCCGCCGAGCAGCTTCACGAGACCGTTGATGCCTCCCGCGGAGGAGGCGACCGCGACGATGGCGTAGGGGTCGGCCTGGAGCTCTTCTGCCGTCACGGGGCGAGCGTAACCGAGGAGTCGCACACGGCAAGGCGGCGTGCTCCCCTCCTCACCGCACGGCGGGGGCCACGCGTTTGACCTCGCGGAGGGTGGGCGCGGTCTGGACGCCCTGGATTCCGGGGAGCGCGCCGATGCGGCGGTCGATGTAGTCGTACAACGCCGCCGGGTCGCGGAAGATCCCGCTGGCGCCGGGCGGTCCGAGGGAGGGGACGGGGACGGAGGCAGGGACAGGGACACGGCGCCCGACCTCCTGGAGGTCTGGTCGGCCCGTGCCGTCGGTGACGCCCGTCTCCCCCACCGCTGGCCCACCGAAGTCCCCGCCCTGCACCCGCTCGTGACGGAGTACACCGACCGGATGCGCCATCTGGCCGACACCCTCCTCACCGTCATGGCGACGGCGCTCGGCGGCCCGGACGACCTGTTCACCCGGCACACGGCCACCCCCCACTGGGACTTCACGCTCAACATCGGCGACCTGATGGCACGTTGGAGCGGCGACCGCTGGCGCTCGGGCCGGCACCGCGTGCTGCCCCCGCCCCCGGACGCCCCGCACGAGGAACTCACCTCGCTGGTGTACTTCCACTCCTGCGCGCCCGGCACGACGGTCGAGTCCCTCCCGGCACCGCTCGGCCGCAGGTCGTACGCCCCCGTCCGGGCCGGCGAGTACTTCGAGAGCAAGATGGCCGCCATCCGGGCCACGGAGTAGGGACCGGCAAGGGACCGCGAAGCGACGCGGCGGCGGCCGCACGGCAACAGCCGCCCGTGTCACGGCCCGTCGTCCGCTCGTACACAAGTCCTTCACGCAGTACGCTGCCCGTGCGGGCGCCCCTGACCCTGGCGCTCTCCGTATCCGGCTGTCCCTGTCCGGCTCGTTCCACGCTGCAGAGGCCCCGCGCACAGAAGCACGGTCCGTATCGATGGTGACGTGACGGAGACGCCGCCCCGATCGGCCGGGATCGCCTACTGTGCGCCACTGACGGGCTGCCGCCCGGCACGGCGCGCAGGCACAGCGAAACGGAGAGCGGTGATCAGCGACGGCATGGCCGGCGTCCTGCGCTCGCTGCGCCTCGGTGCGGCCGAGCACCTGGCCGAGGACGCCGCGCGGGCCCTCGACGCCGCCGGATTCGCGGTGTCCCTGCTGGTCGGCAACGGCCGTGTGGCGGAGCCCATCTGGTGCTTCCCCGAGATGAGCGTGCGGCTGGAGGAGCTCCAGTTCACCCTGGGCGAGGGGCCGGGACTCGACGCCGTACGGACGGGCGCGCCCGTGCTCGAACCGGACCTGGCGAAGGTGCGGCCCGGACGGTGGCCCGTCTTCCTGCCCGCGGCCCGCGAGCTGGGCGTATCGGGCGTGTGCTGCTTCCCGCTGGGGATCGGCGCGATCCGCCTCGGCGTGCTGACCGTGCTCTGCTCGGCGCCGAGCGGGCTGTCGCAGCAGCAGTACGACGACGCCGCCGCGCTGACCGCCGCGCTCACGAGCGCCTTCCTGAACGGCGACCGCGGCCCGGCAACGGGCCTCGGTCAGGACGGCGGTCAGGGCGGCGCGGGCACGACCGTGCTCATCGGCCAGCCGAAGGAGCTGGGCCGGGCCGTGGTGCACCAGGCGACCGGCATGGTCAGCGTCCAGCTGGGCGTGACGCTGACGGAGGCACTTGTGCGGCTGCGCGCATACGCGTATGCCAGTGAGCGCACGCTCGGGTCCGTGGCGGAGGACGTGGTCGCCAGGCGGCTCCGCTTCAGCGACGATATGTACGGGCCGTATTCGAAGGACAGTGGAGAGGG
Organism: Streptomyces silaceus; assembly: GCF_001419745.1. GTDB lineage: Bacteria > Actinomycetota > Actinomycetes > Streptomycetales > Streptomycetaceae > Streptomyces > Streptomyces silaceus. The sequence continues at coordinate 17,475 of NZ_LIRJ01000144.1, read as the reverse complement.
ATGATCGACTTGGCCCGCGAACAGCGTCTCGCGCAAGTCTTCGTCGAGGTGGCGAGCACGCTTCTCGACGACTACGACGTGCTGGACCTGCTGCAGCGGCTGGCCACCCGGAGCGTGGAACTTCTCGGTGTCTCGGCCGCCGGCATCATGCTCGCCGACGCCAACGAAGAGCTGCAGATCATGGCGGCGTCCGACGAGCACGCCCGGCTCCTGGACCTCCTCGCCCTGCAGCACGACCGCGGCCCCTGCGCCGAGTGCTACCGCAGCGGGGAGGCCGGACCCAACATCGACCTGACCGCCCCTGAATCCCTGACCCGCTGGCCCGGCTTCACCGAGCGCGCCCTCGCCACCGGGTACGTCACGACGCACGCGATCCCGCTGCGGCTGCGCAAGCGGGTCGTGGGCGCGCTCAACCTCTTCCAGAGCGCCGACCGCCCGCTGCGCGAGGAGGACCTCGCGCTCGCCCAGGCGTTCGCGGACGTCGCCACGCTCGCGATACTGCAACAGCACACGCTGGAGCGGGGGCACCTGGAGAACACCCAGCTCCAGGCGGCGCTGGACAGCCGGGTGGTCGTCGAGCAGGTCAAGGGGATCCTGGCCGAGCGCTGGCAGACGACGCCGGACGAGGCGTTCGACGCGTTCCGCCACCATGCGCGCGCCCAGGGCCTGCACCTCTCGGAGCTGGCCGGGCGGATCATCGACGGCAGCTTCGACGTCTCGGCCATCCCCGCACCGGAGCCGCACGCCGGCCGGTGACGGGACGGTGCCCCGCCACCGGCGAAGGACGGCGGATCCCCCTCGGTGAGGGAACCCCGGCGTGCCGGGTGATCCTCAGTGATGGAACCCCGGCGTGTCCGGCGCCCCGGTCGTCCCGCCCGACAGCCGCTCCACGGCCGCCCGCAGATCCCGGGCGAGCAGCATGATCTTGTCGTGGCCGATGCCGTGCCGGACCAGGACCCGCTGGATCACGGTCTCGTGGCGCTCGGGCGGCAGCGGATACGCGGGCACCTGCCAGCCTCGGGTGCGCAGCTGCTCGGTGAGGTCGTAGAGCGTGAACCCCTTGGTGGGGTCGGTGAGCGTCCAGGAGACGGCGGGCAGCGCGCCACGGCCGTCGTAGAGCAGCGTGAAGGGGCCCATCCGCTCGATCTCGGCGGCCAGCGCGCGGGCACTGGCCGCGCACGCCTCGTACACCTTGCGGTAGCCCTCGCGGCCGAGGCGCAGCAGCGTGTAGTACTGCGCGACGATCTCGCCGCCGGGGCGGGAGAAGTTGAGGGCGAAGGTGGGCATGTCGCCGCCGAGGTAGTCGACGCGGAAGACGAGGTCCTCGGGGAGGTCGTCGGCCGAGCGCCAGACGATCCAGCCGACGCCGAGCGGGGCCATGCCGTACTTGTGGCCGGAGGAGTTGATGGAGACGACCCGCTTCACGCGGAAGTCCCAGACCAGCTCGGGCTGGAGGAAGGGCGCGACGAAGCCGCCGCTGGCCGCGTCCACGTGGATCGGCACGTCGTGCCCGGTGTCCGCCTGGATGGCGTCGAGTTCGGCGGCGATCTCGGCGACGGGTTCGTAGTCGCAGGTGAAGGTGACGCCGAGGATGGCGACGACGCCGATGGTGTTCTCGTCGACGTACTCGCGCAGCTGGTGGGGGCGCAGGCCGGTGGCGCCGGGCTCCAGCGGGACCTGGCGCAGCTCGACGTCGAAGTAGCGGGCGAACTTCTCCCAGCACACCTGGACCGGGCCGCAGACGAGGTTGGGCCGGTCGGCCGGCTTGCCCGCGGCCCTGCGGGCGGCCCGCCAGCGCCACTTGAGCGCGAGGCCGCCGAGCATGCCGGCCTCGCTGGACCCGGTGGTGGAACAGCCCATGGTGGTCTCCTGCTCGGGGGAGTTCCACAGGTCGGCGAGCATGTGCACACAGCGGGACTCGATCTCCGCGGTCTGCGGGTACTCGTCCTTGTCGATCATGTTCTTGTCCAGGCACAGGTCCATGAGCTGGTGGACCTCGGGCTCGGCCCAGGTGGTGCAGAACGTGGCGAGGTTCTGGGACGAGTTGCCGTCGAGCGTCAGCTCGTCCTTGATGACCGCGGCCACCGCGCGCGGGTCGGAGCTGTGCTCCGGGACCTTGAGCGCGGGCAGCCTCCGTGTGCTGATCGGCATGCTGTAGACGTCTTCGTACGCCTGACGGGTCTCGCTGGACACCTCATGCAGCCCCACGACGGCGATCCTTTCACCTCAAAGCGGAAGCAATCGGACCACCACCTTCTCAGAGACGCGGGAGCGCTGTCTCCGATCCGGCCGTCATCGATTCACCACGGAGCCCCGACGCGGGCCGACAACGCGCCGGGGGTCCCCACCGGGCCGCCGTACCCCGGCCGCCCTCCGACGCCCCGTTCCGCTCACAGGTCGGTGCTGCCACCATGCGGAGTCCAGGATGTGCGGGGAGTCGTCCTCGGTGGGGAGTCGTCCTCAGTGGGGCGGGGCGGGAGACACAGATGACAGGGGTGTTCTTGCGGCGGCTGAGCCGTTGGCAGGCCGAGCAGCAGCGTGAGGCCGTCGCGGACCTCTACGTAGAGGCCTATCGGCGCCTGTCCGGCGCCGAGTACCACGACCGGCAGGGGTTTCTGGATCGTTTCGAACGCGACGTGCAGCAGCCCGACTTCGACATGGTCGTCGCGGACTCGCCCGCTCTGGCCGGCTGCCTCTACGGCTACCGCGCCGCGCGCACCGGCGAGTGGTGGGAGGGGTTCCGCGGCATCCTGCCCAAGGAGGTCGAGGAACAGACCGCGTCGGGGCAGGTGTTCCTGCTGAAGGAGCTCATGGTGGTGCCCGCCGAGCGCAGGAAGGGCGTCGCCACACGGCTGCGGACGCTGCTCCTCACCCGGCACACCTCCGACGTCGTCGTCGCCGTCATCGGGCGGGACGACGACCAGGCGCGGGCGGTGCTGCGGGCCTGGGACTGGCAGAAGCTGGGCGACCTCGCCGAGAACCGCGAGGGCTGGCTGCGCCCGCCGTCCCCGCTGCCGTGACGCGGACGCGGACGCGGCTCATGTGACGCCGTCGTGCCCTGTGACGCCCGCGCCGCGGGGTTCAGCAGGGCCGGCGGGGGACTCGGCAGGGCTCAGCGGTTGCCCTGCCGTCGGGCCTGCGCCTTCTGCTGCATGCCGCGCGTCTTCGCGGAGATCGACTCCACGGGCCGTTTGGCCTGCTTGGCGCGGGCCTCGGCGGCGGCGTTCCTGGCCTGCTGGGACTGCTCTCGCGGATCGTGGGACTTGGCCATGACGGGCTCTCCTCCTCGCGTCGGAGCGGACCCCACCACTGTCCCCCGCCCCTCGCGGATCGGCATCCGGAGAGGGCTCAGACGCGGCTCGCCCGCAGCGAGTACATGAGCGGGATGCGCGGGCGGTCGGCGGGGAACCGGTACGTGCCGTCGCGGAGTTCGAGCGCGCCGAAGCGGGCGAAGAGGGTCTTGTCGTGCTCGCGCAGGAAGTCGATGCGCAGGCCCGCGGCGGCGAGCGCGGAGACGACGTCGCCGATGGGGTGCTGCCACTCGACGGTGCGGTTGTGGACGGTGGGGGTGGTGGTGTCCGCGTATCCGCCGGGGGCGTCGTCGATCCAGGCGTCGCGCGCGAAGTAGTCGTGCTCGATCCGCGAGCCCGTGGCGTCGTCCAGGACGTCGGTGAGCGGATGGAACTCGGCGAGGTAGAGGAAGCCGCCGGGCGCGACGAGCGAGGCGGCGGTCTCGGCCCAGCGCTGGATGTCGGGCAGCCAGCCGAGCGCGCCCACGCCGGTGTAGACGATGTCGTACGAGGAGTCGGGGACCGCCTGCGCCGCGTCGTACACGTCGGCGGCGACGAAGGTGGCCTGCTCCGGGGTGAGGCCGAGCCCGGCGGCGATCTCCTGGGCCGCCTCGACGGCGGGCTCGGAGAAGTCGAGCCCGACGACGCGGGAGGCCCCGCGCCGCGCCCAGGACAGGGTGTCCAGGCCGATGTGGCACTGGAGGTGCAGCAGGGACTTTCCGCGTACGTCGCCGACCTCGGCGACCTCGAAGTCACGCAGGGCGTCCTTGCCGGAGCGGAAGGCGTCCAGGTCGTAGTAGTCGCTGGCGAGGTGCAGCGGGACGCGCTCGTCCCAGCGCTTCCGGTTGGTCTCGCGCCAGTCGGCGGGCGTCGCGGAGTACATGGTCGAAAGTTATCCACAGGCTGGGGAACCTCGCCAGCGGATTGTCGTCGGTGCCGGGCACTATGGGGGCATGAGCGAGACGGGTGCAGAGAAGGCCACACAGGCGTCGGGCGTCGCGCGGGCGGAGTCCGCGCCGGACTGGGAGAAGCGGTTCAGGGCGCCGCGGGTGTCGCTGCCGGACTGGGCGGAGGACGCCCCGCAGCGCTCCCTGTTCGTGTCGAACGCGACGGGGACGTATGAGTTGTACGCCTGGGACAGGACCACCGGCGCCCAGCGCCAGGTGACCGACCGGCCGAACGGCACGACGGACGGCGTGCTCTCGCCCGACGGCGCGTGGATCTGGTGGTTCAGCGACACCGACGGCGACGAGTTCGGCACCTGGCTGCGCCAGCCCTTCGAGGGCGGCGCGGACGAGCCGGCGGTGCCGGGCCTCGCGGCCTCGTACCCCGCGGGCCTGGCCCTCGGCAGGGACGGCGCGACGGCGGTCGTGGGCCGCTCCACGGACGAGGACGGCTCGACGATCCACGTGGTGCGCCCCGGCGCCGAGGAGCCCGTGGAGATCTACCGGCACAGGGAGTCGGCGGGCGTGGGCGACCTGTCGCACGACGGCTCCCTGATCGCCGTCGAGCACACCGAGCACGGCGACGCGATGCACTCCGCGATCCGCGTCGTCCGCCTGGACGGCTCCCCCGTCGCCGAGCTGGACGACAGCAAGGGCGGCACGGCCGACCTGGGCGTCGAGGTCCTCGGCTTCGCCCCGGTCGACGGGGACGCGCGCCTGCTGGTCGGGCACCAGCGGCGCGGGCGCTGGGAGCCGATGGTGTGGGACGTGGCGTCGGGCGAGGAGAGCGACCTCGTGCTCGGGCTGCCGGGCGACGTGAGCGCCGAGTGGTATCCGGACGGCTCCGCGCTGCTGATCGCGCACGGCTTCGAGGCCCGGGAGGAGCTGTTCCGCTACGACCTCGCCTCGCGCGAGCTGGTGCGCATCGAGACGCCCGCGGGCTCGGTGTCGGGCGCGACGGCCCGGCCCGACGGCACCGTGGAGTACATGTGGTCGTCGGCCGCCGAGCCGCCGGTGGTGCGCTCGACGGCGGGCGGCGTCGTCCTGGACCCGCCCGGCATGAAGGCGCCGCGGTCCGTCCCCGTGGAGGACGTGTGGGTGGAGGGCCCCGGTGGCCGCATCCACGCCCTCGTCCAGCGTCCCGAGGGCGCGTCGGGCCCCCTGCCCACCGTCTTCGAGGTGCACGGCGGGCCGACCTGGCACGACAGCGACTCCTTCGCGGCGGGCCCGGCGGCCTGGGTCGACCACGGGTACGCGGTGGTCCGGGTCAACTACCGGGGTTCGACGGGGTACGGCCGTGCGTGGACGGACGCCCTCAAGCACCGCGTCGGCCTGATCGAGCTGGAGGACATCACGGCGGTGCGGGAGTGGGCGGTGTCCTCGGGCCTCGCCGACCCGGACCGCCTGATCCTCGCGGGCGGTTCCTGGGGCGGCTATCTCACGCTCCTCGGTCTCGGCACCCGCCCCCAGGACTGGGCGCTGGGCCTGGCGGCGGTGCCCGTCGCGGACTACGTGACGGCGTACCACGACGAGATGGAGGCCCTGAAGGCCATGGACCGCACGCTCTTCGGGGGCGCCCCCGAGGACGTCCCCGAGCGCTTCACGGCCTCGTCCCCGCTGACGTACGTGGACGAGGTGAAGGCCCCGGTCTACATCTCCGCCGGGGTGAACGACCCGCGCTGCCCCATCCGCCAGATCGACAACTACGTGAACCGCCTGGCCGCCCGCGGCGCGGTCCACGAGGTCTACCGCTACGACGCGGGCCACGGCTCCCTGGTGGTGGACGAACGCATCAAGCAGGTGGCCCTGGAACTCGACTTCGCATCCCGCCACCTACCGCCTGCGGCGAGCTGAACGGAACGGGGGCGCGGGAACCTTGCCGGTTCCCCCGCCCCCGTCGGGGCGCCCCGTCAGGGGCGCGGGGAACTGCGCGCCAAGCCACAGCGGGCCCGCAGAAGACGCATCACCGCCCAAGCCGCGCGCAGCGCAAGGCGCCGAGTACACACCCCACGCCCAAGCCCAGTGCAACGCCCCCGTACCGTGGAGGGCGTGTACCGGTTTCTGCTGACGCCACGCTGGTGGGGGATCAACGTCTTCGTCGTGCTGGCCATCCCCTTCTGCGTCTTCATGGGGTCCTGGCAGCTCGGCCGCTTCGAGGACCGTGTGCAGGACCACGAGTCCGCGAAGGAGCAGGCCAAGGCCCAGAGCGAGCCGAGCCGCGCGGCGAAGGGCCGTCCGCTCGACTCCCTGCTGCCCGTCGACAAGGAGACCTCCGGCGAGCAGGCCACGGCCACCGGCCGCTACGGCACGCAGTTCCTCGTCCCGGACCGGAAGCTGGACGACAAGAACGGCTTCTACGTCCTGACGCTGCTGCGTACGGACGACGGCCGCTCGCTGCCCGTGGTCCGCGGCTGGCTCCCCGGCACGGCGGACGCCGCCGAAGCCCCGGCCGCGCCCCGGGGCGAGGTCACGGTGACGGGCGCCCTCCAGGCCCCGGAGAGCCCCGGTTCGAACGGGGTGAGCGCCGTCGGCGGCCTGCCGAAGGGCCAGCTGGGCGCGATCAGCACGGCGTCCCTGGTGAACCTCGTGCGCGACGACCTGTACGACGCGTGGATCACCCTCGACAAGGGCGACTCGGGGATGAAGGCGGTCCCGGCGACCGCGCCGAACAACACCGGCCTCGACCTGAAGGCCTTCCAGAACCTCGGCTACACCGGCGAGTGGTTCGTCTTCGCGGGCTTCGTGCTCTTCATGTGGTTCCGGCTGTTCCGCCGCGAGGCGGAGATCGCCCGTGACGCCCACCTGGGGCTGCTCCCGGAGGCGACGGCAGAGTCCGCCAAGACCTCTGAGTCCGGTGGGGCCGCCACGTCCGCCGGCACCTCGGAAGCCGCCGCGCAGAAGGCCTGAGACCGCCCCGGACACCCCGGACGCCCCGGTACGCGAGAGGCGCCGCCCACCCCCTTCACGGGAGCGGACGGCGCCTCACTCACATCCTCACGAGCCGAAGCCGAAGCCGAAGCCGAAGCCCACGGCCCCACATCCTCACGAAGCCGGCAGGACCCCGGTCCGGTACACCGTCCCCGCGCACGCGTTGGTGATCGTCGCCCCCGCCGACGGCGCGCCCGCCGCGGCGGTCAGGGACACCACGACGCTGCCCTCGGCCACGCCGCCGTCCTCGCGCTCCAGCTGGGGCTCCACGCCCCCGTCGGGCGTACCGCCGTCGACACCGCCGCCGCCCTCGGAGGGCGTCGGGTTGGGCGAGGGGTCGCCGCCCTCCGTGGGACAGCTGTCACCCGGCACCCAGGCGAACCGCACCTCGTACGCGGCACCGGGCTGCAGCACCAGCGGGGTGGTCTCCTGGGCGGGGTCGGGCAGGCCGCTCGCGACGTCGCCCGGCGTGTGGTCGACCACGGCGATCTTCGCGGGGTCGGCCGCGCCCTGCGCCGCCGCGCCGACGGAGCCCGCGGCCTCGATGGTGCAGCCGCTGTCGGAGACGTTGGAGACGCGGAAGGTGCCGTAGACCTTGCCGTCGGCCTCCGCCGCGTTCGTGGTGCCCGTGGCGCCGAGCTGGGCGGCGTCGCAGACGGGCGTGGTGGCGGCCTCGGAGGTGGCGGGGTCGGGCGAGCCCGTGCCGCCGCCGCCCGTGCCGCCCTTCTCCTTGCCCTCGCGCTTGTCCTTCTTGTCCTTCTTGTCCTTGTCCTTGGGCTTGTCGGGCCGGGCACCGGGATCCTTCTCGCCGCCGTCCGGGCCCTTGCCCTGGGTGGACCCGCCCTGTGACTCCTGACTGTTGCCGGCGATCGAGGGCCGGTCGTTCGAGTCGCCGCGGGAGTTGGTGACGTGCACCAGGGCGGGGACGGCGGTGCCGATGAGGAGTGCCGCGGCGGCGAGGCCGACGACGGCCTGGCGCTTGCGGGCGCGGCGGGCGGGGACGGCCTGCCGCAGGTGGTCGAGGGAGCGCTCGCTCGGCTCGATCTCCTGCACGGCCTGCCGCATCATCCGCCGCAGCGCGAGCTCGTCGGACCCGAACTCACCGTCGGAGTCCCCGGAGGAACCGGAGGCCTTGGACGCCTTGCCGGCCTTGGATGCCTTGGAGACACCGGAGGCCTTGGACGAGCCGGCCGCGCCGAGCCCGAGCTCGCCCCGCAGGGCGTCGAGCCCGGGCGGACCACCGGAGGCCCCGGAAGAGCCGGAGCCCTTGGACGCCCCGGAGGAACCGGAGCCCTCAGGAGGCCCCGAGCCCCCCGCGTCGCCGGACCCGCCCTCGTCACGGGCCGCCCGCCCGCCGTCCGGGCGGAGGTCGTCGTCCGGGCCGAGGTCGCCCTCAGAGCCAGGGCCGTGATTCACGTTTCCGTTCCCGCCATGCCGTTCGTTTTCCTGCTCGTCCCGCTCGCGCTCACTCATGCCGGCGCCTCCATGGCGACCCTGAGGGCCGCGATGCCACGTGAGCCGTACGCCTTCACCGAGCCCAGCGATATCCCCAGGGTCTCGGCGACCTGCGCCTCGGTCATGTCGGCGAAGTAGCGCAGCACGAGGACCTCGCGCTGGCGCCGCTGGAGGCCGCGCATCGCCTTGATCAGCTCGTCGCGCTCCAGCTGGTCGTACGCCCCCTCCTCCGCGCTCGCCATGTCGGGCATCGGCTTGGAGAGCAGCTTCAGCCCGAGGATGCGCCGGCGCAGCGCGGACCGCGAGAGGTTGACCACGGTCTGACGCAGATACGCGAGCGTCTTCTCCGGGTCCCGCACCCGCTTGCGCGCCGAGTGCACCCTGATGAACGCCTCCTGCACGACGTCCTCGCAGGACGCCGTGTCGTCCAGCAGCAGCGCGGCGAGGCCGAGCAGCGACCGGTAGTGGGCGCGGTAGGTCTCGGTCAGATGGTCGACTGTGGTGCCCGCGGTCATCGTGTCGTCAGCGCCCTCGCGCTGCGACGGAATGCGGGCGGGCCGCGCCGCCGGCATGGGCGCGATCACCGGCATGCCACCGGTCGCGCGGGGACGGCGAACAGGGCGCAGTGCCGCCGCGCCTCTCGCCTGTACCGCTGTGAAGTCGAGTACCTCTGCCACGCCTGTTGGACACGCTTCCCCCCGTCAGGGTTGTACGCGTCCGGCATCGCGTTTGCGGCATGCTGCGCGGGCACCGCTCGTGACGATGCATCAAATGCCCCCATGCGTACCAGCTCTTCCCCTATGCCCCATTTACTTGCGGCGCTTGGGCCACCCCTGAAGGGCGACCGCTAAAGACGCCCCCACGTCCGCGCCGGTTCCAGTGATCGGAACGGGAATCTTCGAACGCGGAGATGGTCCAGTTCAAGGCTCCCTGGCCACCAAGTTGGACACAGAACTTACACAGATCCCACAAAGGACTCCGGCCGGGGGTGGTCCATACCAATCATCACCCACGGGGGCCGGTCCCGGCCGCTCTTCGGCACCGGCCGGCCATCGGCTCAGCCGCCCGTCAGCTCCCCGGCCACCAGCTCGGCGATCTGCGCGGTGTTCAGCGCGGCTCCCTTGCGCAGGTTGTCCCCGCACACGAAGAGCTCAAGGGCCGTCGGATCGTCCAGCGCCCTACGGACGCGCCCGACCCAGGTCGGATCCGTGCCCACGACGTCGGCGGGCGTGGGGAACTCCCCCGCGGCCGGGTTGTCGAAGAGGACGACACCGGGCGCGGTCGCGAGGATCTCGCGCGCGCGGTCCACGGTGACCTCGTCCTCGAAGCGGGCGTGGACGGTCAGGGAGTGCGTGGTCACGACGGGGACCCGCACACAGGTGGCGGCGACGCGCAGCCCCGGCAGCCCGAGGATCTTCCGCGACTCGTCGCGCACCTTCATCTCCTCGGACGACCAGCCGTCGTCCTTGAGTGACCCGGCCCACGGCACCACGTTCAGCGCCACGGGCTCCGGGAAGGGCCCGGTGTCGTCGCCGACGGCCCGGCGCACGTCGCCGGGGCTGGTGCCCAGCTCGCTGCCCGCGACCAGCTCCAGCTGGCGCCGCAGCGTCTCCACGCCGTCGCGCCCGGCCCCGCTCACGGCCTGGTACGAGGAGACGATCAGCTCGCGCAGCCCGAACTCGGCGTGCAGCGCGCCGACGGCCACGATCATCGAGAGCGTCGTGCAGTTCGGGTTGGCGACGATGCCGCGCGGCCGTACGCGCGCGGCGTGCGGGTTGACCTCCGGCACGACCAGCGGGACGTCCGGGTCCATGCGGAAGGCGGCGGAGTTGTCGACCACGACGACGCCCTTGGCGGCGGCGACCGGCGCCCACTGCGCCGACACCTCGTCGGGCACGTCGAACATGGCGACGTCGACCCCGTCGAAGACGGCTTCGTCCAGGGCCAGGACCTCGATCTCCTCACCGCGCACGGCCAGCTTGCGGCCGGCCGAGCGCGGTGAGGCCACGAGTCGGATCTCGCCCCAGATGTCGGCGTGCTGCGACAGGATCTGGAGCATCACCGTGCCGACCGCCCCGGTCGCTCCGACGACCGCGAGCGTCGGCTTGCGGCTCATCGGCCGGTGCCTCCATAGACCACGGCCTCGTCCGTGTCGGAGTCGAGTCCGAAGGCGGTGTGCACCGCACGCACGGCCTCGTTCACGTCGTCGGCGCGCGTGACGACCGAGATGCGGATCTCGGAGGTCGAGATCAGCTCGATGTTCACGCCGGCGTCGCTGAGCGCCTCGAAGAAGGTCGCGGTGACGCCCGGGTTCGTCTTCATACCGGCGCCGACCAGCGAGATCTTGGCGATCTGGTCGTCGTAGCGCAGCGAGTCGAAGCCGACGGACGACCGGGTCTTCTCCAGGGCGTCGATGGCCTTGCGGCCCTCGGCCTTGGGGAGCGTGAAGGAGATGTCGGTCAGGCCCGTCGAGGCGGCCGACACGTTCTGCACGACCATGTCGATGTTGACCTCGGCGTCCGCGATGGCGCGGAAGATCGAGGCGGCCTCGCCCGGCTTGTCCGGGACGCCGACGACCGTGATCTTGGCCTCCGAGGTGTCGTGCGCGACACCGGAGATGATGGCCTGCTCCACCGTGCGGTCCCCTTGCTCAATCGGCTCATTGCTGACCCACGTGCCCTGCAGTCCGCTGAAGGACGACCGGACGTGGATCGGGATGTTGTAGCGGCGCGCGTACTCCACACAGCGGTGGAGCAGCACCTTGGACCCGGAGCTCGCGAGCTCCAGCATGTCCTCGAACGAGATCCAGTCGATCTTCCGCGCCTTCTTGACGACCCGCGGGTCGGCCGTGAAGACGCCGTCGACGTCGGTGTAGATCTCGCAGACCTCGGCGTCGAGCGCGGCGGCGAGGGCGACGGCGGTCGTGTCGGACCCACCACGACCGAGCGTGGTGATGTTCTTGCCCTCCTGGCTCACGCCCTGGAACCCGGCGACGATGGCGATGTTGCCCTCGTCGATCGAGGCCCGGATGCGGCCGGGGGTCACGTCGATGATCCGCGCTTTGTTGTGGACGGAGTCGGTGATGACGCCGGCCTGGCTGCCCGTGAACGACTGGGCCTCGTGGCCCAGGTTTTTGATCGCCATGGCCAGCAGGGCCATGGAGATGCGCTCACCAGCGGTCAGCAGCATGTCGAATTCGCGCCCGGCGGGAATCGGGGATACCTGCCCGGCAAGATCGATCAACTCATCCGTCGTGTCGCCCATGGCGGACACCACGACAACGACCTGATGGCCGTTCTTCTTGGCGTCGACAATCCTCTTGGCGACCCGCTTGATGCCCTCGGCATCGGCTACGGAGGAGCCTCCGTACTTCTGCACGACAAGGCTCACGTGCGCTCCTCGCTCAATCCGTTGTGCGGTCGGCTCAGTCTAACGAGCGGCCGAAATCCGCCCCGCCAATATCACATCGTGAGATGTCCCGCTCACGCAATGATCACCACGGGCATACGCCCCCGCTCTTCGGGTCGTACGTTCCGGCCGCTCAGACCGTCACATGCCCGCTTCGGAGCGTGGCACTCCGGAAAGTGGGGCGGGTCACAGGTTCTGGCGGTGCCCTCAGTGGGCGTAGTCCTTGAGCTTCTCGGTGTGCAGGGTGATGGCGACGGGAGCGGGGAGCGTGACAGTGGCGCCGTACGCGTGCGAAGGGCTCTGCCGGTAGTCGCCGTCGTGCGGGTCGCTAAACACAGTGAGGGTGTCGTTGTCGCGGTCGACGAGGAGGTAGACGGGGATGCCTGCGCGGTAGCCCGGGATGACCAACCCCTGCTCGGGGTACAGGCCGAGCTCTGAGCGCTGCTGCATGCACTGCCGGAGCAACCACATGATGATTTCTCCGTGGTCACCGTCCGGCACAGGCTTGACCTCCAGCCTTCCGTCGACGAATTCGAGCGCCACCGTCTCGGGCGCCACGTGGGCAAGTTCCTCGAAGTCCTCGACATCGATCGGGCCATGCCTGACGCACAGCTTCCCGCCGAGGAATTCGAGCTTGTTGCGCACGGTCTCCGGGGCCCTGCGGACGAGTTCCTCGAAGTCCTCGACGGACATCTGCGGGCGCTCTTCGGTGCTGGGGGTCATGGAATCGCCTCCTTGACTCCATCGTGCCCGGACCGGCACGTCCTGCACGCTCATACGGCGCCACGCCCCGTCGGCAGCCCGGCGGCGCGCCGCAGCTCCGCGACCCGCTCGGTCACGTCCACCACGGGGGATGCCTGCCGCGGGCGCGCCAGGAACGTGTCGGGGACGTATCCGATCGGGACGCCCCGGCGGGCCTCCTCCGCCTCGAACGCATCGCACTCGGCGTGGCAGTCGGCGCAGATCCCGTTGATCAGCTCCGTCGTGGTCTCGGGCTCCTCGCAGAGCCCGCAGACGAGGACCGCGCGGGTGACACGGGCACGAGCGCGGGTCTTCGCGGGGGGTTTCGGCGGCATCTTGCTCTCCAGTCGGTTCCGGGCGAGGCCGCCCGGGTTGGTGACGGTGGGCGGCAGCCCTTCGGTGAGGGCGCGCGTGAGGTCCTGCGGGGTCGCGCCCCTGGCCAGCCATTCCGCTGCGCGGGGCTCCAGCTGTTTGCACTCCGCCTCGGAGAGGGCCATGCGGCGGTCGGCGGTGCGGAGTTGGGCGAGGGTGCGGTGGGCTGCGCTGGGCTCGGGCTCCGGGGGCGCCGTCCGCTCCGGCTCCGGCTCGGGCTCCGGCTCGGACGTCCTGGCCAGGCCCGGCTGGTAGGCGTCGGTCACATCACGCCCGTGCCGCGCCCGCACGAACTCCGCCCACCACTCGGGAGACTTGGGCTCCCGCGACCAGTACGTCCTGGTCACCCACCGCATCGAGTTGTCCTCGACGGTGATGTGTTCCTTGATCCAGCGCAGGTGACCGGCCTCGGTCAGGCGGCGCAGGGATGTACGGACTGCCTGCTGGCCGTAGAGGGGGTGCGCGGCGGCGATGTCTTTGTGACCCATCGCGGCACCGTCGGAGAGGTGGTCCACGAACGTCGCGATTGCGGCGTCGCGGGGGATCAGATGTGCGAAGTCGGCTTCTCCGTGCGGTTCTTCGTCATCCGCGAGACGTTTCCCGTAACCCGTTTTGGCCATGGGGTGGGACGGGGAGGGCAGGACGGCATTAGGGTGGCAGTAAGCCACGGTCGAACCTCGTATTCGATCCGTAGGACTAGGCCTCGGAACCGGTGTTGGCGCACCGACCGAGGCCGTTCTATTGCCGCGAACCTAGAGCGGCTTTACGTTCCGGCGCAAGCTGACTACGGAACGTCACCCTTGAGGGTGACGGAATCCTCAACTCCCCTTTTGGGCAGGTTGGTTGGGTTCTTTTCACCGACCAACCCAACCCAGGAAAGAGCTCGGGTGCCGGGGCTCAAGCTCCGGGCTGAACTGCGGCGATGAAGGCGGACCACGCGGGGGCGGTGACGGTGATCTCGGGGCTTGCGGGGAGTTTTGAGTCGTGGATGTGGAGGGCGGCGAGGGTGGTGCAGGCGGCCATCTCTAGGCAGTTGGCGCCTTCTTCATCGCTGTACGTGGACTTGCGCCAGTCCAGGGCGACTTCCAGGCAGGCACCCCCCTCGCCGTCGCTATAGCTCGACTTGAACCACTTCAGCTCGTCGCTCATAGGTCCTCCGCCATCCGCTCGATGAAGCGCGCCGACTCTTCAGGGTCGAGGGCCATGCTGCGGATCATGCTAAGTCGTTCGGTCTGAGCGCTCACTACCTGTGGATCGGCGGTCAGTTGGCTTGTCGAAGGAGCCTCGGTATACGCAAGGCGTTCGTGGTCGCGAGTCTCCAGCAACGCCATCGCACCGTGAAGGGCAGCAGTCATGGCCTGGCTGAACGGCAGTACCTGGATGGACACGTTGTGCCTCTTGCCGACCTCCAGGAGCTGCAGCTGCTGCTCTTTGTCGACGTAGGGGCTGCGCAGCGCTGCTTCGTACAGCACGTAGCTGCACGCCACCAACGGCCTGCGGGTATGGATCTCCTGCCTCTCCAACCGCGCCGCGACGCGTTCGTCGATGATCTCCTCGTCGAGCAGCGGGATGTGACTGCCGATCAACCCGCGAGCGTACGCCTCCGTCTGCAACGGACCGGGGATCAGGAGCGCCTCGTACCACCACACGATGATCGCCTGCTGCTACCCCCTGAGTCACTACCGAGCGTAACCCCGCACTCGCCACCCTGTAGCCATGACGAACGCAATTCACTGGCCGGAGTGGGTCCCGGTGGCGGGCCACCAACTCCGCGTATCCGGTGTCCACTTCGACGCGCTACGCATCCAGGGCGTACGAGGGGAACAGGTCGCCGCCGCCCTCATCGAGGCGACGGACGGTGACGCCGGCCCCGTCATCTGCGAGGCGACGGGCTTCCGCTGGATGTACTTCCTGCTGGCCCCGGGCAGGGCCAGGGACCACACCTGGCCGCTGGGCGTACAACGCTTCGGCGGGGCGGGGTGCCACACGGTGACGTACATCGGCGTACCGGCCCTGAACGGCAACACGTGGCCCCTCCAGTGGTACTCGGAACCGACGCCCACAGCGCCATACGTGGACGATGCTCAACTGCACGCAGCGCTTGATTCCGGCGCACGCCCTGCCTCGCCGTCCTCGCGTACGTCGACCGTGGACTCCGACTCCACCGACCCCGCACGGAAGGGGAGACCTTGACCCCGGCCCGTCCGCCATCAGGCAGCCGTTACTTCACCGTGCGCAGGCCCAGCGGGCCCGCGATCTCCTCCGCCATCACCTTGCCGGCCTCCTCCGCGAGGAGGTCCTCCGTGAGGTCCTCGTCCGTGTCGAGGCCGTTCAGGTCCTCCAGGGGCTGGTTCAGGCGGACGTGCGCCACCAGGGACTGGAGCGCGCGCAGGGCCGCCGAGGCCGTGCTGCCCCAGTTGGAGAAGTAGGAGAACTGCCACCACCACAGGGCCTCGACCGTGCGGCCCGCGCGGTAGTGGGCCAGGCCGTGGGCCAGGTCCGCGACCACGTCGGCGAAGTCGTCCGAGATGCGGTGGGCGACCGGGGCCTTGCGGGGCTCGTACGGGTCGAAGACCTCGGAGTAGACGTCGATCGGGTCCAGGAGTGCCGCGAGGCGCTCCCTGAGCTCGTCCACGTCCGCCTCCGGACCCAGATCCGGCTCGTAGCGCTCCTCGGGGACGATGTCCTCGTGGGCGCCGAGACGGCCGCCGGCCAGCAGGAGCTGGGAGACCTCAAGGAGGAGGAAGGGGACCGCCGAGTCCGGCTCGTCGCCCTTCGCGACCTCCTTGACCGAGACGATGAAGCTCTCGACCTGATCGGAGATCTGGACCGCGAAGTCGTCCGGGTTGTCGGTCACGGTGTTCAGCGTGGCGTCAGACATCTAGGAGTCGTCTCCCCTCGAAGGCGCGGCCCAGGGTGACCTCGTCCGCGTATTCCAGATCTCCCCCGACAGGGAGTCCGCTGGCCAGGCGGGTGACCTTCAGGCCCATCGGCTTGATCATGCGCGCGAGGTACGTCGCCGTGGCCTCGCCCTCCAGGTTCGGGTCGGTGGCGAGGATCAGCTCCGTGACCGTGCCGTCCGCGAGGCGCGCGAGGAGTTCCCGTATGCGCAGATCGTCCGGGCCCACGCCCTCGATCGGGCTGATGGCGCCGCCCAGGACGTGGTACCGGCCCCGGAACTCGCGGGTCCGCTCGATGGCGACCACGTCCTTCGGCTCCTCCACCACGCAGATCACCGACGGGTCGCGGCGCGCGTCGCGGCAGATGTTGCAGAGCTCTTCCTGCGCGACGTTCCCACAGGTCGCGCAGAAGCGGACCTTGTCCTTCACCTCAAGGAGGGCGTGCGCGAGCCTGCGCACGTCCGTGGGCTCCGCCTGGAGGACGTGGAAGGCGATCCGCTGCGCGCTCTTGGGCCCGACGCCGGGCAGTCTGCCCAACTCGTCGATGAGGTCCTGAACCACGCCTTCGTACAACGGAACGCCTCTCCTGAAGTGCTGCGGCCCTGAGGATGCCGAGCTTCTACGTACGGTAGTTGGCCGGGGGGTTTCTTAGAAGGGAAGGCCCGGCATGCCGCCGCCGCCCAGGCCCTGGGCCAGCGGGCCCAGCTTCTGCTGCTGGAGCGTCTGCGCGTTCTCGTTCGCCGCCTGAACGGCCGCGACGACCAGGTCCGCCAGCGTCTCCGTGTCCTCGGGGTCCACGGCCTTCGGGTCGATCACCAGGCCGCGCAGCTCACCGGAACCGGTGACCGTCGCCTTGACGAGGCCGCCGCCCGCCTGGCCGTCCACCTCCGTGCGCGCCAGTTCCTCCTGGGCCGCCGCGAGGTCCTGCTGCATCTTCTGGGCCTGCTGGAGCAGCTGCTGCATGTTGGGCTGGCCACCACCGGGGATCACGATCAGCTCCTGGTTTCGAACGGGTGCGATGAGCGGTTGCGAAGGGCGGGGTATCCGCCTGGAACGAGCCTACGTGGTCGGGGGCGCCATCGCTCCAGCACTCTTTCGAGTGAGATCGGGCGTCTCCCTATACCTGATCAAGCACCTCTTCCGGGCGGAAAAGCCGCGAAAGCGGGCTCATGGCCACCCATTGGGCGGTAGGACTTAGTGCTGCACACCAGCACCGATCGTTTCAGCAGCGGTTCAGCACCGGAGCGGCGAGCGTCTCCGCACCGGTCGTCACGCCTGCTCATACGCCGTACGTCGTGCGCTGTGCGTCGGTCGCGTCGGTCAGCAAGAGCTAGTTCGTTCATAGAGGGAGTGCCGGGTGAGCCAGCCGGAGATGCAGCCCGAGGGGGTGCCCCCCGAGGGGCAGGGTTCGGGGGCTGTCTCTGATCCACATCTGAC
>NZ_LIRJ01000143.1 GCF_001419745.1 Streptomyces silaceus | reverse complement strand
GGCGGTAACCACCGGGTGCGATACGGCGGTTGACCGGGACCACGGGCAGGGGGGTGGCCGGTGCCTGGGCCTGGGCCCGAGGTGCCTCGGGCTTGGCCGCGCCGGTGTCTGGCGCCGTCCTCTGGGGCGCGTCGGCCTGCGGCCGGGATTCCTGCGCGCGGGCGGCCCGGGGCTCGGGTTCGGCCTCCGGCCGGAGGGAGAGCTCGGGAACCGGCGGCGTGGCGGGCGCCTTGGTCCTGCCGGGGACGGCCCGCTGGACGGGCGCGACCGGCGCGCCGATCGGCGTCGAGCGCGGGGTGCCGGACGGCGCGGGGGCCGCCGGTGGCGTCGGCGCCGCCTGGCCGAGGGGCTCGCCGAGTCCGGTGCGGGGTTTGCCGGCAGGCGTCGTGGCGCCGTCCGGCGCGCGCCGGACCCGGCGTACGAGAGGCCGCCGCTGTACGGGCTGGACGGGGGAATCCGCCCGCACAGCGGCGGGGTCGGCCGCCCCTGGCCCGGTGGGGGGCACCGGGCCAGGGACGTCTGTGGGCCGGACGCCGGAGGGGGCGTCCGGGGCGGGCGGCGCGCCGGTACGAGGGCTCGGCGTGCCCGGCTCGGAGGCCGGGGCCGGGGCGGCCGCGGCGCCGTCGGCCTTGGCGGGGGACGGCGCCGGACGCCTGGCCCCCACGGGGAACAGCTGCCGCTCCGGCACGACGGCGGGCTTCGCGGACACGAGCGGCGAACGCCCGGACCGCGACCGCTGTACGACGGGCACGACACAGTCGGACGACATGGCACCACGGGCGCCGGTCAGGGGGGCGGTGTGGCCTGGGGTCTCGGTGGGCGTGGGCGCCTTCGAGGAGGCGGGCGCCTTCGTGGACGCGGGTGCGTTCGCGGGCGTCGGCAGCGGTGTACCGGCGCTCTGCGTGGAGGTGGCGGTCGTGCGCTGCACGGGCGGGGTGCCGGTGGCCGCGGGAGTGCCGGGCGCGGAGCTGCCGGACGTGCCGCTCCCCGTGGTGGCGGTCGGCGCGGACGGTCGGCCGGGCGTGCCCGCCGTGCGTCCCCGGGCCGGGGGTGCCGCAGGAGTGGGCGCGGACGGGGCGTCGGTGCCGGGGTTCGTGGTGCCGGTGCCGGTCGTCGTGCCCCGGGGCGTGGGGGCCTGGCGGGCACCGGTGAGGGGAGCGGTGGGCTCGGCGGCCGGCTGCGGAGAGGACTCCGTACGCGTACGGGGCGGCTGCCCGCCGGACCTGGTCGCACGCTGGACGGGACGGTCCACGGGGGCACCGGGCTCCGCTCCCGCGCCGGTCGCCGGGGAGGGCGTCGTACCGCTGGGCGCGGCGGAGTTCTGACCACCGCTCCGGGCAGGCGCATGCGACGCACCACGCGAGGGGCGGGGCGCGCCCGGGGTCCTGGAGCCCGACGCGGGGCCCGGCGCCCTGTCCGCGTCGCCCGCGCGGGCCGGCGCGGGGCGCGTACCGCTGCGGGGAGCGGCGGGGGAGCGCTGAACGCCGGGCGTTGCCGGTGGAGTCGAGGTGCCGCGCGAGGGGCTGTCCGCTCCGGTGTCCGGCGTCGTGCCGATGTCGTCACCTCGGCCCACCGTGGGCCGGGTGTCGCTGCCGGTCGCGGTCGAGCGCCGGCCCTCGGTCGCGGGAGGGAGAGCGGTGCCCTGCGCGGGGCGGGGTGCCTCCGGGCCCGGTGCGGCGGGGCTCGTACCGCCACGGGAAGCGGTGGAGCGCCGCACACCGGGCGTGGCGGGTGGAGTCGACGCGCCAGGAGCGGGCCGGTCCGCACCGTCGCCGGGCGTCCCGGCCGCCTCGCTCTCCCGGCCCACCGTGGGCCGCGTACCACCGCTGGAGTCGGCCGAGCGCTGAACGCCGTTCGGGGACGCGGACGGTGACGCGTCACGACCGGGCTTCGACGCACGCGACGCACGCGACGCACGCGACGGATTCGACGCACGCGACGCACTCGACGTACTGGGCGCAGGGACCGACGCACCCGGCGCGGCGGTGCGCGGTACGCCCGAGTCCCGCGTGCCGCCCGCCTCGCCTGCCGGAGCCGCCGGAGCCGCCGGAGCCGACGCGGGCCGTGCCGCCTCGGTGGCGGGGGACCGCTGGGCGGCCCCCTTGGACGCGGGCGCCCGCTGGACTTCCGTGTCCGCCGCCGGAGTCGGCGCGCCCGGTGCCCCGGCCGCCGGGCCGGACGCCGTCCGCTCACCCGAGGCGCCACGGGGTGACCCGCCGGCCCGAGGAGCGCGCGAGGTCGACCGCTGGACGTCCGTGCCCGGCGCCGAAGTCCCCTGGGCGGACTGCCCGAACCGCGGCCGAGGCAGCCCCCCGTCGCCCTCCGCCTCCGCCGAGGCGGACTCCGTCACGCCCCGTACGGGCAGCCGCAGTGAGGGCAGGTCGAGGTTGCCGGGACGGCCGGCGACCGGGGTGAGGACGTCGCGGAGCAGACCGCCGGGGGCCGAGGACCGCACCGCGTGGCCCAACTCGCCCCCGAAGGAGGGGTTCTGGTGGGTGGCGAGCGTGGAGCCGAAGCCGCGCTCCGCGACCGTGCGCGGCGCCGCGAGGACCCGCTGGACCGGCGGCGCGACGGACCAGCCGCCGTCACCGCCCCGCCCGGGGGCAGCGGCGGTCCCGCCACCGGCGTCGGCGCCGCCATCGGCACCGGCGCCCGCGTCGGCCCGCGCCGGCTCCACCGCGCTCGGCGCGGCAGCGTCCTCCCGCGGCCCCCGCCGCCACCTGAACAGACCCATCACTTACCTCGACTCAGCTACTCACCGACCTGCCGACCCGCCGACCCCCGGATCCACGGACCCAACGCCCCGGCGCCTCACTGCCTGGCCGCCTCCGCCTGCTCCACCAACGTGGCGGTCCGCGACACGTACGCGCGCCGGTCCGCGTGTTCGAGGTCGAGGATGTCGTCCATGCCCCAGTGGAAGTGGTAGGCGAGGTACGCGACTTCCTCCTCGATGCGGTCGGCGGCGTACGTCACGATTCCCCCAGGCGGCTCCCGGCCAGCTCCACCTCGAAGGACTCCTCGCAGTGCGGGCACGCGACGGCCGCCCGCGTGTGCCCCTCCGCGTTGATCTGCCGGTAGAAGTCCTGGAGGAAGGCCAGGTCGGAGGCGAACATGTTCTCCACCGTGCCGTCGTGGACGGCGCCGAGCGTGCCGAGCCGGGTGATCACCCGGCCCAGCAGCACGACCGACAGATAGGCGGGGTTCTCGCGGACCCGCACGTCCCGCAGCGGCACCAGTTCGTCGCGGGCCGTCGCCAGCCGCATCGCGCCGTTGCGGTGCACGGTGCCGGACTCGTCGACGTACCCACGAGGCAGCTCGAACTCGAACTCCGTGCGCAGCGGTTCGCGCACCGCCGCCGTGCCGGGCGTACCCGCGGCACTCGCCCCCGCCGGGCCTTCGCGCCGCATTACTCGATGACCAGCTCTTCGAAGACGATGGTGACCTGCTCGGTCAGCGCGGCGGCGTCGCCGGCCTTGACCCCGCTGGTCTCCACCTTGCTGCACCAGGCGTTGCGCAGGTTGTACCGCTTCACCGGGTTGTTCTGGTAGTCCATCATCATGATCGTGGCGTTCTTGCGCGCCGAACCCATGTCCCCCTGAATGGACTTGTTGATCCACTCGCTGAAGACGGGGCTCTGCGTCATGCCGCGCGTGACCGTGCACTCGCCGGCCTTCTTCACGCCGGGCATCTTCTTGACGACGGGCTTGCCGTCCGCCGAGACCTGCTGGTACTCGATCACGTCCTGCTCCATGGACAGGCCGCTGACCTCCTGCAGGTACTCGACCATGACACCGTCGATCTGCAGGCCGAAGTTGTGTGTGGTGAGCGCATCACCGGGCTGAAGCGACAAGGGAGTTCTCTCCTGAACTGCTGTCTTTACTGCTACTGCTACTGCTGCTTGTTACTGCGATGGCGTACGGGTCCGGGCCGTCGGGGCCGGTCGCGCGACCGGCCCCCGCCCTCTCGACTACTCCTCCAGCTCGCCGCCCCCGCCGGAGAACTGCGCGAGGCGGAACACCACGAACTCGGCCGGCTTGACCGGCGCGATGCCGATCTCGCAGACGACCCGGCCGAGGTCGACCGACTCCGGCGGGTTGGTCTCCTCGTCGCACTTCACGTAGAAGGCGTCCTCGGGGCGCTGGCCGAACAGGGCGCCCGAGCGCCACTCGTTGACCAGGAACGCCGAGACGTTGCGCCGGATGCGCGCCCACAGGGCGTGGTCGTTCGGCTCGAAGACGACCCACTGGGTGCCGATGAGGATCGACTCTTCGAGGTAGTTGAAGTAGCGGCGCACGTTCAGGTAGCGCCAGGCCGGGTCGGACGCCATCGTGCGCGCGCCCCATACCCGGATGCCGCGGCCGGGGAAGGCGCGGATGCAGTTCACGCCGATCGGGTTGAGCAGGTCCTGCTCGCCGCGCGTGATCTGGAGGTCCAGGTCGACGGCGCCGCGCACGATCTCGTTGGCGGGCGCCTTGTGCACACCGCGCTCGGCGTCGTTGCGCGCCCAGATGCCGGCCATGTGGCCGGACGGCGGGACGGTCACGGCCTGGCCGGTGGCCGGGTCGAAGGACTTGATCCACGGGTAGTAGAGCGCGGCGTAGCGCGAGTCGTAGCCCGCGAGTTCCTGGCGCCACTGGCGCACCTGGCGGGCGTTGAGCGACGGCGGCGGGTCGATGATCGCCATCCGGTCGCCCATCAGCTCGCAGTGCGAGATGAGGCCGAGCTGGACCGCCTTGACCTGCTCGGCGTCGATGAGCCCCTGCTGGTAGGCGGCCATCAGGTCGGGCACCGCGACCATGTTGACCTCGTCCAGCGCCTCCAGGCCGCCGAAGCCGGTGCGGTCGGCGGAGTCGCCGATGAACTGGGCGGTCTCGACGCGGGCCACGGCGCCGTTCGACGCGGGCACGGCCGGGGCGGCGGGCGCGGGCGGCGCGAGCGTCACGGCCTGCGCGTCGGGCTTGGCCACCGTGCCGCTCGTCGCGGACTCCTCCAGGACGATCGTCTTGGAGCGCTGCTTGACCTGGGTGACGACGTAGTTGCGCGCCGTCTTCTTCGAGCTGACGTCGAAGCTCTCGACGACCTTCTCGCCGTCCTTGACGACCAGCTTGAAGCGGTCGGCGGCGCCCTCGCCCTCGGCGTCCTGCACCTCGACGGTGAGCGAGCCGCCGTTGGTGCTGCCCGCGGTGATCGCGGCGACCTTGAAGCCGCCGAGCGCCACCGGCTCGCCGGCCGTCAGCTGCTGGGGCGCCTCGGCCGCGGGCGCGGCGGGCTCGCTGCCGTCGGTGCCGCCGACGCGGACGACGTAGGCGGCGGAGCCGCCGTTGTTGAAGAAGCCGTACACGGAGTGCGCCAGGTAGTACCCGTCCGTGAACTCGCCGAACGCGGCCACGTACTGGGACCAGTTGGTCACCAGGGTGGGCTCGTTGAGCGGTCCCTGCGGTGCCAGACCGACGAAGGCCGCCACGGAGGTTCCGACGCCCTCGATCGGGCGCGAACCGCTGGCGACTTCCTCGATGTAGACGCCGGGGGACAGGTAGTTAGGCATTTTCTTGGTTCTCCTCGGGAGGACAGGCCGTGGGGCCGCGCGCCGGCGGGACCGCGCGCCGTCGTACCCGTCCGACGATGTCCCATGGACGAACCGGCGAGTAGAGACGGGCGGACGCCGTGCAGGGCAGAGGGTGCTGCCCGTTCGGCCACCGGTCGCGGGGCAGGTGGGGCGGGTCAGGCGCGCCGGGCCCCTGAGCGCTGGACGTCGGCCTCCGCCGCGCGCGGGAACCGCTCGGAGGGGCCGGAGCGTCCGGAACGGGAGAGCGTGTCCGAGGCGGGGGAGTCCGTCATCCGCTCCGGACGCGCCGCCGCCGGGAGGTCACGTCCGGCGTCGACCCGCCGGTCGGTTGAACGCATGACGAAAACTCCCCCGGTGGGCCGCTTGACCTGGTGGTGCCCGGACGATCCTCTCCGCCGCCGCGGGGGTGCCCCAAGGACGGACGGGCGCGGCGGAGGGCAGAGCGGACTGCCCCTTCGGCCACGGAACCGGAGCGTGCCGTCCCGACCGGCTGAATGTGAACGTTCGGTGGCGTATATGTCGCCTATCGGTGTGGAACGGCGTCAATACCTGGTCAACAAGGTGCCGCATGTTCCCCGCGTGCCGTCGGTACGGAGGGGGCTGACGTAACGTTTGGTGCGTACGGACCTTCGTGGCCCGTACAAACGGGCAGGTCGAGGTGAGTGATGGGGCAAGGGGGTGCGGGCTGACCATGCGGGGTGACGCAGGCGGCGATCCGGGGCGGCACGGCGACACGGGAGCCGGCCGGGGTGAACCGGGCGGCGCGCTGCGGTTCCAGGTCCTGGGGCCGATGCGTGCCCGGCGCGACGGACGGCCCCTCACGCTCGGCCCCCCGCAGCAGCGCGCGACCCTGGCGGTCCTGCTGCTCCGCGGCGGCCACCCGGTCTCCGCGTCGGAGCTGGTGGACGCCCTGTGGGGCGAGGAGCCGCCGCCGCGCGCGGTCGGCGCCCTGCGCACGTACGTCTCGCGGCTGCGCGCCCTCCTCGAACCGGACCGGCGCGCCCGCGAACCGGCCCGCCTCCTGGTGTCGGCCGGCGACGGCTACGCCCTGCGGGTCCCGCGCGGCGCCCTCGACGCGTGCGAACTGGAGGACCGCGTCACCGAGGCGCGCCGCCTGCGCGAGGCCGGTGAACACGCACGGGCCCACGCCGAGTTGACCGCGGCGCTCGCGCTGTCGGACGGTGCCCCGCTGGCCGGTCTGCCCGGCCCCTACGTCGGGCGCCAGCGCGACCGGCTCACCGAACTGTCCGTCACCGCCCAGGAGGAACTCTTCGCCTGCGCCCTCGAACTGGGCTGCCACGGCGAGAGCACCGCGCCCCTGCGCGTCTTCGCCGCCGAGCACCCGCTGCGCGAG
>NZ_LIRJ01000142.1 GCF_001419745.1 Streptomyces silaceus | reverse complement strand
ACACCACCACGACCGGACCCGTGACCACGCTGACCGTGGTCCCCGACCCCGCACCGACCCCGCCCGTGCCGCTGTGGGTGCGCTCCGGACGCGCCGTGAAACGCGCGGCCACCCACGAACGCACCCGCGAAGCGGGCCGGTTGGCCGCCCGCCACACCCTCTACGTCATGGGCGGGGGCCGGATCGTGGCCCGCCGCACCTGGGACGGCCGTACCGGCGCCCGCTACGAACGCATGCTCCGCGCCGCCGAAGCCGCCGGCAACTACGAGGTGGCCCAGGAATGGGAAGAGCGCCTGCAGCGCTTCCGCGACGCCCGCCACCGCCGCCGCATGGACCTGCTCCACTCCCCCATCGACGCCGCCAAGGGCGTGGCGGTCGGCACCGGCATGGGCATCGGATCCCTGGTCGCGCTCGGCGTCGTGATGGCCATCAACACCGGCACCGTCACCGACGTGCTCACCCCGCTCGGCGCCGTCATCGAGTTCATCGGCCTGCTCATCCGCATCGTCCAGGTCGTCTGGGGCCCCGCCCTCACCATCGGCCCGTTCCTCGCCTTGCTGGCCCTGTGGGCCGTCGGCAGCAAGCAACAGGCCGCCCCCGCCTGGGCGTTGCCCGCCAGCATCCGCAACGGCGAGGGCGAGCCGATCACCCCGTCCATCGTCGTCAAGGCCCTGCGCGACCTCGGCGTCCCGGCGCTGGCCAAGGCCATCAAGGAGATGGGCGACGCCGGCGCCGCCATGCTCGGCCCCATCCGCATCGCCGGATGCGGCATCGAAGTCGACGTCACCCTGCCCTCCGGGGTGTCCACCGTGGAAGTACAGCAGCGCCGGCGCAAGCTGGCGGAGAACCTGACCCGGCACGAACACGAGGTGTTCATCACCCTCCCCCAAGCCGCCCGCACCGTCCGGCTGTGGGTCGCCGACTCGGGCGCTTTGGACGAGCCGATCGGGCCCTCCCCGCTGGTCACCGACCAGACGATGACCGCCGACTACGCCAAGGGGAAGGCGCCCTGGGGCCAGGACCTGCGCGGCGACGCCGCCGCCCTGAGCCTCTACCAGCGCCACCTGCTCATCACCGGCCTGTCCAACCAGGGAAAGACCGTCGCGCTGCGCTCCCTGGCCCTGTGGCTGGCCCTCGACAAGTCGGTGCAGTTCCTCATGGGCGACCTCAAGGGCGTCGGCGACTGGGCCATGTTCGACGGCCTCGCCTCCACCCTCATCCAGGGCCCCACCGACGAACACGTCATCGAGGTCACCGAGATGGTCGAGGGCGCGGTCGAGGAGATGAACCGCCGCATCCAGGCCCCGCCCGGCACCACCTTCCCCCCGCTCATCGTGCTCGTCGACGAGGCGCAGGTGGCGTTCATGTGCCCGGCCAAGGACGACCAGAAGCGCCCCTACGGCGGCGCCAAGGCCAACTCCCGCTACTTCATGGCCGTCCGCAAAATCCACAACCAGGGCCGCGCCGTGAACGTCCTGATGTGGCAGGGCACCCAGGACCCCACCAACGAGAACCTGCCCAAGCTGGTCCGCGAGGGCGCCCACACCCGCGCCTCCCTCGCCCTGGGCACCGAATCCCAGGCCCGCATGGCCCTCGGCGACAAGGCCGTCGACGGGGGCGCGGCCCCGAATCTGCTGCGTCCGGGGCTGGACCGGGGCACCCTGGTCGTCGCCTCCGACGGCATCGCCATCCCCGCCGGCCAGTCGTCGATCACGGTGCGCACGCACTACATCGACGACGACGCCGCCCAAGCCCTCACCGACCGCGCCAAGGCCCTGCGCGACGGCGTCACCACCCTGCACGCCATCGACCGCGGCGAGCAGCGCGACCCGCTCACCGACATCCTCTCCGTGCTCGGGGACACGCCCCGCGTGCGCACCAAGGACGTCCTCGCCCGGCTCGCCGCGCTGAACGCGGGCGCGTACGGCAAGTGGTCCTTCATCGACCTCAAGCGCGTCCTCGACGCCGCCGGTGCGGAGCCGCACAAGTCCGACGGCGTCATGGTCGTCACCCGAGACAAGGTCGCCCGCGCGCTGGCCAACCGCCCCGACGACAACGGCGACGCTCCGCTTTCCGCGATCGACTAGAGGGAGCCGACAGCCGCCGGGTCAGGGAGGCAGGGAGAACTCCCTGCCCGCCTCCCTGCCCCGCCTCCCTGGCCCTGACCTGCGCGAATGATCGCTCAGGGAGACAGGGAGGCACCCCAGGTCAGCCCCCTCAAACCCCCTCCACAGCACTCCCGAAAGGGGGTGCCGTCGCCTCCCTGAACCCGTGCGAGAAGGGATTCCGCATGCACCCCGAACCTCAGCCGAACGCGCCCGTGGAACGGGCCGTGACCGTCCACCACCCCACCCCGATCGTCCCCCTGCAAGCCGCCCCGCTCGTGCCCGCACAGGCCAACGGCCACGTCGCGGCAGTGCAGTCCATCGTGCTGCCCGACGGCCGCGTCGTGACCGGCTACGCCATCGAGCCCGCCAAGCCCGAACCCGCCACCGTCAAGCCCGCCGTCTCCCGCACAGCGGTGAACATCGCGCTCGGCGGCATCGGCTTCGGCGCCATCTGCGGCGGCCTGCTCCTGCTCACCACATTCATCACTGCCCTCGCCGCCCTGGTGCAGCAGCTCATCATCCTGGCCGCCGTCATCTTCGGCGGCTTCATCGCCGCCCAGGTCCTCGGCCACGGCAGGGGCGGCAACACCTTCAACATCCGCAAGGCCGTGTTCAAGCGCAACCACTTCCACGGCTAGCTACGCCAAGGGCGGCCCCCGTCTCGCCAAAGCCGCGGGGCCGCCCCTGTCTCCAGTCCTCAACAGACCTGTGGAGGTCTCCAGCATGACGCAACCCACCGACATCCGGGGAGAGCACCTTCGGGCCGCTCTCACCTTGGCCGCCTCCGGCGTGCCCGTACTGCCGCTACGAGCCGGAAAGGTGCCCTTCGCCAACTGCCCCGCATGCTTGTACACCTCGTGCGGTGGCCGGCCGAACATGAAGACCCCCGGGCCGTGCGCCTGCCTCGGGCCCTGCCATGGATGGGCGGCCGCGACCACCGACCCGGACGTCATCAACTCGGGTATCTGGCGCAGGGCGTGGCTGCGCGCGAGCGCGGTCGCCTACCACCCCGGCGGGGCGGGGCTGACGGTCGTGGACCTGGACAACGCCGACGCCATCACGTGGGCCCGCGAGCACCTGCCCGCCACGCAGACCGTGCCCACCACCCGAGGTGAGCACTGGCTCTACCTCGGTGCGATGCAGTCCGCCAACGCGGTGCGCCCCGGCGTGGACATCAAGTCCACGATGGCCTACACCCGCTGGCTCGGACCCGGCACCGGCACCGTGACCGCCCTGCCGCACGCCGTACGCGCGCTGGCCGCGAGCAAGCCCGCCTCGGTCCAGCCCGCACCGCAGGCCCTGGCCGTGCCCGCACCGGACGGGGACGCGGCGTGCCCGCACCGCACGCCCGCGTTCCTGGCCCGAGGCCTCGCCATGGCGGAGCAGCGCATCACCGAGGCCACCAGCGGCGTGCACGCCACCGTGTACCGCACGTTCCTGGCCGTGCTCTCCACGCACGGTCGGTGCGGCTGCCTCACCGACGCCCACGTTGCCCGGCTGTTCACCGCCGCGCAGGCCAAGGGCGAGTCCGTGCGGCACTGCACGGACGCGTGGGCCAACGCCCGCACCACATTGGGGGTGTGATCGTGGCTGACGACGACAAGACGCCCGCCCGCGAAGTCATCACCGACTACGCCCAAGCCCACTTCCGCTACTTCCGCACCCCCGACGGCACCGTCTACGCGCAGCGCAACGGCCACCCCGTGGCCCGCCCGATCCGCTCCCAGGGCACCACCGGAAGCCACCGGCAGGAACTCATGGTCGGCCTCTTCCGCGACGGACGCGGCGTCTTCAACGGCAGCGCCATCAAGGAAGCGTTGGACCTCATCGAGGCCCTCGCGCTGAGCGAGGACGTGCAGCCCGTGCACATCCGCGTCGCCCCGGGCTTTGACGGGGCCACGTGGCTGGACCTGGGCCGCGACGACGGGCAGTCCGTGCGTATCCACCCCACCGGCTGGGAGATCACCGTGCCTGACCCACGTGAGGTGTGCTGGCGGCGTACCCAGCTCACCGGGGAACTGCCCCTGCCAGTCAAGGACACCGACGGCAAGGGCATCGACCTGCTGATGCGGCTGTGCAACTTCGCCACCGCCGACACCGAATCCCTCGCCCTTGCCTGGCTCATCGGCTGCCTCGGCCCGTCCGTCCCCGTCCCGGCGCCGTTCCTGACCGGGCCGCAGGGCGCGGGCAAGTCCACTGGCGGGCGGATGCTCATCCGCATCGTGGAGGGCATGACCGGCGACCTACGACGCGCGCCCAAGGACGAGGAGAACCTGATCGCGGCCGTGGCGGCGGGCTGGGTCACGGCCCTGGACAACCTCTCCCACATGACCCCGGACCTGTCCGACGCCATGTGCTGCATCGTCACCGGCGCCGAAAGCGTCAAGCGCGCCCTGTTCACCGACGGCGACGTCTTCCGCGTCGGCTACCGCCGCCCCCTGCTCCTGACCGGCATCGACGTCGGCGTCATCCGCCCCGACCTCGCCGAACGCCTCCTCCCCCTGCGCCTAGAGCGACCCAAGGTCCGGCGTACAGAAGCGGAGCTGTGGGCGGACTACGAGAAAGTGCTGCCCGTCGTCCTCGGGTCGCTGTTGGACCTCACCGTCAAGGTCCGGGCCGTGCAGGCGGAGACGCCAACCGACCTGCGGATGGCGGACTTCGCGCATCTGTGTGCGCAGCTCGATGCCGCGACCGGGCTCGGTTCACTCGCCGCCTACCGGGCGAGCCTGGACGACCTGAACGACGACGTGATCGAGGGAGACCTGCTCGCGCAGACCGTCCTCCGGCACGCCGAGACGATCGCCCCCGGCGGAGCGCAGCGGATGACGTCCACGGAGTGGCTGCACCTCCTCAGCGGCCTCTACAGCAGCGACGAGGTGCGCCCCCTGCCCAAGGGGTGGCCGACCACCGGCAAGGTCCTCTCCGACCGCCTCAAGCGTCTCCAACCGACCCTCGCCGCCCGGGGCGTCCTCATCGACTCCGGGCGCACCAAAGAGGGCCGCTACCTCGAAATGACCCGCCGCGAAGACCCACCGCCACACGAGCAGAAGCGAGCCTTCTGACCCGCGACCACACGGGCTCGCCCGAACAAGCAAGAAGAGCACCAGCCACCGCGAGGCGTGCTCCTCTTGCTGTTCGGCGGAACGCCGCCCGAAGGACGCGCCGCGCAGCGGCTCCTTCTTCACGCCCTAAGGCGCACCAACTACCAACAGACACCCCTTCTTTTGTCCTAAGAGGGAAGACGCTGCGTCACCTGCGTCACCCGAGGGCAGAAAACGTCCCCTCACCTGTGCGTATAGGGGTGACGCAGACGGCCTGCCGCTGCGTCATCGTGCGTCACCTGCGTCATCGCGTTCGTCATCGGTGACGCAGAAGGGTGACGCAGCCCAACCCTCTACGTCACTCAAAACCGCAGGTCATCCGCTGCGGGTGACACAGATGACGCGATGACGCAGAAATCCGAGCCTCGGACAGATACGCCCGCGCCCCGGGCTAAATCACTCCGCTTAGGGAGACGAGCCGCGATGAGTACCCCCCTGCCCACCACCCACCAGGCGCTCACGGTCTCCGAAGTGATGGACGCACTGCGCCTCAGCCGCAGCAAGGTCTACGACCTCATCCGCTCCCGAGAACTTCGCAGTTTCCAGTCCGGCCGGTGCCGCCGGATTCCCGCCGACGCAGTCCGTCAGTTCATGCATGACCGCTTGGAGGAAGCAGCCTGATGTCCCCCCGCAAGAGGAACCCCAACGGCGCCGGCAGCATCTGGCAGCGCAAGGACGGACGCTATGAGGCACGCGTCTACGTGCCCCAACCGGACGGCACTCGCAAGCGCAAGACGGTCTACGGCGCCACGTGGGAGGAGTGCGACGAAAAGCGCCAGGAGCTTGTCAGGCGGGACCGCCAAGGCATCCCTACGCCCTCCCGCTCCGCCAAGCTCTCCGAGTGGCTGCCGTACTGGCTCGCGGAGTACATCGAGCCCCATCGAAAGCGCACCACGTACGTGAAGTACGAGATGCACGTGCGCCTCTACCTCGTGCCGCTTCTCGGCAGTCGACGTTTGGAATCGCTGACGACAGCCAACGTTCGGCAGATGGTCGCGAAGGTGACCACGCAGGCATCGGCGGCCACCGCCAAGGAAGCGCACCGCGTGCTTCGCACGGCTTTGACGGCCGCTTGCCGTGAGGAGTTGATCAGTCGCAACGTGGTGCAGTTGGTTCCAGCGCCCCGCGTCGAACCGCGCGCGCTCAACCCCTGGTCCCTGGATCAGACTCTGACCTTCCTCGAAGCCTCGCGCTCCGACCCGCTCCACACTGCGTTCGTCCTGGCCGTTGCCCTCGGCCTGCGCCGGGGGGAAATCCTCGGGCTGCAATGGACGGACGTAGACCTTGAACGCCGCACCCTCACGGTGCGCACGACGCTGAATCGGGGCGGCAAAGACCTGTACCTCGACACCACGAAGAACCGCCGCGCACGCATGGTCCCGATTCCGCTGATGTGCGTCGCGCCGCTTCGGTGGCAGCGACTGCGGCAGGCCCAGCAGCGAGCAGCGGCCGGCGCCGAGTGGCACGACAGCGATCACGTGTTCACCACGCGGAGTGGTCGCCCCATCGAGCCCCGGAACCTGTACCGCTCGTTCCTGCGGATCGCAGAGTCCGCAGGGCTGCCGAAGGTTCGCCTGCACGACACTCGGCACGGCTGTGCGTCGCTGCTCTTCGCGGCCGGGGTCGCGCCCCGCACCGTCATGGAGATCCTGGGGCACTCTCAGATCGCGGTGACGATGAACGTCTACACACACGTCAGCGATGGCGACCGCCGTGAGGCCATGGGGCACATGGACCGCCTGCTCAAACGGCGTCGCTGAGGGCGACTGCCGTCAGCTTCTACCGTCAACGGCCCCGCGATCAGTGATCGCGGGGCCGTTGTCCCAGGTAGTGGGTAGAGCCCCCTGTCGGATTCGAACCGACGACCTTCGCTTTACAAGAGCGGCGCTCTGACCAGCTGAGCTAAGGAGGCGCGCACCGGGCGTGCCCGTGCAGTGTAACCAACACCGCCCGTGCGCCCGTCGAAAATTTCCTCGAAGCTCACCGCACGCCGACTACTGACAGACCGCGGGGCTCCGGGGTACGGTCACGAGCAGTTCACCCAGGTGGACTACACCACTCCCTCTACTCGGATCGTCCGGCACGTTCCTGCCGGTGAAGGGGGCCCTCACCATGGCCACTGTTACGTTCGACAAGGCGACCCGCATCTACCCGGGTGGCGACAAGCCCGCCGTGGACGGTCTCGACATCGAGATCGCGGACGGCGAGTTCCTCGTCCTCG
The DNA here is from genome assembly GCF_001419745.1 of Streptomyces silaceus. GTDB lineage: Bacteria > Actinomycetota > Actinomycetes > Streptomycetales > Streptomycetaceae > Streptomyces > Streptomyces silaceus. Next base: position 9,804 of record NZ_LIRJ01000142.1, on the reverse strand, counting down.
TCGGCCCGTCCGGCTGCGGCAAGTCCACCTCGCTCCGCATGCTCGCGGGCCTGGAGGACGTGAACGCCGGCGCCATCCGCATCGGTGACCGCGACGTCACGCACCTGCCGCCGAAGGACCGGGACATCGCCATGGTGTTCCAGAACTACGCGCTGTACCCGCACATGACCGTCGCCGACAACATGGGCTTCGCGCTCAAGATCGCCGGCGTCAACAAGGCCGAGATCCGCCAGAAGGTCGAGGACGCGGCGAAGATCCTCGACCTCACCGAGTACCTGGGCCGCAAGCCCAAGGCGCTCTCCGGCGGCCAGCGCCAGCGTGTGGCGATGGGCCGCGCGATCGTCCGTGAGCCGCAGGTCTTCCTCATGGACGAGCCGCTCTCCAACCTCGACGCCAAGCTCCGCGTCTCCACGCGTACGCAGATCGCGTCGCTGCAGCGCCGCCTCGGCATCACCACGGTGTACGTCACCCACGACCAGGTCGAGGCCATGACCATGGGCGACCGCGTGGCGGTCCTCAAGGACGGTCTGCTCCAGCAGGTGGACAGCCCCCGCAACATGTACGACCGCCCGGCGAACCTCTTCGTCGCCGGCTTCATCGGCTCCCCCGCCATGAACCTGGTCGAGGTCCCGATCACCGACGGCGGCGTGAAGTTCGGCAACTCCGTGGTGCCGGTCAACCGCGAGGCGCTCTCCGCCGCCGCCGACCGCGGCGACCGCACGGTCACCGTCGGCGTCCGCCCGGAGCACTTCGACGTCGTCGAGCAGAACGGCGCCGCCGCCAAGGCCCTCTCCAAGGAGACCGAGGACGCCCCGGCGGGCCTCGCCGTCTCCGTCAACGTCGTCGAGGAGCTCGGCGCCGACGGCTACGTCTACGGCTCCGCCGAGGTCGGCGGCGAGCACAAGGACCTCGTGGTCCGCGTGAACGGCCGCCAGGTCCCGGAGAAGGGCACCCAGCTGCACGTCGTGCCGCGGCCGGGCGAGACCCACGTGTTCTCCACGTCGACGGGCGAGCGCCTCAGCGACTGACGACCCGTCATATCTTCTGAAGGGCCCCGCACTCCGGTGCGGGGCCCTTTCGCGTGGCCGCGCGGATCGCTTTGCGTGCATTCGCGGGCACCCGGCGGGTTGTCGACAAATACCCCGGCAAGCCGGGTCATTTCGACCCTGCGGCGTCAACATCACTCTGGAGAAACCTTCTCCTCCATCGCTCGACCGAGTGACTAAATGTCGCCAAATCATCACCTAGCGCTACGCTCACACGCGTGACGCACTCCGCCAACTACACCCAGAAGCCGCGCCGAGCGCACCGGGGCCCCGCCCGCCGCATCGGCCGCACCCTCGCCCTCGTACTGCCCGTGATGCTGGTGCTTTCCGGGACCCTAGCGGTCACCAGCGTCAACTGGTCGGGGAACTCGTCGGAATCGATGCTCACCGCGTCGGCCGACAACCTGTCCAAGCCGGCCAAGTCCCGCGCCCCGCAGGACATCCTGCGCGACCGCCTTCTCATGGAGCTCCAGGAGAAGAACCCGGGCATCGCGCTGACGCACCTCCAGCAGGAGGTGAACCGCCACCCGTCGCTCGCCCGGCACTGTGTCGCCATCGCCCGCGCACTCGGCCGCGCCGCCGTGCAGGCCTACGGCCCGAGCCGCGCCCAGTCGTACGCGAGGCCCGTCTGCGACACGTCCTTCGCGTCGGGCGTGGCCGCCTTCCAGAACGGCTGAGCGGCCCTGCCCGTACCGCCGCGTAGGGTTTCCGGCATGACCACGCTGAAGCCCACGCAGGCCGTCGTCCTGGCCGGAGGCCAGGGTTCCCGCCTCCGCCCCTACACCGACGACCGGCCCAAGCCGATGGTCGAGATCCCCGGCACGGGGACCCCGATCATCGGCCATCAGCTTGCCTGGCTGGCCGCCGAGGGCGTGACCGACGCCGTCGTCTCGTGCGGCCACCTCGCCGAGGTCCTCCAGGAGTGGCTCGACTCCGCCGACCTCCCGCTGAACGTCAGCACGGTCGTCGAGAAGGAGCCCCTGGGCCGCGGCGGCGGCCTCAAGTACGCCGCCCGGCACCTGCCGCACGCGGACCAGCCCTGGTACGCGACGAACGGCGACATCTGGACCCGCTTCTCCCTGCGCGACATGGCGGCCTTCCACGCCGAGCGCGACGCCACCGCGACCCTCGCCCTGGCCCGCCCCCGCATTCCGTGGGGCGCCGTCGAGACGGACGCGTTCGGCCACATCACGGACTTCATCGAGGCCCCGCCGTCCCCGTACCTCATCAACGCGGGCGTGTACGTCTTCTCGGCGTCCTTCACCGCGCTCCTGCCGGACCTCGGCGACCACGAGCGCACCACGTTCCCGCGGCTGGCCCGCGAGAAGCGCCTGGCGGGCTTCCCGCTGCCGCAGGGCGCCTACTGGCGCGCCATCGACACCGCGAAGGACCTCACCGAGGCCGCCAAGGAGCTTGCCGCGCAGAGCCGTTGAGAGACGGCTTCTCCCGCGCCGCGTACGACGAAGGGGCCCCGCACCGGGAATGGTGCGGGGCCCCTTCGTCGTACCACCGGCGGATCAGCGGCCGAACACACCGCCCAGCAGGCCGGGCCGCTCGCCGCCGGAGCCGCCGCCCGAGCCGCTCGGGCCGCCGCTGCCGCCCGTGCTCCCGCCGCCGCTGGAGGCGGGACCGGAGGTCGAGGCGGGCGGCTGCTGCTGCTGTTGCTGCTGCGGCGCCGACTGCTGCGGCGGGGCCTGGCCGGCCGTGGAGCTGCCCTGCGTCTGGCTGGGCTGCTGCGTGGAGCCGGCCGTGCCGGTCTCGCGGGCCGTGCCCGGCGCCGTCGCGCCCTGCGTCGGGGACGCGGAGCTGCCCTGCGTCGGGGACGTCCCGGCGGAGGAGGACGGCGACTGCGACTGACGGCTCTGCTTCCTCTTCGCGGGGTCCTGCGGGAGCGGGGAGCCCGGCAGTTCGTTGCGCGGGGCCTCGCCGGGGCCGGGCACGGTGACCCGGTCCGCGTCGCGCACCGCGCCGCCGAGCAGCGACCCGACCAGCAGCGTGACGCCGACGGCGACCGCGCCGACGAGTCCGCCCCTGCGCAGCACGCGCCGGCGCAGGTCCCAGATGTCGGCGCGCGGCCCGAGCGTGCGCCAGGCCTCACCGGCGAGACGGCCGTCGACGGAGTAGACGGGGGCGCCCGCGATGATCAGCGGCGACCAGGCGGCGAGGTAGATGATGTCCGGCGCGTCATAGGCGGGGACCGTCTTCCAGCTGACCGTGACGATGAGCGCCGCCGACAGCAGCACGCCGATCGAGGCGGCGACCCGCTGCCAGAGCCCGAGCACCGTCAGCACGCCGACGATGACCTGGAGGAAGGCGATGCTGAGCCCGGCGCCCACGGGGTGCTGGAGCGCGAAGTCGCGCAGCGGCTCGGCGAGCGCCCAGGGATGCAGCGAGTTCAGCCACTTGACCATGGAGCCGCGCTCGCCGCCGTCGAAGTAGACGGGGTCGCAGAGCTTGCCCATGCCGGCGTAGATGGAGATGAAGCCGAGGAAGACGCGCAGCGGGAGCAGCACGACGCCGAGGTTCATCCGGCGCCCGGGGTAGTAGGCGTGCCGGACCGGGTCGGCCCCGTGCCGCCGGGCCCGCTCGGTGCCCGTGCCGTCGTCCTCGTCGTCCTCGTACGCGTCGTGGTCCTCGCCCTGTTCGGCGAGTCTCTCGTCGTAGTCGCTGCTGGGCAGCCGCATCTGCGGCAGCAGGCGCGTCTCGGGCTCGCCGGGGCCGCCGACGGCGGGCGTCTGCGCGGTCTCGGGTCCTTCGTCGATCTCGACGCGCGGGATGACCTGGGTGGCGCCGCCGTCGTCGAAGGGGCCCTCGGCCGTTCGGCGTACGCCGGTGCCGCGCACGGCCTGGAGCAGGCCGGTCGCGCCGGGGTCGCCCGGCTCGGACTTCCCGCTCCAGACGACGGGCGCGCGGCGCTTGGCCGTCGTGCCGACGACGGGGATGCGCACCGTCTCGTCGGTTCGGCCCAAGTGCCGTGAGATTCGCGGGGATTGAGTGCGCCCAGCGGCGGGAAGCTGCACGCGGAAGCTCGCGTGATTGACGATGACCTGCGCCGGGTCGCTCGGCACCTTCACCATGCTCAGCGCGGGAGTGTCGTCGAACCCCGACGAGCTTCCCCCCGTGGGTGTGCGGGATGTTCTGGTGTCCACACTCATCTAACCGAGTGATGTGTGTTTAGGACACTGCCTTGACCACGCAGAAATGTCCGGGCCGCGTCAAGCGATCAACGACGGCCCGGACATCCGGAGGAACTAGCCGCGGCGCCGGGCGGCCTCGTACAGGACGACACCCGCCGCCACACCGGCGTTCAGGGACTCCGCCCCGCCCGGCATGGGGATCCGCACCCGGAAGTCGCACGTCTCGCCGACCAGCCGCGAGAGCCCCTTGCCCTCGCTGCCGACGACGATGACGACGGGACCGCTGAGGGCCTCCAGGTCACCGACCTCGTGCTCACCGTCCGCGGCCAGGCCGACCACCGCGACGCCCGCCTTCTTGTACTGCTCGAGGGCGCGCGTCAGGTTCGTCGCGCGGGCGACCGGCGTGCGCGCCGCCGTACCCGCGGACGTCTTCCACGCGCCGGCCGTCATCCCGGCCGCACGCCGCTCCGGTACGACGACGCCGTGGCCGCCGAACGCGGACACGGACCGCACGACCGCGCCGAGGTTGCGCGGGTCCGTCACGCCGTCCAGGGCGACGATCAGCGGGTCCTCGCCCTCGTCGAACGCGGCGGCGACGAGGTCCTCGGGGTGCGCGTACTCGTACGGCGGCACCTGGAGCACGAGCCCCTGGTGGTTGAGGCCGTTCGTCATGCGGTCCAGCTCGGGCCGCGGCGCCTCCATCAGGTGGATGCCGCCGCGCTCCCCGGCGAGCTGCAGCGCCTCGCGCACCCGCTCGTCGTTGTCGATGAACTGCTGGACGTAGAGCGTGTTCGCGGGCACGCCCTCGCGCAGCGCCTCGACGACGGGGTTGCGCCCGACGACCAGCTCGGAGGCGGACTTGCCGCCGCGGCCCTTCGGCGCGGGGCGGCGGCCCGCGGCCTTCTTGGCCTTGGCGTTGGCGATGCGGTTCTTCACATGCCCCTTGCGCATCTCGGCGGGCGGCGTCGGGCCCTTGCCCTCCAGTGCGCGGCGCCGATTGCCGCCGCTGCCGACCTGCGCGCCCTTCTTGCCGGACATGCGGCGGTTGTTAGCGGCCATGACCTACCTGTCTGTCGTGATGCGTGGGCGCGTACCTGCGTACGCGCACGAGGTGTACGTCTATGAAGTGTGCCGCCCGGAAGGCCGGGCGGCACATCAGCGGGCGGCTAGCGCGGTCCGAGCGTCCAGCGCGGCCCGGACGGGCTGTCCTCGATGACGAGGCCCGACTGGTTGAGCTGGTCGCGGATCGCGTCGGCCGTGGCCCAGTCCTTGCGGCCGCGGGCGGCCTCGCGCTGGTCGAGGACCAGCCGGACGAGGGTGTCCACGACGCCGTGCAGATCCTCGCCGCGGTCGCCCTCGCCACCGCCCCAGTGCTCGTCGAGCGGGTCGAGGCCGAGGACGCCGAGCATGGCCCGCACCTCGGCGAGGCGCGCCACGGCGGCCTCCTTGTCGTCGGCGGCCAGGGCGCTGTTGCCCTGGCGGACCGTGGTGTGCACGACGGCGAGCGCCTGCGGGACGCCCAGGTCGTCATCCATGGCCTCGGCGAACGCGGGCGGCACCTCGGCGGCCGGGTCGACGACCCCGCCGGCCTTCTCCACCACGCGCTGCACGAAGCCCTCGATGCGGGCGAACGCCGACTCGGCCTCGCGCAGGGCCTCCTCGCTGTACTCGATCATCGAGCGGTAGTGCGGGGTGCCCAGGTAGTAGCGCAGGACGATCGGGCGCCACTGCTTGACCATCTCGCTGACGAGGACCGAGTTCCCGAGGGACTTCGACATCTTCTCGCCGCTCATGGTGACCCAGCCGTTGTGCACCCAGTAGCGCGCGAAGGCGTCACCGAAGGCCTTGGCCTGGGCGATCTCGTTCTCGTGGTGCGGGAAGATCAGGTCGATCCCGCCGCCGTGGATGTCGAACTCGGTGCCCAGGTACTTGTGGGCCATGGCCGAGCACTCCAGGTGCCAGCCCGGTCGGCCGCGGCCCCAGGGCGTCTCCCAGCTGGGCTCGCCCGGCTTGACGGCCTTCCACATGGCGAAGTCGCGCGGGTCGCGCTTGCCGGTCTCGCCCTCGCTCTCGGGCTGGAGCAGGTTGTCCAGCTCCTGGTTGGAGAGCTCCAGGTACGACGGGAAGGAGCGCACGTCGAAGTAGACGTTGCCCTCGGACTCGTAGGCGTGGCCGCGCTCGATGAGGCCGCGCATCATCTCGACCATCTCGGTGATGTGGCCGGTGGCACGCGGCTCGTACGTGGGCGGGAGGCAGCCGAGGGCGTCGTAGCCGTTGTTGAACGCGCGCTCGTTCTCGTACCCGATCGACCACCAGGGGCGGTCCTGCTCGGCCGACTTCCTGATGATCTTGTCGTCGATGTCGGTCACGTTGCGCACGAACGTCACGTCGTAGCCGCGGTAGGTGAACCAGCGGCGCATGATGTCGAAGTTCAGTCCGGACCTGATGTGCCCGATGTGCGGCGCCGCCTGGACGGTGGCACCACACAGGTAGATCGAGACACAACCGCTGTTGAGCGGGCTGAAGTCACGGATCTGCCGGGCGCTGGTGTCGTACAGGCGAATCGTCACCACTCCAGGGTAGTGGGCGCGGGGCAGTGCCCCGTGCCCCATGGGGACACGGGGCACGGAACTGTGACGTTGCGGCGCCCCTCAGATGCTGCCGACGACCTTGCGGGCGACGACCCGGACGACGACGCGCTCGGCGTCGTCCTTGGAGGCCGGGTTGAACTCCGCGTACTTCTTTCCGGTGTACTTCACCGACAGCTCGTCGATGAGCTCCTGCCCGCCCTCGGTGGTCAGCTCCGCGGTGCCGCGGATCTCCGCGTACGAGTACGGGGCGTCGAAGGGCTGGAACAGCACCGTCACGCGCGGGTCGCGCCGCAGGTTCTTCTCCTTGCGGCGGCCGATCGTGGTGGAGAAGAGCAGGTCGTCGCCGTCGCGCTTGACCCAGACCGGGGAGACCTGGGGGCTGCCGTCGGGCTGGATGGTGGCGACGGAGACGAAGACGGGGGTGTCGAGCAGCTGCTTGAGGTCGTCGGACAGTGCGGCGGACATGGATGTCACTCCTTCGTGGGCGGCTGGCTGTACGAGGCATACGCCGGTACGCGGCGTACCACTACCCCGAATATCAGCCTCGGCCCGCCGTACGTACGACCAACGCGGTCGCGATCGCCTGCAGACCCTCGCCGCGGCCGGGGAATCCGAGGCCGTCGGTGGTCGCCCCGGAGACCGAGACGGGCGCGCCGACCGCTTCGGAGAGGACCTTCTGCGCCTCCTCGCGACGCTTGCCGATCTTCGGCCGGGGGCCGATGACCTGCACCGCGACATTGCCGACGGTGAAGCCGGCGTCCCGCACGATGCGGGCGGCCTCGGTGAGCAGCGTCAGCCCGGAGGCGCCGGACCACTCGGGGCGGCCCGTGCCGAAGTGCGCGCCGAGGTCGCCGAGGCCGGCCGCGGAGAACAGCGCGTTGCACGCCGCGTGCGCGACGACGTCGGCGTCGGAGTGCCCGGCGAGGCCGGGGCCCTCGCCCTCCCACTTCAGGCCCGCGCACCACAGCTCGCGGCCCTCCTCGAAGGCGTGGATGTCGGTGCCGATGCCGACCAGGGGCAGGACGGGAGCCGGGGTCCCGGGGGTCTCAGAAGCCATCGTTGGCCCTCCTGCGCGCGAGCACGGCTTCGGCGAGTACGAGGTCGAGGGGGCGCGTCACCTTGAACGCCTCCTCGTGTCCGGGCACCACGACGACCGCCTCGCCGAGCTGCTCGACCATGCTCGCGTCGTCCGTGACGTTCTCGGTGACGGACTCGTGGGCGCGCACGAGGAGCGCGCGGTCGAAGCCCTGCGGGGTCTGCACGGCGCGCAGCCTCGCCCGTTCGGGCGTGGCCACGACGGGCTCGGGCACCCCCGCGGCCTGCGGCTCGACCTGCTTGACGGTGTCCGCGAGCGGCAGCGCGGGGACGACGGCGCCCGCTCCGTCGCGGACGGCCTCGATGACGCCGTCGACCGTGTCGACGGGCACGAGCGGGCGGGCCGCGTCGTGCACGAGCACGATGTCGAAGCCGGGCGGCAGGGCGTCCAGACCGGCCCGCACGGACTCCTGGCGGGTGTCGCCGCCGGGGACGACGAGGAAGTCGGTGCGCTCGGGCAGCGCGTGGTCGTCGAGGAGGGTCTTCACCTCGGGGGCGCCGTCGGCCGGCGCCACCACGACGACGAGGGAGACGGCACGGGACTCGGCCATCGCGCGCACGGCGTGGATGAGCATCGGGGTGCCGTTCAGCGCTCGAAGCGCCTTGGGGGCGCCAGGGCCGAGGCGTACGCCCCGTCCTGCCGCCGGAATGACCACCGCGGTACGGGATTCGCTAGTCATCGGTTCCGTTCAGGTTTGTGTGCTCGGCCGACATGGGTATGGCCACACCGTGCCGGGCGCGACGCCTTGACCGGACCCTTCCGTGACATCTGGTCGAGCCAGCTGCCCGAGCCCGGCACGCCAAACACGGCTCCCTGGGGGCCGCAACACGTGTCTGCCTGGGTACGAGAGATATCGAGAAGTACCGAGAAATACCTGGGTACGAACATGCCGCAGCGCCCGGCGACTCCTTGAAGGGTCAGCGGGCACCGCGGCATTACTGCGCCTGGGCAAGCGCACGACAGCCAGGGCATACGCGGGGCATGCTCCTCAGGCCGTCCGCGTCAGGACGCGAGGACCTCGTCGAGCAGGGCCTCGGCCTTGTCCTCGTTCGTGTTCTCCGCGAGGGCGAGCTCGCTCACCAGGATCTGGCGAGCCTTGGCGAGCATCCGCTTCTCACCGGCGGAAAGACCGCGCTCGCGCTCCCGACGCCACAGGTCGCGCACGACTTCCGCGACCTTGATGACATCGCCGGAGGCGAGCTTCTCGAGATTCGCCTTGTAGCGACGCGACCAGTTCGTGGGCTCTTCGGCGTACGGCGCGCGCAGCACCTCGAAGACCCGGTCCAGTCCATCCTGACCGACCACATCACGCACGCCGACGAACTCCGCATTGTCCGCTGGCACACGCACCGTCAGGTCGCCCTGGGCGACCTTCAGCACCAAGTAGGTCTTGTCCACGCCTTTGATCTGGCGAGTTTCGATGGCCTCGATCAGCGCGGCCCCGTGATGGGGATAGACCACGGTGTCGCCAACCTTGAACGTCATGTGACAGGTACCCCTTCCGTGGCTATCCATCCTAACACGAGAACCGCCTCTTCTGAATGGCGTTTTCGCAGGTCAGGGCATATCTCGGGGCTTGACAACACCGACAGAAACGTGCTGCGGAGGGCTGCCGGAACGGGGTATTCGCAGGTCGGAGCGGCTCTCCGGGGAGGGAGAAACGCGGACGTTACACACCCCTCGGGAGCGCCCCAAGAGGCCGAACGTCCCGGTTTGCGCCGTTCCAAGCGGTGAACTATCGATACTCCGTTCGGTGACCGGAGAGGCGTGCGAAGTGAGATCCGACGCGATTCCGGAATTGATCAAGCCACGCGATGATCAATTCTCCGGACCCCCATGCATTCCTTACCGGAAATCCGCAAGACGGGGCGCGGGGACTCTTGACGACGCTTATGTGAAAGGTGAACCAGGGGGCACCCGGGAAGGACGGAGCG